>NZ_JBEZFS010000076.1:0-11546 GCF_040649575.1 Nonomuraea sp. NPDC048916
CTGCCCGCTACTGCCTGATCCGCTCCTACCTCGGCACCGCCCGCAACCACGGCGTCCACCCACTCGATGCTCTCCGTGACGCGCTGGCCGGGAACCCTTGGATGCCACCCCAAAACGCCTGATCAATCACAGGCCTGAATGGATACCTCGAGCCGGGCATGTGGCTCCGTACATCCGCAGGAACGTACGTCCAGGTAGCCGCAATCCGCAAATGGACCGCGGTGCAGCGCGTCCACAACATGACGGTCGAAGATCTCCATACGTACTATGTGCTGGCTGGTGACCAGGCAGTTCTCGTTCACAATGCGGGACCGTGCGGAGATCTCGGCCCGAACTGGAAGCCGCGTCCGACTTCCGAAATCTGTGGTTCAAGTGGATGCGAAGCAGTCGCTAGGGATATTCAGAGTAAGATCGGAGGAGAAATTCATCGTATCCAAGCGCCTCCTGGAACTTCCAACCTGGGAAGATATAGGGGTGAGTGGACTCAATGGGGTCACCACGAAGTAGTTGTTCGAGACGGGAGAGTCTATGATGCTTTCACGGGAAGAACGGGTCTTCCAGTCAACGAGTACAAGTCCTTGTGGACGGATCTATTCCCGAACGAGTTCCCGTTCTAAGGAGCCGTGTAGATGGATCATCGATCACTCTTCCGGTCAGTCGCGCAGCGGCCGCACGTCCACGGCTTGGACGGATCCTATGAGGGTGCCGTAGCCTTCATACTCGGGTTCGATGCAGCCACCGAGGGGGGCGCCCTCTTGGGCCTCCGGGAATGGCTAATCGTTCGAGCTGGTGATGGAAACAATCTTGCGTGGCCATCTCTAATGGAGAGAGTCATTAGAGATGAATCTCCGGGCGAGGCAGTGGCGCCAACCAAGAACGTGTGGCTCTTCCGGATCCTGGATGAGTTTTTCGAGGAGCGAGCGAGTCAGAATGGCCTCCTGCGCATCCATAAGCGTTATCTAGAATGGCTACAGGGCCAGGATTGGTTTCGGTCTGAGATGCTCGACTAGTGAAAACTAGCGGTATTCGCTGATGAACTCTCTAGATTAAGGACTCCCCCGCTAGTCAATTCTAGCGGGGGTTTCTTAGCTGTTGACGGCTACGTTGACGGCTACGGTGGTCGTGATCGTTTTCTGACGGCTACGGTTCGGGCTGCTTGTCGAGTGCGCCGGACATGCGTTCGATGGCGTCGCGTTGGAGGCGGAGCCGGACGTGGGCGTAGACGTCGGCGGTGATGGCGATGTGGGCGTGGCCGAGGAGCTCCTTGATCACGATGAGGTCCACGCCTTGATCCAGCAGGAGCGAGGCGCACGAATGTCTCAGGTCGTGGAAGCGGATCTTGCGGAGTCCGGCTCCTCGTAGGAGCTGGTGGAAGTCGCGGTTGACGTTGCTGGGCTGGAGCGGCGCGCCGGTCTTGGTGGTGAAGACCAGGCCGGTCTCTGTCCAGGCCGGTCCTGCGGCGGTGTGGTCGGCCTGCTGCTGGGCGCGGTGGCGGGTCAGGGAGGCGATGGTTTCGCGGGGCAGGGCGATCCGGCGTTCGGAGCTGGGCGTCTTGGTCGGGGTGATGACCAGGCCGGTGCCGGGGACGTACTGGAGTGTCTGGCGGATGGCCAGGGTGCCGCCGGTTAGGTCCAGGTCGCTCCAGCGCAGGCCGAGCAGTTCACCGCGCCGCATGCCGGTGCGCAGCGCGAGATCGAACAGGGCGTGCAGGCGGAAGCCTTGGGCGGCATCGAGGAAGGTGCGGGCTTCGGCCGGGCTGAAGGGTTCGGTGCGTTGTTGACGGCCGACGGGGACTTGGACGTTGCGGGCGACGTTGCGCGCGAGGTCGTCTTCGCGAACAGCGTGCTCCAGGGCTGTGCGGAGCAGGGCGTGAATGTACTGGATGGTCAGCGGGGACAGGTAGCGCTGGCAGCAGCGGCCAAGGGCACAGCAGCGGGGCCGCTTCTGCGGGTCTGCGGCGTGGGGATCGCGAGTGGTGTCGGTCCCCAGGGCGCAGCAGCGGCAGGTGACACGGAGCTGATCGAGCCACAGGCGGATGTCCTTGGCGGTGAGCTGACTGAGCTTCTTCTTGAGCAGCGGTGCGGGGAAGTAGAGGCGGAGGCAGGCGCGGTAGCGGGCCAGGGTGTTGGGGCGGACCTTGTGTACGGCGATGTGGTTGAGCCAGGTGGTCAGGTAGTCGCCGAGTGCGGGGTCGCGGGCCGGGAGGGGAAGTTTCTGCCGGTGGTCGTTGATCTTCTTGGTGAGTTTGTCGGCGGCCTCGCGGCGGGTCTTGCCGTAGACGCGGATGCGGCGGGCCTGCCCGTCGGTGGTGGGGACGTAGGCGGCTCCTTCCCACCGTCCGTCGGTGCGCTGGTAGAGAGTTCCTTCGCCGCTGGTGCGTCGCCGGGCGGTGCGGGGCTTGCGGTCGTGGTTGGGCTCGTCGGGCGTGGCGATCAGGGTCGTGGTCATGCTGCGGCCTCCTTGTCGGCGAGGTGGTTGACGTAGTCGTGCAGGGCGGACAGGGGGATGCGGCGTGAGCCGCCGATGAGCACCGAGGCGAGCGCACCCGCGTGCAAGAGCTGATAGAGCTTGCTGCGGGAGATGGCGAGTGTCTCGGCGGCCTCGGGGACGGTGAGCAGGAGCCGGGTCATAGGCCGCCCCTTGGTACGGCGGAGCCGGTCAGCGCGTCAGCGAGGAGTTGGTCTCCGGCGCTGTGGCCCTTGCCTGCGTACTCCCACTCGCGGATCACGAGGACGGTGTCCTCGTCGAAGAGCGGAAGCCGTCCGGTGGTGATCTCGTTGTCGCGGGCGTGGTCTTCACGGGCGGCCCGGATCGCGCCGAGGGTGGTCGAGTAGTTGCGGGACCTTGTGGAGAAGTGACCCCGGAAGCCGAGCATGTGGGCCCAGTCGGCAAGGCGGAGGTCGGCGAGATCCTCGATGGTGCCGAGCCTCATACATTCGGCGATGAGGCGCTTGGGGTGCTCGCGGAGGTTGAAGGCGTCGAGGTTGTCCAGAGGGTTGATGCGGCGGTCGAGAGTGCCGACGCATTCGGCTGCCTTGGTGGCGTACTTGGCGATGTAGCCCGCGACGGCTTGCTCGGTGAGGTCGCCGGTCATTGTGATGGGGCGAATGTCGAGCTGTTGGCCCCACCTGAGGAGGCGGGCCGGCTGTTGGTCGAGGGCGGGGACGAGGGCGCTGACGACACGAGCGGCATGTTGTACGGCTTGCGCCAGAACGTCAGCCGTCGCCCAAGCCGGAGGCGGAAGGGCAGGGCCACCGGGTCCGTCGAGGCGAATGATGGCGTGGAAGTGGACGACGCCGCGCCGCTGATATTCGGCGACCTTGGCGAAGGAGAGCGTCAGGTGGTGGCGGAGGTCTTTGAGGGCCAGGCCGCCAAGCTTGGCCAGGTGGCGACGCAGGGAGTCGGCAAAGCGCTTCCAGAGCAGTGGGGCCAGGGCGTTGAACAGGACCGAGCCCGAGTAGTCGTAGCAGTCTGGGCACAGCGGTTCGCCGAGGCGCTCGTCGTCGGGGTTGTGCTTGGCCGTACAGGAGATGACCTTGCCGTGTGGGCAGGTGGAGGCGTCGCGGCGGGCGTGGCACGGCAGGGCCTTGCTGTTCTTCTCACGTCGGGTGTGGACCGCGCCGAAGGACGGGGCCGTGAGCGTCACGAACAGGGTCGGGTGACTGGTGACGGTCTCGGGGACGCCCTTGCCGCCTATGAGACCCGCGCGGATGAGGTGGTAGGTGTCGGCGCGGTAGACCTCGGCGCAGGCCGGGCAGCGGGAAGCGCGGCGGGTCTTGCACGGCAGGCGCAGGACGCCGTCAGGTTCGTTCCTCGTGGTGTAGCGGTGGAGCAGGGTGCCCGTGGCGGTGTCCCAGTGTTCGACCTTGCCGCGTAGGTGGATGGGTTGGCGGCATCCTGCGGTGGCGTGGATTTGGGCGGCCCAGCGGTCGAAGTCAGGGGCGTTAAGTCGGGATATCAAGCCCTTGAGGGCATGGGCGTTCGTGGGCAAGATGGAGACCTCCTTTCGCTCGTTCGGGTGAGGGGATGGCCCCCGACCTGGCGTGTGTCTTGGCGGATGTGCGGCCAGGCCGGGGGTTCTGCGCTTTATGCGCCGTGGTTGTCGATGCCGGTGCCGTCGCAGTCGCGGCACGTCTGGTTGTCGTAGAGGCCGGTCCCGTTGCAGGTGCAGCAGCCGTACAGGGCGATCACCTCCTTTGCTTGGGCAGGGTGTTGACGTAGATCCGCCAGTGGTGCGGGCGGCCACGGTCGGGGTAGACGCGGGAGACTCCGGAGACGGTGAAGTTGGTGCGGAGGCGGAACAGGGCGTCGACGATTTCGGCGCGGGTTCCGTCGAGGCGGATTCGCATGATCGGGTTCTCCTACTCGGGGTCGACGCAGCCGCGATAGCTGTCTTCGGCGGCGTACTGGGCGCGGGCGGCGGACAGGATGGCGACGGCCTTGTATTCGACCGGGCCGAAGTGGATCGAGGTGCCGTAGTGGCCGTGCGGGAGCTCTTCGGCGTCGATCACGGTGCCGAGTTGGGCGGCGATCTGGTCGACCTCGGCGCACAGTTGGGTGTCGTCGGCGCGGCGGGGGAAGTGGTGGACGGTGAGGTTGCGGGCGATTGGAAGATCGGGGTTGGCCTCCAGGAAGGCGGCCAGGTCGCGCAGGCCGCTGATGAGAGCGGTTCGGTTGGTCATCGGTGTTCTCCCTTCGGTTAGGCGGTTCGTAGGGTGGTCAGTAGGTCGGAGGCGAGTTGGTTGGACACGCCCAGGCGGGAGCGGAGGGCGTCGCGGGTGATGGGCTTGCCGTGCTTGGCGTGGTGCTCGTCAGCGACGCGGCGGGCGTAGTCGAGCAGGGCTGGGGCGGGGCCGTCCTGCGGCTCGTCCTCGACGGCCAGGACGGGGACGAGGGCCGGGGACGGCTCGGGACGAGGGTTCGCCGCGCGGCGCTCCAGCATGGAGACCGCGATCAGGAACGCTCCCGCGGGAGTCGCGGCGGTGATCCACCCCCAGACCGTCGGGTGTGCTTGGGCGAGGTTGGCGGCCAGGGACAGGACGACGCCGCCGGACAGGACGAGGACCGGCCAGGAGATCCAGCCGCGCCGGGGCCGCTCGGTCTTCTTATCGCGCTGACGCTCGCGGGCGGCCATGACATAGGTGAGGTCGATGCACACCGCCACCGCCCAGGACATCCAGCCGGTTTGGCCGTGGTCGGCGGCGGTGTCGCGGATGTGGGTGAACGATCCGGCACCCGCGATGACGGCCAGGACGAGGATCGGGCCGGTGTCGAGCAGCCAGCAGGCGAAGCGTCGCATCGTTGCACCCCCTTTCAGGCGTTGACGGGTATGTGGGCGGTGATCTCGTCCCAGGCCGGGGTGAGATAGGCGTGTGCGTAGGCGGCGTGTTCGGCGGTGTGCTCGCTGACGTAGAAGGAGCGGGCGCGGTACCACTGGCCGTCGGAGGAGGCGACGATGGCGACGCCGGGGGATTCGGCGGCGATGGTGCGGGCGGAGGCCAGGGCGGCGGGGTCGAGGTCGCCGAGGGTCATGGTCGCGGTTTCGGGGTCGTTGACCCGGTGGCAGATACGTCCCGAGCACTGGGCGCGCAGGGCGGTGACGCCGGGGCCGAGGTCGGAGCCGATGCGTTGGCCGCAGCAGAACAGGTAGATGCCGAACGCTCGCCCGAGCTGTGCCACCCGTAGCAGAGCGGTGGACGTGCGGGCGATCTCGTCTTTCTCGGATTTGTCGGCCATCAGGTAGAGCTCGGCGAGCTCGTCCACCAGAACGACGACGGGGACCGGGCGGATGGCGGGTGGGAGTTGCCAGATGTTGCGGGCGGCGGCCTGACGGCACAGGCCCATGCGGTCGATCATTAGGCCGACCAGGTCGCACAGCAGGTCGACCGATTCGGCGCGGGAGGTGGCCAGGGCCGACAGCCGGGGCGCGTAGGGGGTGAACTCCACGCCGCCCTTGAGGTCGAAGCCGACCAGGGCGACCGGCTGTGGAGCGAGGCCGACGATGAGGGCGTTGGCGAGGTTGGATTTGCCGGACTGGGTGGCTCCGGCGTTGAGCCAGTGCGGGATCGTACGGAAGTCGACCACCCACGGCTTGCCGGTCTCCAGCCGTCCCACCGTGACCTGGAGCAGGTCGGGCGAGGGCGGAAGCTGGTCGACCTTGATCAGGGGGTCGCGCATGGTGGCGGCCAGCCGTACCCGACCAGGCCTGTCGGAGGTGACGCGGACGGCGTGGACGCCCCACGAGTGCGCGAGCCGTTCGGCGGCTTCGGCGTAGTCGCCAGGGATCTGGCCCTCCAGCGTCCACAGAGTGACACGCCAGCCGTACCGGGTCGGCATGGGCAGCCACATGAACGGCTTGGTGTCGACGGCGACCCGCTGGAAACGGCGGCGGACCTTGACGAGGCCGGTGGAGGCGATCGCGCCGGGGACGGTGGTGAACCACCAGCGTTGCCGCTTCTTGGTCAGGTTGCAGCCGAGGGCCACCCGCCGCCAAGAGGCGCGGACGCTGATCGCCATGAGCGGGTAGCCGAGGGTGAGCCAGAAGGAGGGGTAGTGCCAGCGGCGCCAGGCCCACAACCCGACCGCCGTAGCGGCCAGGACTGCGAGCGTGAGCAGCGGATCAGGCATCGGCGGCCTCCCGTGCGGGGAGCAGGGCCGAGGCGCGGTAGGCGATCCCCCACCGTCCGGCGATCTCCCAGACGTAGCCGAGCAGGCCGACGGCGTTGACCGGGTCTCCGGGCTTGATGGGTGGTTCGCCGGTGATGCCGATCTTGATGAGTTCGATTCGGCCGAACTCGTCTTCGACCGAGGCGGTGATCTCGTAGACGGTGTTGCCGTTCTTGTCGGTCTTGATCTCGCCGGTGTCGCGGTTGAGGATCCGCGGGCGCGGGGCTTTGACGCAGGTGATGGCGAGCTTGCTGACATCCACCGGGATGGGGACGGTACGCATAGGGTGTGACCTCCTTATTCGTCATAGCCAACATAGTTAACCTAGTTGGCCTGGTTGTCAATGTTGGCGTGGGTGGCTTGGTGTGGTGAGATTGGGGGCGATGGTTAAGAACACCGGGCGACCCGGCTACCTCCAGATCGCTGACGACCTGCGTGCGCAGATCCGAGGCGGATCTCTCGCGCCCGGAGCCCCGTTGCCGTCGACGACCCAACTCGCCGAGCAGTACGACGCCTCGCTGTCGCTGGTGAAGGAGGCCGTCAGGGTGTTGCGTACCGAGGGTCTGGTGGTTGGCCAGCAAGGCAAGGGCGTGTTCGTCCGGGACGCCGACGTTGCCGTTGACGAGATCGCCGAGCTGCGCACGGCCGTACAAGAGCTGTCGGTCCGGCTGGCGCGGGTCGAGGAGCGCCTGTCTACGTCCACTGAACACCCCGCATAGATCGCTGGGAGATCGCCGCCCTGTCGTGGCGGTGGATGTTCACGACGATGGCCCCGAAGCCGATCAGTACGCTCAGGCCGAGCACGGCGGCGGCGGTGAGCGCGATCATGACCAGACCACCCCAGCCTTGCCACCGTTGCGCGGGCCGCGCGGGGGACGACGGGTCTCGCCGCGCCGCTTGTTCTTGCCTGCCTGCCGCTTGAGGTAGCGGTCACGGGCAGCGCACTTGCGACAGCGGGTCTGTCCCTCGTTGAGCTGTGCGCCGCACTCGCAGTTGGGGGCCGGGTGGATCTCGTCAGTCATGGGATCACCTCTCCTTTCGATCTACGGTTCTTGCTTGCAGACCGAGAATGCGACGGAGAGTCAGGACGAGATCACTACACGACGGGACATGTTCAAGACGTCCGGCCTACGATGGCCACGTCCCTGAGACGTCCCCCGGAGCAGGTGAGATGGCGAACGAACGGCTACGTGCGGCCTTGCTCGCAAAAGGCATCGACATCGACCAGTTGGCCGAGGCGATCCAGGTTGACCCCAAGACGGCCGAGCGGTGGATCACCCAAGGGCGACAGCCGTACCGAAAGCATCGTTACGCTGCGGCTTCCTTCCTCGGTACAGACGAGAGCTACCTGTGGCCGCAGGCCCTGACCCTCGAACAGGTCGCCTCTGCGTCCGAGAGCGAGATCATCACGGTCCACCCGCACCGCTGGGCCGTCCCCCGCGACATCTGGGGACGTCTGTTCACCGAGGCCTCAGAGGAGATCGGCATCCTCGTCTACAGCGGCACGTTCATCCACGACGATCACGGCCTGATGCGGGTCCTGGAAGACAAGGCGCGCGCCGACGTCCGGGTTCGGATTCTGCTCGGGGCTCCGGATTGTCCGAATGTTGTCCAGCGCGGCCGGGATGAAGGCGTGGGTGACAGCCAGATCGAGCGCTGTCGCAACGCCATCCATTGGTACAGCAGCAAACTCGTTCCCGCCGGAGCAGAGATACGGCTCCATCAGACCGTGCTGTACAACTCCATCTACCGAGCCGACGATCAGCTTCTGGTCAACACCCACGCGTACGGCCAGCCCGCCGGCGACGCGCCCGTCCTGCATCTTCGACGGGTGGCAGGGGGCGACATGGTCAGCACGTATGAGCGGAGTTTCGAGAAGACCTGGGACGAGGCAACGCCGCTAGAGTCCTGACCCATGGGCAAACGGATCGACTTCTACAACGACCCGGACGCTCCCGCGCCCAACAGTCTCGTCCCATCCGTGAACGTCGTGGTAACCAACGCCGACGGGGATCTGCTCATGATCCGGCGGACGGACAACGACAACTGGGCCGTGCCCGGCGGGGCGATCGACCTTGGCGAGTCGATCCCGGCGGCAGCCGTACGGGAGACGCTGGAGGAGACCGGCATCACTTGTCATATCACCGGTCTCGTGGGGACCTACAGCGATCCCCGACACGTGGTCCTCTACACCTCCAACGGCGAGGCACGGCAGGAGTTCTCCATCGTGCTGGTTGGGCGAGCTGTCGCCGGTTCTCCGACGCCGAGCGACGAGTCCCGCGAGGTTCTATGGGTGCCTCGCGGGGAGGTCGCCGCCTTGAGGATGGATCGGTCGATGCGGATGCGGATCGAGCACTATCTAGCCGGACGTGCGGAGCCGTACATCGGATAGTGCCGTCTCGACTGCTTTGACGGCCGCCAGGATGCACGGCGTCGAGGCCGTGATGGACCGCGAGACCAGGTGCTCGGGGCCGTATCGAGAGTGGATCTCTGCGAGGCGGTCAGCGACGTCGAGATGTGTACCGTCCGGGCCGGTCGTCATGTCGCAGTAGGTCAGAGCTTCCACGAGTTCCGGTCGTTCCTCGTCGAACTCGGCGTTGAGCGCGTCGAAGAGGTTCCGGTTGAGCGCCTCGTTGACCGCGCAGGAGTGATGCGCCACTAGGCGGCACAGGACGTCGTCGGCCTTGACGACATCGCGCAGGTAGCGCGCGCCGTCGAGGGGATGGAACCCGGTGTCGACCAGGTCCGGCGCGTACCCGATGTCATGCAGGTACGCGGCGGCGGTCAGTGTGTCGGCTTCAGCGCCGAGGAGTGGCGTGAGAGATTCGGCCCTCTTGGCGACTCCTTGCGTGTGCGTCCAGCGCCGGGGCAACGTCGTCGATAGCAGGCGTTCGGCCAGGTCACAGGCCCAGTCAGCTTGTCCCACCCTGTTCACGATAGACGTCGAACACCGCGTTCGATCTAGAGGGCAACCTTGGACGTCCCAGGACGTCTCATCCCAAAGGCCGCACGAACCGGCCCCGCCCATGCTCAGCCACAATCAAACCCTCAAGCTCCAGTACGGCCAGCGCCTGACGAACCGTGTTCCGCGAGGCCGCATAGCGTCGCCGGAGAGCGGCCTCACTCGGTACGGCCGGGCCAAGCTCCCCGCGCGTGATCTCCTCGCGCAGGTCATCGGCGATCTGGCGATAGCGGTACGGCATGGTCGGAGCACCTGAGACCACGCGGCCCTTGGCCGGGATAGTCACGATCAACCCCTCGTCCTCCAGGACGGCCAGGCCGCGCCGGGCGGTGTTGCGGGCCACGCCGAACTCCGCGCACAACTCCGCCTCAGACGGCAACGCACTGCCCGCCGGATACTCTCCGGCGACGATCCGAGCGCGGAGCCGGTCGGCGATCTGGGAGTAGACCCGCCAGCCGGTCAAGATCTCAGGGACGGTACGCATCGACGATCTTGCTGAGGTCGACGCCGAGTTCCCCTTGTTCGCCTTCGTGCCAGCCGTCATGCGCGGCCTGTTCGATTCGATCCACGGCCGCCGGTAGCCGTAGGAACGTGACTCGCTCGTCGTGCTGGTCTCCCCAGTAGAACCAGCAGAACGGCAGGTGCACGAAGACGCGACGCGACCGGCCCCGGCTGTCGGTCACGTCCAAGGCGGGCCGCCCGTCCTCGGTGACCACCAGGACCGCCGCGACCACACGGGCGGCGAGTTCCTCGCGTAGCGCGGTCAGCAGCTGCTGTGCGTAGGCTCGCTGCTTCTCCTTGACGATCTGACTCGGCTGCATGCGCGGCCTCCCTGGGATTCTCCATCGCTGTGTGTGGCTTGAGATTCGCCCACCGTCATGGGCAGGAGCACCGTATCTCTGGGACGTCTGGGGACGTCTCGTGTTAACGTCACCGGCAGAAGCGGTTTCGCGGGAGGAGCGGGCCGGATGAATCAGAACTTGCGCGCCGCGCTGGCTGACGCCCGGCTTCACGCCGTTGACGTGGCAGCCCGTCTGGCGGTGGACCCCAAGACCGTGGACCGCTGGCTCAACGGACGCGTCCCCTACCCCCGCCATCGGTGGGCCGTCGCCGACCTACTCCAGGTGAGCGAGGCGGACCTCTGGCCCGAAGTGGCCGGACACTCTCGCCCGATCTCCAGCGAGATCCGAGCCGTCTACCAACACCGCCACGAAGTGCCGCAGGCCGTATGGCGGGGGTTCGTGAGCGCGACCGAGGACATCGGCATCCTGACCTACAGCGGGTTGTTCCTCGCCGAGGACACCGCGATCATGCGGAGCATCGCCCAGCGAGCCCGCGCAGGCGTCAAGGTCCGCGTTCTCCTGGGCGATCCCGACAGCCCCGAGGTAGCCGCCCGGGGGATCGACGAGAACATCGGGCCCGATGTCATGGCCGCCAGGATCAGGAACGCTCTCGCGCTCTATCAACCGCTGTGCGGCATCCAAGGCGTCGAGATCCGGCTACACAGCACGGTCCTCTACAACTCGATCTACCAGGCCGACAGGCACGTCCTCGTCAACACCCACGCGTACGGCATCCCCGCAGCACAGGCCCCCGTGACTCACCTCCTGGCGGACGATGACCAAGGAGCCGCCGCCATCTACCTGAGCAGCTTCGAACGTGTCTGGACCAGCGCGAAGCCATACGTGATCAAGCCGGAAGCGATCAACAAGCCCCGCTGAAAGCAACTTATCTACTCGTCATTAAAGGCGAGCCGCCTACGGCGACTCGCCGCGCGTCGGGCGGTCGCTGGCCGCGCTGCGGCTCTTCGGCCGGTCGCGGCCAGCGCGTGCGACACGAGGTCGCTTGTTGCGAGTGGACTCGCAGATTGGAGGATCGACGAGTTGTTGTCGATGGTGTAGTCCCGGGTCTGTGCTCT
>NZ_JBEZFS010000077.1:0-10921 GCF_040649575.1 Nonomuraea sp. NPDC048916
GCTCGACGACCTGGGCGGCCCGGCTGATCAGGGGCGGGACACCCAGGTCGTCGAGCAGGTCGGCGGCGGCCCCCATCTCGGCGGTGCGGCGCACGGCATGGCGGTGGGTCCCCTCCACCAGGCGCCGTACGGTGTCGCCGTCGGCCCGGGTCAACTCGTCGGTGATGTTCTCGCGGAGCCAGTCCTCGCACCCTGCGGCACGCCCCGCGGCCAGGGCCTCGACCACGGCTGCGGCCAGGCCCTTGAAGAACACGCTGCGCGGGAGCTTGCGCTCGGCGGCCAGCCCGGCGGGGCCGTCGAGCACGTCCACCCGCGCGCCGAGCGGGGTGAGGAGCTCGGCGTAGCGCCGCGCGCCGCCGCCGGAGACGAGCCAGGACGACGAGCCGCCTACCGGCGGGCGGGCTGGTGCGCTGACCGGGGAGGGATGGGCGCGGCCGCCGAGGGTCAGCCGGTCACTCGCCGGACGCGCGGGTCAGCGTGCCGTCGTGGGCGATGACCCGGGCGGCGGCCGGGGCCGACGACGGGGGGACGGCCGTGGCGTACTGGTGGGTCTCGGTCAGCCGGAGCGTGCGCCGCACCACGTGGGCGTTGATCGCCCACCGGGCGTCCTCGGGCACCGGGATGTAATCGTCCTCGGCCGTCTTGGTGGTCGTCGTCGTGTTGCGCGACAGCGAGTATTGGATCAGGGCGCCGCCGTCCGCGGTGCGCAGGGCGTAGACCGGGTTGTCGTTGCCGCTGAAGATCGAGTCGTAGCTGAACCCGTCGGCCTTGGCCCGGTCGCGCTCCACGGTGATCTCCTCGGCGATGTCCGTGGTGTAGGGGCCGGCGGCGAGCAGGCCGGCCGTGACGCCGGTGGCCCCCGCCTCCGCCACCGTGGCGTGCAGCGGCCCCATGTACTGAGGACTGATCGTGACGCTCCGGTCGCCCGGCGCCAGCACGGTCGCGTAGCCCTCGGCGTCGAGCGCGATCGGCGGCGCCTTCTGCCCTGACAGCAGCCGCGTCGCCGAGCTGAGCCGCCAGTCGTCGGACTTGGCGAAGGTCAGCAGCACCGGCCGGTCGTCGCGGGTGACCAGCACGGTGAACCAGGGTGATCCCTCGCCCGCGCCGAAACGCGGGACGTAGAACGTCGGCGATCCCCACGTGTAGCGGGGCGGCTTGTTGCGGGTGGACTTGAAGGCGGCCTCGGTCAGCTTGGCCTCGGCGTCGCGGTTGATCTCCAGCGCCAGTCGCAGATCGCCGCCGGCGCGCAGCAGGTCGTCGGTGGCGATGAAGGTGGCGAAGGCCTTGGCGGCCTCGGCCCGTGTGACGGCCGGGGGCGGCGGCGCCGGAGTCGAGGGCCCGCTCGTGGCCGTCGCCGCCGCGGCCTTGGAGGGGGCCGGCGGCGCGGAGGCGGAGCAGGCGGTCGCACCGGCCAGCAGGACGGCGGCGAGCGCCAGCGCCTTCCGCCGACCTTGTGTACGCACCTCGCCATGTTATTCGGGCGGGCGAGGGTCGCGTACCCTTGGGAGACGTGGCAGTCATCGATCCGGCAGAAGAGATCAACGAGCTCGCGGGCACCCTCCGAAGCATCCAGGACGTGCTCGACCTCGACGCGATGCGCAAGCAGGTCGAGGAGCTGGAGCAGCAGGTTGCCGCCCCCGATCTGTGGGACGACCCCGACCAGGCCCAGAAGGTCACCAGCAAGCTGTCCCACCTCCAGAGCGAGCTCAACAGGGTCGACGGCCTGGTCCGCCGGCTCGACGACCTGGGCGTCCTCTACGAGCTCGCGGCCGAGGAGAGCGACGACGACACCAGGGCCGAGGCCGACAAGGAGCTCTCCTCGCTCCGGTCCGACATAGGCGCGCTCGAGGTCCGCACCCTGCTGTCCGGCGAATACGACTCCCGCGAGGCGCTGCTGACGATCAACTCCCAGGCCGGTGGCGTCGACGCCGCCGACTGGGCCGAGATGCTGCTGCGGATGTATCTCCGCTGGGCCGAGCGCAAGGGCTACTCCACCGAGGTCTACGAGACCTCCTACGCCGAGGAGGCCGGCATCAAGTCGGCCACCTTCACGATCAAGGCCCCCTACGCCTACGGCACGCTCCGCGGCGAGCACGGCACCCACCGGCTGGTCCGCATCAGCCCGTTCGACAACCAGGGCCGCCGCCAGACCTCGTTCGCCGGCGTCGACGTGGTGCCCGTCGTCGAGCAGACCGACCACATCGACATCAACGAAGACGAGATCCGCGTCGACGTCTACCGCTCGTCCGGCCCCGGCGGCCAGGGCGTCAACACGACCGACTCCGCGGTGCGCATCACCCACCTGCCGACCAACATCGTGGTCTCCTGCCAGAACGAACGCTCGCAGTTGCAGAACCGCGCCACGGCCATGGTCGTGCTCCAGGCCAAGCTGCTGGAGCGCAAGCGGCAGGAGGAGGCCGAGAAGATGTCGGAGCTGCGCGGCGCCAGCACGACGTCATGGGGCACGCAGATCCGCAACTACGTGCTGCACCCCTACCAGATCGTGAAGGACCTGCGCACGGGCACGGAGGCGGGCAACCCGTCGGCCGTCCTCGACGGCGACATCGACGGCTTCATCGAGTCGGAGATCCGCTGGATGCGCCGCCAGGAGTCAGAGAACGCCTAGTTGTCAGAGACCGCTTAGGTGCTTGAGCGCCAGCGTCAGGAAGAGCAGCAGGACCAGGAGCAGGATGATCAGGGCGGGCGACAGCCCGCCGAAGCCGCGGCTGTGCATGCGCTCACGGTTGGCGCGGCAGACCGCACAGCGGCCTTCGATGACCGGGTGGGCACACTGCGCGCATACGAGGTGTTCGCAACTCATGTCAGCCCCAAGTGTAGCCGCACAATCGTTTTGTTTCCGTTATGGACGTTCCATGCCAGTCTTCCCCCTAGACTGTCCTCTGGCCAATCGGAACGTCGATCATTGGTAAAGAGAGGCGTCCCCGATGGGCGAGCGGCGGGAAGTGGGCATGTGCCACCCTCGCTTCCGTCTCGACCTCTAGACTGGCATGCCGTGATGCTCTCGTGATCCATTTCGATAATGTCACCAAGGTCTATACGAACCAGAACCGGCCCGCGCTCGACCACGTCTCCGTCGACGTGGACAAGGGCGAGTTCGTGTTCCTCGTCGGCCCCTCGGGATCAGGGAAGTCCACCTTCCTGCGCCTGGTCCTCAAGGAGGAGCGGCCCAACTCCGGTGCGATCCACGTCGCCGGCAAGGATCTGGCCCGCCTCTCCAACTTCAAGGTGCCCCACCTGCGCCGCCGCATAGGCTGCGTGTTCCAGGACTTCAGGCTGCTCCCGAACAAGAACGTCTACGAGAACGTGGCGTTCGCGCTCGAGGTCATCGGAAAGCCGCGGCGGTTCATCCGCAAGGTGGTGCCCGAGGTCATCGAGCTGGTCGGCCTGGAAGGCAAGGCCCACCGCATGCCCGACGAGCTGTCCGGCGGCGAGCAGCAGCGCGTCGCCATGGCCCGCGCGTTCGTCAACCGGCCGATGATCCTGCTGGCCGACGAGCCGACGGGCAACATCGACCCCGCGACGAGCATCGGCATCATGAAGGTGCTCGACCGGATCAACAGGACTGGCACCACGGTCGTCATGGCCACGCACGATGCGGCCATCGTCGACTCCATGCGCAAGCGCGTCGTGGAGCTGGAGGACGGCAAGATCGTCCGTGACCAGTCGCGTGGCGTTTACGGCCAGGCGTACTGACAGGAGTAGCAGGCAGAAATGCGGGCGAATTTCATCTTCTCCGAGGTCTGGATCGGCCTCCGGCGCAACCTGACCATGACGATCGCGGTGATCATCACCGTGGCGGTCGGTATGGCGATGCTCGGCGTCGGCCTGATGATCAACACTCAGGTCTCGATGATGAAGGACTTCTGGTACGACAAGGTCGAGATCTCGGTCTTCTTGTGCAACAAGGGTTCCGCCATACCTGCCTGCAAGGGCAAGGCGATCACCGCCGAGCAGACCAAGGCCCTCCAGGACCAGATCAAGCAGCTCCCGGGGGTCAAGAAGGACGGGGTCTTCTACGAGAACCAGGCGGAGGCGTACAAGAACTTCCAGCAGTCCTATGCCTCCAACAAGGCGCTCGTCGACGCCACCAAGGTCGAGGACATGCCGACGTCGTTCCGGATCAAGCTGGTCGATCCGGACAACTACCAGCCGGTGATCCAGGCCGTGGAGGGTCAGCCCGGCGTCTCGCAGGTGACCAACCACAAGGACCTGATCGGCAACTTCTTCGACATGCTCGACACGCTCCGGTGGGGCGCGCTCGTGGTGGCGGTGGTCCTGGTCCTGGCCGCGGCGTTGCTGATCGGCAACACCGTCCGGCTGTCGGCCTACAACCGGCGTCGTGAGACCGGCATCATGCGGCTGGTGGGGGCGTCCAACCTCTACATCCAGCTGCCCTTCGTGATGGAGGGCATGATCGCCGGCCTGATCGGCGGTGTGGTGGCCGCGGTCTTCCTGATCCTGGCCAAGGTGTTCATCTTCGAGGAACTGGCCCGCTACCTCGCGATCGGCAGCCAGCTGGGCTGGGACTCCGTTGCCTCGGTCATCATGGGCACTTTGGGGATCGGCGTCGTGATCTGTGTGCTCGCGTCGTTCATCACGCTTCGCCGTTACCTCAGGGTCTAGCGGATCGCCGGTAAGGTCGAGGCATGCCACGTGAGACCGGGCGGAAAGTCATCGCCCAGAACAAGCGTGCCCGGCACGACTACCACGTCGAGGACACCTTCGAGGCTGGTCTGGTGCTGCAGGGCACTGAGGTCAAGTCCCTGCGTGAGGGGCGGGCCTCGCTCGCCGACGGCTACGCCACCATCGAGGGTGGCGAAGCGTGGCTGCTCAACGTCCACATCCCCGAATACACCCAGGGGACGTGGACCAACCACGCCGCCCGGCGCAAGCGCAAGCTCCTGCTGCACAAGAAGGAGATCGACAAGCTGGCCGCCAAGACCAAGGAGGGCGGGCTGACGATCATCCCGCTGCTGCTCTACTTCAAGGACGGCCGGGCCAAGGTCGAGATCGGCATCGCCCGGGGCAAGAAAGACTGGGACAAACGGCAGACACTTGCCGAGCAGCAGGCCAAGCGGGAGATGGCCCGGGCACTGCGGCACCGCAGCCGATGAGCCGAGCTCGCCGCACCCTCTCCGCGACCGTCACGCTGGCGCTCGCGTGCACGACGCTGACCGGGTGCTTCGACGAGTCGTCGCCGCACGACGCGGTGCGCGACTTCCTCGTGGGCTGGCAGTCCGAAGACTACGACCTGGCCGCCGGCCGCACCGACGGAGATCGGGCGGCCGTGCGCAAGGCGCTGTCCGACGCCAAGCTGGAGCTGGACGCGGCGTCGTTCCGCTTCAAGATCAAGAGTGTCAGCGTCGAGGGCGACGAGTCGCGGGCCGACTTCCGAGCCGAGATCGACCTGGGGGAGAACAACCCGCTCTGGGTCTACGACTCGGTGCTCCCGCTGCACCTGGTCGACGGCGAGTGGAGGGTGCGCTGGTCGCCCTCGGTGCTGCATCCGCAGCTGAAGGAGGGCCAGCGGTTCGCCGTCGACACCGAAACCACCCCGCGCCAGCCGGTGGTCGACAGGAGCGGCGCCTCGCTGCAGCGCCCCCAGTTCCTCTACGTCGCCGGCGTCATCCCTTCGCAGCTCGGTGACCAGGCCGAAGAGGTGGTCAGGCGGCTCTCGGCGATCACCGGGTTCGCCCAGGACCGCCTGCTGAGCCGGATCAGGTCGTCGCCGCCCAGCCAGTTCGTGGAGCTGGCCACGTTCGGCCGCACGCGCTACCTCGCGATGAAGCCGAAGCTCGACTCCATCACGCAGATCACCACCCAGCGCAGGGAGCAGCCTTTCGCCCCCGACGCCCCGATGGAGATCGTCGGCAAGGTGAGCGCCCTCACCCCGGAGACCGAGCAGAAGCTCGGCGGCCCGCAGCGGGCGGGCGACTCGGTCGGGCAGAGCGGGCTCCAGCAGGCCTACCAGGACCACTTGACCGGTTCCTCGCGGACCAGGGTGATCACCCTCGATCTGAAGACCGGCAAGGAGGCCACCCTGCTGCAGGAGTGGCCCGGGCGCGAGAACCGCTCCGTCAAGACGACGATCGACCGCGCCGTCCAGACCGCCGCCGAGTCGGCGGTCGACCGGGCCGAGGCCGGCGCCCTGGTGGCGGTCGACCGGTCGACCGGTGAGATCCGCGCCGTCGCGGCCAAGGGCATGCACGAGGAGAAGGACGTGCTGGCGGGCAGATATCCGGCCGGCACCGTCTTCTCCATCGTCGCCTCCGACGCGCTGATCAAGGCCGGAGTCAAGACCACGCAGCGGCTGCCCTGCCCGGCCGAGCGCTCCGTGGGCGGCGCCAGGTTCGCCGAGGCGGGTCAGGCGGGTCAGGCGGGTGGCCCGTCGCCGACGTTCCAGGAGAACTTCGCCAAGGGCTGCGTCACCGCGCTGGCCTCGCTCGCGCGCCGCGTCGACGCGCCCGCGCTGGCCAGGAGCGCCAAGGCGTTCGGCATCGGGCAGCCGTGGCAACTGCCGCTCAAGTCGTTCAGCGGGTCGCTGCCCAATCTGGGCAGCGACGCCGACAAGGCCAAGGCCATCTCCGGGCAGACCGTCCAGGTGAGCCCGCTGTCCATGGCCCTGGTCGCGGCGGCCGTCGCGTCGGGCACCTGGCGCCCGCCCGTGCTGGTGAGCGAGCCGAGCACGCCCGACCCCACGGCGGAGATCGTCCCCGATCCGCCGCCCCAGCCGGTCGCGCTCGATCCCAAGGTGCGCACCGCGCTGACCGCGATGATGCGGGCCGGAGCCGCCGGCACGCCCGCGCAGACCGGCCGCGGCCGGGTCTACGGCGTGGCCGCCCCGGCCGGCGACGAGGGCAGCAGGCAGGCCTGGTTCGTCGGGTGGCAGGGCGACATCGCGATCGCGGTCCTGGCCCGTAACTACGATCCGGCGGCCGTGGCCGGCGACTTCTTCGCGACTCTGCACGCCCCGTCGTGAAATCGTCGTGACGGTGAGCAACCGATCCGGGGGGCGCAGGCGTCTTACACAGTGACTGGGCCCGCTCGGGGGGTTGCGGACCCGGTCGCCGCGATGAGCCAGGACTTCATCTCGGGGGAAGTCCTGCCGTCCGGACCGGCTCGACCCTGCCGGTCGGCCCCCGGGAGCGCGTGCCTCGCGCCGCGCTCCCGGGGGTTCTGCCATGCCGGGGATCAGGCGGGGAGCAGGCCGGGAATCAAGTTGGCATCGCAGGTGTTATCAGGGGTATCGTCATGTTGCTCGGCTCTTCGGGGTCGTGTTGACAACTGCACAGGGGGTGACTGGCTTCGACTTTGACTTTGCAAGTCAGGTGAAGCGGGCCGAGGACTGCGGACATAACCTCGTTAATCCTGTGACCGCGAAAAATAAGTGCCAATAACAAGCACGCTGTGGTCGGCCAGGGTTCCCTGGCTCTCGCTGCCTAAGTAGCGAAACCACTGTCAGCCCGGGAGTGCCTTCGGCCCGGTGTCTGGCATCGCTAGAAGGCTCAACCGATCTACCCGGCCACGGGGGAGTTCGGGAAATCTCACAGTGGCTGAGCCCGTCGGCGACTCGCCTGCGTGATCGCCGGGGCTGAGAAAAGCACAGCGGGCTGCGCCCGGAGAAGCCCTGCCTTGGAGTTGAAGGACGCGGGTTCGATTCCCGCCACCTCCACCTGTGTTCCGTGTTCGAACATACGGAAGAGATCGCCGAAGGGCGGTCGGACGGCGACATCGCCGATCCGGCCGCCCTTGATCTTTATGCGGATGAAGAGAGCCTCGTTGAGCTGGGTGCGGCTGCGGGTAGTGCCGATCCGGTAGGTGTCTCCGATCCCGGTGGCGTGCGCGAACACGGCACCACCACGCTGATCATCGCGGGCATCAGTACCAGCGGCGTCGTCCTGTCCACCGTCCTCGACGCGGCCGACCGCGGAGATGAGTGGTGAGGCCAACGCCCCCAAGTGGACGCCGGAAGGGCTTGTCCATGATCCCGACTGGGTGCACCTCGGCAGTCGGCCGGACAGGCGCTCATCGAGATCGCCGCATTGAGGCTGGTCACCATACCCTCGCCGGCGGATCTGTGATCAGAGCCGAGCATGCTCAGGATCAGGTCGTCGGCTGGAGTTGGATGAGGATCATCCAGTTGTCCTCGTCCCGCTTGTAGGTGGCGCGGACTCGGTACCGGCCGGGTTCCAGTTCGAACGCGCACAACGAAGGTTCACACGATGAAACCGCCTCTTACCTGCGAGAACGCCGCAGGCAAGAGGTGGGTTTCGTCTGTCTCAACCTCACGATGCGCGTCACAGGCCTACGGTGAGAAAGTCGAATTCGTCGTCGGAGAGCTTGCGCCGCAGGGTTCGCAGCACCTTGCCGGGATCGTCGTGCGGCCCCTGCGTGTAGAAGGGCCTGCCATCGCGGCCGAACCTGATCGCCGCATCCTCCTTCCACTTGCCCAGCAGGTCGGCCACCGGCGCGAAGTCCTCGTGCGGCTCGAACCCGAGCGTGCGGGCGTAGTCGATCGACCCGAGCACGAGGTGCCTGGCCAGCTCGATCGGCGCATCCTGCCAGCCCGCGAACTCGCCGAAGAAGTATTCGCGGAAGCGCCGCAGCTCAAGGTCGTCGAGCACGTCGGGGCCGATGGCGTTTTTCACGCCGAGACAGTGGACGTCAACGAGGTAGCCGCCGACCGTCATCCGGTCCCACGTGTGCCGCCGGGCGACGAGCACGCACACCATGCCGCCCGCGCCGGATCCGGGGTCATCGTCCACCCAGCGGCGCGCGGGGTCGACACCGAGTCCGTCGCTCCAGCCGGTGTTGATCCAGCACCCGGCCACCTCGGACTCGCCGGTGGGGGCGGTCTCCACGGCGATGGCCCGCACCAGCGGCGCTACGACCGACGGTGGGACCTTGAGCGCGCGGGCGATCTCTTTCGGGGAGCGGCCCTGGAGGCGCAGCTCGCGTACCCGATCTTTCAAATCCATTGGTGCAGCCTAGGGGTTACAGGGGCACGCATCGAGCCACCACCACCCGCCGTCGTGAGTTACGTGAGCCGGCAGGGGGAGCACCTTGGTGGCGAATGATCCTCACCTGCCGGCCCCGCCACGCGTCCAAAGACGCGTTCCCGGCGACCCGGGCCGTCTCGGGGAGGGCTCGAGCTCCGGAACGGCGTGACCGTACTGTTCTGGTCAGGAGTTTCGCCGGCACGCCCCAGCCGCGCCCACGCTGGTATCACGCGCGGACGGAGCTGGACGATCTCGCGATCGTCAGCTACCGGGTGTCAGCCGACGCGCTCGCCCGGCACCTGCCCGAGGGGTTCGCCCCGATGGAGACGGCTTTCGACGACGGTCCCGGGGCCCTGGTCTCCGCGGTCGCCTTTCGTGACCGTGACCTGCACTTCCGGTTCCTCCCGCAGGTGACGATCGGTTGCGGGCAGATCAACTACCGCGCCTATGTCACCGCGTACGGCGAAGCGGGCGTCTGGTTCTTCGGCACGCGCCTGGACCACCCTGTCGTCGTGATCCCGCAGCACCTGTGGGGCATGCCGTGGAGCCGTGACCACATCCGTATCCAGGCGGACTGGGACGGCGTCCCGGCCCGCTGGCGGCTGGAGGCTGGGGATGCCCGCTGCGGCGCAGTCGAACTCTCCCGGCCACCCACCCTGCTGGCCGGTTTCGCGGACGAGTCGGACTGGCTGGCCCGGCTCACCCATCCCACCCCCGCCTCGCCGCTTCCGCCCGCAGGCGTGAGCACGGTTCGACGATCTGGTAGTGGCGCGGATCGGCCTCGCTGCCGGACGGAGCGAGGCCGTACTCGTCAAGGGACCGCTTCCGCGCCGGCGCCGAGGTCGTCAGGCCTTGGGGCAGACGGTGCCCTTCTTCGGCGGGACGCGGGTGATCAGGTAGCGGTCGACCGCGGTGTTCACGCACCTCGACGGGCCTCCGTAGGCGGTGTGGCCGTCGCCGTCGAAGGTGAGCAGCACGCCCTTCGACAGTTGCGAGGCCAGGGACCTGGCCCAGGCGTACGGCGTGGCAGGGTCGCGGACGGTGCCGACCACCAGGATCGGGCCCGAGCCCTTGGCGTGCAGCGCCCTCGGGACCGTCCTGCTCCTGACCGGCCAGTAGTCGCACGGGTTGGTGCTGGGCAGGGCCTTCTTGCCGGCCTTGGCGCGCTTCGACGGGTGGTCGAGGCAGTTGACCGCCAGGCGGGCCTCGAAGTCGTTGGTGTAGGTGGCGTCCGGCCGCCGGTTGTTGCCCTGGTCGGAGAGCCACAGGAAGATCTCCCCGTCACCCTTGAAGGCCCTGGCGAACGCCTTGCGCAGGATCGGCCAGGCTTCCTCGGTGTAGAGCGAGGTGAGGATGCCGTTCGTCACGATGGCCTCGTTGACCTGCCGGCCGTCCGTGCTGTTGCGCAGCGGTGCCCGGTCGGCGCGGCGGAGGAGGGCATCGACCTTCTTGACGGACGGGCCGATCCGGTGCGTCCTGAACGGGCAGTCCTTGACCTTGAAGCAGTCCTTGAGGAACGACGTGAACGCCACGCCGAAGCCGGCACCCTGTCCGGCGACCATCTCGGCCGACGACTTCGTCGGGTCGATCGCGCCGTCCAGCACCATGGCGCGCACCTTGGTGGGGAACATGTCCGCGTACGTCGCGCCGAGGTAGGTGCCGTACGAGTAGCCGAGATAGGTCAGACGCGACTCGCCGAGGGCGGCCCTGAGCACGTCCATGTCGCGAGCGGCGTCCGGCGTGCCCACGTGGGGCCAATGCCGGTGAGTTAAGGCATTTCTGCAGGTAGCGAGCGCTTTCGCTGGCGTCGAGCGTGGCTGGCCTGGGTGCCTATCGTCGCGATTCGGTGACGGATAGTGCGTTGGCGCCCTTAGGCAACGAAGCCCTCGATAGGACAGCGG
>NZ_JBEZFS010000078.1:0-10610 GCF_040649575.1 Nonomuraea sp. NPDC048916
GCAGCCAGCAGTTCCTCACGGCTGGGGTCCCGGGGGTCGGACACGAGCTCAAACTACGATCCTTGCCTGACAACATCCACAATCACTGCGAAACCGGCGCGTCTACCCCAAACCAGACACGATCAACAACGAGCCTGAATGGATACAAATCACGCCAAAAATACACTTACCCTCGCGTATAGCCGAAAGCAACTCCAGAACAAGGAGCAGCCTTCCCCTTCGAAAGGTTGATCAATGAACAACGACGCCGTGTGGGTCCGGGGCGTGACAGGCATTCAGCTGCACCACACCACAGACCTCCAGGACGCGGGCCGCTTCCTGGGCAACGCCGTGATGGCGCTGCGGGCCGCACACGTACGAACCGGCGACGACCGGTACTCCAACCTCGCTGCCCAGCTCAAGGCCATGGTCGCGGAGACGCGGACACTGGAGACCCAGGCCCGGGCACGCATGGAGGGGCTGCACTCGACGGATCCCGAGCAGTTCGTACGCTGCCGCGAGGGCGAAGCCCCCTGGCCCGACGAGATCCAGGCAGGGTTCGTTCCGCGTCACACCTGCAACGACCAGTGCCTGTACCACGACCACGATGTCCTCGGCGCCATCATGCAGTGCACCTGCGGGCGACCCCCGTGCCGCGCGTGCGCCATCGCCGGCACGCCGTGAGCTGAACCTCGCCGTCGCCGCCGACCGGCAGGATTCAAGTGATCCGCATGGTCCACATGGTCAGTGCGATTCATGACAAACCAGAACAAGAGAGGATTACCACCCACCTGCCGCATTCCCACCTGGGCGCCGAACCGGCCGAAAGTTCGGACTGGGCCGCCGCGAAACCTACTTTCGACCGATCCGGCATCGAAACGGGGGCCGCAGAGTAAGGCCCCATGCCACCTGAAACGCTCCCCCCGACGCCGGAAGCCGCCGGATTAAGCCACCCCACCACAACGTCCTCCAGCCGGCCGCGTATCGCCGCGCTCGACGTGCTGCGCGGGTTCGCCTTGTGCGGAATTCTGCTGGCCAACGTCAAGCCGATCGCCCACATGATCGACACCGTAGGTTTCACACAGCCCGTGGTGGTGGCGAGTCAGGACGACGCCTGGCCAGGGCTGGGCCTGTTCGTCGACCAGCGCTTCTTCCCGATCTTCTCCCTGCTGTTCGGCATCGGCTTCTCGCTGCTGCTGGAGTCCGCGGGGCGAAGTGTCCCGCGCCCGCGGCTACTCCTGCTGCGCCGGCTCCTGGTGCTGCTGACCATGGGCCTGGCTCACATGTTCCTGCTGTGGCGGGGCGACATCCTGACCATCTATGCCGTCGTCGGCCTGCTGGTGCTGCTGCCCTCGACCTGGCTGCCGCGCTGGGCCGTCGCGGGGCTCGCCGCCGTCCTCATCGTGACGCCGCCGATTTTCAACAACCACCACGTGGCGCTGGTGCCCGGGCTGTTCCTCCTGGGCTCGGCGCTGACCCGGTACGGCGTGATCGACCGGATCGAGCGCTCCGTTCGCGTTCCGGCGGCGCTGGGCCTGGTCTTCGTGGCGGGGGCGGTGCCCGCTGTGTGGCTGCAGGTCGAAACGCAGATCGGCGACCCGCACTTCAACTCCTGGTGGGGCCTCGCCGGGTTGCTGATCGCAGGCGTGTACGTGTGCGCGCTGCTGCTCCTGCTCAAAACGCCGCTGCGGCCGGCGCTTCAGCGGGTTTTCGCACCGCTGGGCCGGATGGCGCTGACCAACTACCTGTCCGCCACTCCCCTCGTCCTGCTGGCCGCCCACCTCATCGGCAGTTCGCCGGACGGCTGGTCATCGGCGACGGTGCTCCTGATCGCCGGAGCCATCCTCGTCTCCCAGTGGCTGGTGTCCACGCTCTGGCTGCGCCGCTACCGCCAAGGTCCCCTGGAATGGCTCTGGCGCTGGGCCACCTGGGCCAGTCGTCCACCCCTGCGCCGCACCCCCTGACCGCCGAGTTCGTCTTCATCGGGCCGCGGATGAGTTCCCTCGTCACCGTCGCGGTGGTGGTGGTGGTGGAGGAGGCTGTCCCTGCCCCATGGGCGGACCCATCGGTGGCGGGGCCGGTCGTCCGGGAGGCGGCGGTACGGGCCGGGGTTGCGGCGGATGTCCTGGATAGGGCCCCTGCTGATACGGCTGATGCCCCTGGTGGGGGTAGGGCGGGCCCGGCTGTGGCGCCATCCAGTGCGCAGGGGCAGGCGGGCCGGCCGCGAGCGCCCGCCGCCTCGCACGACGGTTACGAATCACGAAGAAGGCGACGACGAGCGGGATGGCCAGCATGACGGCCGCCTGTATGGCCGCCCCCACGGGGTTGACGACCTCGAACTCGATCCACGGCCGCTCGTCCCCCTTCTTGGCGGGCATGTCCAGGCGAGGATCGGGGCTGGGCGAAGCGGGGGGTGTGCCGAGCGGATTGGCGTCGACCAGCCGCATCTTGCTGGTCACGGCCCGCACAGGATCGACGAGACCGTAGCCGAGGATCGCGTCACGCCCATCGCCGTTCTTGTCACGCGCGGTGCGGATCAGTCGGTTGACCACGTTGTTCGCGTCAAGATCGGGGTGCCTCGACCGAACCAGGGCGGCCACGCCCGACACGATGGCGGCCGCCTCGCCCGTGCTGCCGTCGCTGACGACGTAACCGTTGTCCGACATGCGGTGGGGCGCGGGCCTGATGATCTTCGTGGCGGGAGCCGCGAGTGCCACTTCCCGCCCGATCTGGGTGTCCGACCAGGCGTTCCCGTTCTTGGTCGTGCCACCGACGGCGATCACCCCTGGGGCCGAGGCGGGGCACCTGACGCTGGGGGCCTTGCTGCGCTCACCTGCCTGCGCGACCACCACGACGTCCTTGCTGAGCGCGTAGCGGATCGCGTCGTAATCGTCCGGTACGCAGACGAGGAATTGCGTCGTCAGGTTGATCACGTGTGCGCCGTTGTCCGCGGCCCAGCGGATGGCCTGGTGGAAGGTTTCGCGGGTGACCTTCCTGCCCAGGTTGACGGGCAGGATCCGGGCGTCGGGCGCGATGCCGAGCAACCGCTGGTCGTGGCCGCCCGGGCCGACGATAAGCCCGGCCAGGCCCGTGTCGTAGCCGTTCTCGTCGGTGTCCTCCCGGCCATCGGCCGCCGCTGCCTTGTCGAAGGAACGACCCCGCAGGACGCGGCCCTTGAGATCGGGATGGTCGGCGTCGACCCCGCTGCCGATGACGGCCACCACCACACCTTCGCCGGTGGCGAACCGGTGCGCCTGCTCGATCCGCAGCGCGTCCAGGTGCCAGGCCAGTCCGCGGACGGTGTCGGCGTGAGCCGGTGCGGCCAGCACACCGGACACGATGGTGACGACGGCAAGGACGCTCGCCACCGCGGCTGCACTGGCACCAAGCAGCCGTCGCGGAAGCTCGGGCATGGACATGCGACCTCACCAGGCTCGTGAGTATGACTCGGGGCAGTACATAACTTGCCGTACCAGATCGGCACTCGACTATAGATCACTACATATTGTCGAATAGGGGATGAATCCGCGGCAGCGGTCGACGTGCCGGCCCATCGTGGAAGCTCTCTGAGCTCCGCTCCGGCCGCGGGTGCCGTGGGGGGCACTCCCAGGGCGGAGCCGTGGCAGTGAGTGTCGCCGAACGTCAACTCCACCGGCCAGAGCCTGGCTGCCTAGGGACCGTCGTCACCGGTCTACCCAGCGCACCCGCGCGAAGAGCGCCGTCCCTGGGCGATCGCCGGGCCGCTTGACCCCGAAAACCCGTTGTCAGCCGGGCATCCGAGCTGCTGTCGTGACTCCCGCACTCATCGGACGAACGGAGCACATCTTGCTCATGAGCCTGCTGGAGGGCGAACTCAAGGACTGAGCGCGAGCGCCGATCAGTCAGACCGCGAAGGACGCTCGGCCGGGTATCCCAGCCGAGCGTCTCGTTGATCAAGATATGCCCCTGGGCCGCCCAAGATCTCCACTATGCTGCCGCATAGTCACACAGCAATCCCTGACATGTCTGCTAATCCGCAGTAATCCATACCTATACCCCCTATGGCTATAGCGACAACGACTGAGGAGGTCCCCTCATGACCCGTCCGCTCGATGGCGTAGAGGTGTCGAATGGACCGATCTCGATCGCGGTGGACCCCTTCCTGTGGGTCCTTCGGGCGGCTCCGGCGGCGCTGGACGAGGAAGCGCGCTCGTGGCGGGGCCTGCAGAAGGCCGCAGGGTCGGCAGACGACCAGATCAGTGGCGCGGCGGGACGGGTCATCGGCGGCGGGTGGTCGGGAGAGACCGCGAAGGCGTACGACAAGCACCGGAGGAAGGTAACCGGTGGGCTGGACGACCTTGCCCGGGGCGCGGGCCGGGTCGCGGATCTGCTGGAGGAGGTAGCCGACATGCTCCGGGCCAACCAGGAACTGCTGACGCGTGAAGCCGAGAAGCTTTCCGGCGTACCGTCGAAGCAGGGCACGTCGCTGGCCTTCTACCCCGCGGACGCCGCCCAGTCCCAGCTGGTGCGCGACGCCATCAGTGCCGCACAGCAGATTCGATCGCGTGTGGACGGAAAACTGGCCGAGAAGCGCACGCAACTCGAGGCGGCACAGACCACGCTGGCCGGCATCGCTGAAGCTTGGAAGCCGCGAACCGTCGGCATGCTGAACATGAACATCGGCATGGGACACAAGAACTCGCCCAAGAATTCCGGAGGCACCGACCAGGGCGATATCCCGGCCCTTGCGCAGACCATTGCCGACAAGAACGTTGATGTCGTCACCATGCAGGAGGTAGCCGGCAAGGAGGCGAAGAACCTCGAGCGGGAGTTGGAAGCGCGCACCGGAGACGAGTGGACGGTCCACTTCGGCGAGACGAAGAAAGCTCCATATTGGGGCGATGGCTGGCTCCCCAACAGTCTGTACGAGCCGTTCGGCAATGCCGTCGCGGTACGTCACGGTGATGCCATCGAGTCATCGCAGTACGTCGCCAATCACGATCTGACCGCAGAGGGCGACAAGATCAAGACTCCCGACGGGGAGGTGACCGACGGTGACGCACGGAAGGCCGTGGAAATCGAGATCACGTTCGGTGGCCGTTGACCCTTCGGCCGCACCTCACCAACGCGGGACGGTGACGTCGACGCGCTGACCGTCGTGATCGGAGGATCCTCCGTCGACGCGTTGCGGATTCTGGGCCACGATCCCGGGGGCGGTGATCACATAGTCGATGTGCCTGTGGCTGGCGGAAGTCCCCCCATTCGAGTCGTTCAGCCGACCGGCGTCAATCCGGTGACCGTCCTCCTGGAAGCGTTGCATGGCCTCCGCGGACCGGTTTCCCGCATCGGATTCCACATTGAAATCGCCCCCGACCACGCCGGGATGTTCGTTGAACAACTGTTGAAACTTTGTAATTTGCCCCGCTCGAACGTAGTCGTCGGCTGTGGCATTGTCGATGGGCGTGTCGTCGCGCACCCAGACCGGGCCGCGGACCTCTTCGCTGCCGGTGGAATGGACATGGGTGCTGTATACGCTCAGCGTCTGGCGACCGGCCATCGCATTGATCCGGTCGGCCTCTTCATGATCACGCTCCTTGAAGGAGCGGATCACGTCCCGCAGGCGGATGACGTCCTCGTCCAACACCGCGCCCAGATGTTCCGCAGCGGTGCTGCCCGCCTCTCTGACACCGCTAAACAAACCGGACAATCCGCCTGCGGCGGGCGTGTTGCCGAACGCATTGAAGTCAGGAACATACAGCAGACTGGACGCGATGGAGTTGCCGGACGCCCCGTCCAAGACATCGCACGCTTTTGTCAGGACGACATTCGCCTGAGCCACCGAGTTGGCCAGCGCGCCAACCTTCTCGTAGTACATCAAGACACCTGGGAGCATGATCCGATTCTAGGACCGACAAATCCAGGTCTGCCATGGTTTGCGCTTTTGCACCCGCCGAAGCGGGGAGAGACTATCAGGGTCAGCGAAGCTGATCGCGAAGCGACGCCGTAGGCGCCCTCGATTCGGCGGGCACGGCCGGGACGCTTGAGCAGCGAGGAGGGCGCAGAGCATCGAACTAAAAGCGGATCGCTGCCATTGCACATCGCTGGGCCGCTGAGCTGCGGGAACTCAGATGTCGGCGGGCTCGGCTTCATTGATCATTCCGCGCAGATTCCGGATCTTGTTGCGGCGGCCTGTCAAGCTGATGGGCATGGAGACCGGTTCGGTGCGCAGGGTTCTGGCCGTGAAGCCGGATGGCCCGTGGCTGGTGCTCGTCGACGGGATCGCCTGGAATGTCGAGTCGCTGAACACCGGGGTGGACAAGCCCTTCGCCAGGTCGAGGATAGGGCTCTTACCGCTGCTGGAGAGGCCTCGGGAGGAGGTGGAGCGGCAAGCCAGGCAGGCGCTTGGTCCTGATGATCCAGACTTCGCTGAGGTTCTGCACGCCGTCGTCCAGTGCGCACTTGCGGGGCCGTCCGAGTATTGGCTCTCACGAGCATTGCTGTGGATGATCGCTGATGAAGTCAGGCTCTTCGCCGAACTGCTCGGGGAGATCGCTGTCGGGCGGTCCAGAACTCAATCCGTACAGCACGCCGCGAAACGGCTCTTGAAGCAGAACAGTCATTAGCCAACCGTCTGGCGCCAACTTCGGGCAGCCGGGCTGGCCGAAGGGCGCGGCCTGTACCTGGACCGTTCGGTCGCATGCCGGCCACGGCTCACCGGACGGCCAGAGAAGCGGTCCTCCAATGTGGCTGTCGCGCATGCTCGGCTTCCCCGGCCGTGGATGGAGACGGACGGCTGTCCTTGCGTACGCGCTCAGCCCAGGGAACACCTGCGTGATGTCGACCGGAGGGCTGAAAGTGGTGCGAGCCATGATCATGAAGCCTTAGCCAGTGGCACCGACAGTGAGAAGACCGGACCGTGATCTTCCGAGCGGCCTGCGGCTGCCGCACTACCGACCTTTTCATGATCGCTTGCCCATGCTTAAAGTGTTTCCAATGAGTCGCGAATCGGATATGGGCGGGCGTCTTCAACATGCCCCGGCGAAGACGAACCCGGCAGGCGGCAGGGCGAATTACATCGCGCTGACCTTAGTCCTGGGCGCGGTGCCCCTTCTGCTCGCGAACTGGTTCATCGTTGCCACGATCATAGGACGCGATTGCGTCGTGTTATATGAGGGAGGCAACATTACGGAATGTGGTGGCGGGCTTTCGGAGGAAGAGATGTCCGCCGCATCGGGACTGATCGCGCTGGTGATGCTCGTCATCCAAATAGGGCTGATCGCCCTGGTGAGTCGGCGCATCCGCTCCCGGACGACGTGAGATCGCATGGCCGGCGACGGCTCGCTGGGCGTGATCCAGCTCTTCGCCAACGAGACGGTTACCCTGTGTGGACAGGTGGAAGATCACCGGTTCTCCGCCGTCGCAGTCGAGTACGACCCCACGACCAGAGAACCCGTCAGGGCCGAACTGGCAAGTCATCTGTACCACCACGACGAGGACTGACCCGCGTGAACCTGACCTTCACCACCGAAGTGGCCGGTCCCGACCGGGAAAACGAAGACTTCGTAGGCGCCACCCCTGACGCGGTGGTCGTCCTCGACGGCGCCGGCCATCCCTCGCGTCTACCGACCGGATGCGTCCACACCGTGGCCTGGTACACACGCATGCTCGGCTCCTCCCTCCTCGCCACGCTGGCCGCCGACGACCGCCCATTGCCCGACGTACTGGCCGACAGCATCAAGACCGTCGCCTCGCTGCACTCCTCGACCTGCGACCTCGCACATCCCGGATCACCTTCGGCGACGGTGCTCCTGCTCCGCCGTACACCCGACTCCCTCGCCTGGCTGGCCCTGGCCGACTCCGTCCTCGTACTGGACATGAACACCACGCCCGAACCCGTGGTGATCAGCGACGATCGTCTGGCGGGCGTATCGGACGGCCTGCGAACGCGCCTGGACTCCTTGCCCACCGGCTCCAGCGACCACGAGCAGGAACGCTATGCCTTCGTAGAGGCCCTGCTGCGGCACCGCAACCGGGACGGAGGCTACTGGGTCGCCTCCGGCGATCCCCTGGCGGCCGAACACGCCCTCACCGGCAGCGTTCCCACCGACGCGGTACGGGCTGCGGCCCTGCTCAGCGACGGGGCATCACGCCTGGTCGACCTTTTCGGGCTCGCCAGCTGGCGACGCCTCCTCGACATCCTGGAGAACGACGGCCCCTCCGCACTCATCACCCAGGTCCGTACTGCCGAACGAACGGACCCGCACGGCGCTCGCTGGCCACGCAGCAAGGCTCACGACGACGCCACCGCCGCCTACTGGCGGCTATGACCGCCGAAAACGTGAACATCCTGTCCCTTGAACACCTCGACCTCGAGACCGGAACCGTCTGTTGCCCGGCGCTGAAAATGCCGATGGTGTTCATCGGCGAGGTGTCGTCGGGTGTCGGCAAGGTGCTGGTCAATAGATATGCGTGTCCTCGCCGTCGATGACGAGTGCCTGCCCGTCGCGCAGAGTGCGGTGCGCGACGCCGTCCGCACCATAGTTGGCCGCGACGACACCCAGGGCCTGCGACTCAGGGTGCCCCGGAGAGTCGATGTGGGGCACTACCGCGTAGTCGAGGATGCCCAGCCCATCCCAGATCGCCGGTTCGCCGTAGGTCGCGGGGACGACGTGCGGGTCGTCGCAGTGCTCCAGTCCGCGCAGGCTCGGAGCCAGCACGCACGGGCCGGCGCTGTATCCGGCGTAGACCACCGCGTCCTGTCGGATCAAGGCTGTCAGTGCGGTGTCGGCACCACTGCGGGCGAGCGCGTATCGCAGCATGAACACGTTTCCGCCGCGCACCCAGACCAGGGGAAAGCGGGCCAGCATGGCCGTGACGGCTTGGTGAGGCTGGTCGAAGAACGTGCGCAGGTCAAGCTCGGTCGGCTGCAGCCCCAGCGCGGTGAGCGCGATGACCTCACGCTCAACCCCGGCCATGCGTTCGTCTTGGGGTTGGGCGTCCATCGCGTTGGCGATCACGGCGACCTCGGCCGAACCCTGCCCGCCCAGCAGCGCAAGCAGCCGGTCTGGACGATCACCTATCCGGAAGGAGGAGAGATACAGGCGCATCGAAGGACCTTAGTCGGTGTCGGTGTCGCGGTCGGTGACGGCCCTCAACTTGTGGTGCGGCCGCGGGAGCCGCTGTACCTCGCACTGCAAGGCTACGTAGCCTGTTGGTGGAATCTTGCGCAGCGTGCCGTTGGCTCGGTCGTCGGCTCCTCTGTGGGCGACGCGCTGGGCGCTCCTCCGGACATCGTTGCGCCGGGTGGCGATCGCCTGCTCGTCGCGTTCTACTGCGCGCCGAGCCGGTACCTGCCAGCTCCAACCCAGCCGACGCGGCAGACAGTCCAGTCCGCTCAAGGTAGCGGGGCACTCGGAACAGCTCCCTGGCCAGTCCGGCGATCCGGGCCAGGGTCCAGCACTGATCCTCGTTCCGCCCGTAGACGGCCGGTGGATCTTGTTCGTCGCGCAGCCGAACAGAGATCCACCGGACACGCCCTTAGCCTCGCATTCCGAGCGGTGCCGGCCGACGGCTAGTCGACGCAGCCCGGAATGGTGTTCATCGGGCTGCAGTTATCGGGGATGTTGTCACGGACAATCGAGTTCCGCACGCTGACATTGGTGTTGCCGGTGGCGATTCCACCGCCGGCGGACCCCTTGTTCCGCGTGACCAGGGCGCGATCGAGCGTGGTGGTTCCCAGGTTGGAGATGCCTCCTCCCAGGCCGCTGGATGTGTTGTTGTCCAGGCTGGTCTGGATGAGGTGCGACACGCCGTTCGGCTGGGTGTTCAGCCCACCGCCGTTGATCGGTGCACTGTTCCCGGACAGGACGCTCCTGGACACCGTCAGCGTCCCCGAATTGAGGATCGCGCCGCCTCCGACGCCCGTTGTCGAGTTCGCGTTGAACCGGCTGAGGAAGATTGTCGCCTTGGCGCCCGGATTATTAGCGAACGCGCCACCGTTTGCTCCGCGGTTGCCGGCAAGGGTGGTCCGGTCCAGAACCACGGTGCCCGCGTTGAGGATTCCACCACCGAGGCCCGCCGTGCTTCCGCCCAGGATGGAAATCCTGAGAACACGGAGCGTCGCCCCCGATGCGACCTCCAGGACACGGAAGGCGTCAGGTGCGGCCGGATCGCGCCTGATCTTCGTGCTCAGCCCGCCCACCAGAGTGATGTCGCCCGTGATGATCGGCAGTGCGTCGCCGGGGCCGTTCGCCGTGGTGTAGTTGTAGACGCAGTGCGGCGAGAGAAGGAGCCTGGCGACTCCGAATCCGTTCGCTGCTCGGATCGCCGCGACGAGCGCGTCCGCGTCGCACGGGACGATCAGGACCCTCGCCGGGCCGGTCATCGCCTGCGCTGACGGCGACACCGCAACCAGCGCGATTCCCGCGAGCGCAGCGGCCCCTATACCGCCGATGATTCTAGAAAGAAAGCCCATCGGGCCGCCCCTATATAAAATGGACATTTGTCGTATCCATTCAGGCCTGTGATTGATCAGGCGTTTTGGGGTGGCATCCAAGGGTTCCCGGCCAGCGCGTCACGGAGAGCATCGAGTGGGTGGACGCCGTGGTTGCGGGCGGTGCCGAGGTAGGAGCGGATCAGGCAGTAGCGGGCAG
>NZ_JBEZFS010000079.1:0-9999 GCF_040649575.1 Nonomuraea sp. NPDC048916
GCTGTCCTATCGAGGGCTTCGTTGCCTAAGGGCGCCAACGCACTATCCGTCACCGAATCGCGACGATAGGCACCCAGGCCAGCCACGCTCGACGCCAGCGAAAGCGCTCGCTACCTGCAGAAATGCCTTAACTCACCGGCATTGCAGCTCAGGGTGGTCTTTTCTTCTGGCTTCGTCATGGAAGCGGGTAGGCCGGTGACCGTGTCGAAGGGTTCGCCCTTCTTCGCGGCCTTGAGTAGGTCAGCGCGGAAATGATCGGCGAGCGCCTTGGTTAGGAACGACTTGGACTTGGGCTCCGTGCCAACTTTCCAGCGCAGTTCGTACGGCTTGGCGCGGCCCTTGCGCTGGCGGATGGTCCAGATGACGACGTCGAGAGTTTCCACGTGCTGTCCTCCTAGGCTGCGGTCTGCTCGAAGGTGGTGAGCCAGACGTCCAGGTCGCAGCGGCGGACCTTGCGCTTGCCGTTGGGGAGTTTCAGGGACCTCGGGCCTCGGCCGGTGTGCAGCCAGCGGTAAAAGGTGGATTTCGGGACGTCGATCTCGTCGAGGACCTCGGCGATGGTGAGCAGGGTGTTGGGGCGCGTTGTCATGGTGGTGGTTGCCTTTCGGGCATCGTGATCGGTGCTAGGTGATGCCTCGGCGGTTGTGCTTGGCGGCTGGTCGCCGAGGGTGCTCGCGGGTGGTTGTGCAGAGGTAAGTCGTCCCAGCCGTCCCAGGGTCATTTCCGCAGATCAAGCCTGGGACGGCTTGTTTTGGTGGGACGGGTCATGCCGTCCCGGCGATGGGAGCCGTCCCGCTCTGACCTGCGGTGACGAGGCTGGGACGGCTGGGACGGCTCTCCCTCTCGATCGGCACCACATCGGCCTCTGGGATAGGGCCGAGGGCTGGGCAGTAGCGCGCCCAGGAGTCGGCGAAGTCGGCCCGCTGGTAACCCTTGGCCTGCATGCCGTTGGGGAAGCGGATGTTGCCTGAGCGGATGTCGTACTCGCGCAGCATCGTGCCGAGCTTCATCGCGGTCAGTCCGGCCGGGCCGTGGTCGGCCCATTCGCTCTCGGGGTCGCTTTTGAGTCGCTCCAGCAGGACGGCGGTGGGTAGGGCGGTGTCGGGGCCGAACGCGGTGCGGCAGGCGGCCAGCAGGCGCACTCGGGCCGAGGTCTGGCCGTTGTCGTCGGCCTCGGCGGTGAGCGTCAACGTGGCGGCGCGGGCGCGATCCGGCCAGTTTTCCCCTGCGTGATCCGCGACGATGACGAGCGGTTCCCAGGTGTCGGCGGCACGGTCTTCCACCGGCATGCCGGGCTCTGCAGCTTCCAAGACGGACAGGTCAGCGCGAAGCCATAGGTTCAAATCGGCGGCCAGATCGCGGAGCGCGGGCCGGTCTCGGCGGTGCCGGTAGGGGGCGGCGTTCTCGCCGGGGGCGCGGCGGCGCATGCGGATGACGACGGCGCGGTCTTCGATGGTGTCCGGCATGGCTCCGATGCCGGCGAGTGCGGCCATGGCGAAGGTCGGGATGCTTTCGACGCGGTTGGTGGCGGCGTCGTAGCGCTTGGCCGGGCGGTTGCGCTGGTGTCCGGCGTTGAGCAGGCCGCGGAGGTCTTCGTTGCCGTCTGCTTTGGGGCCGAAGATGGTGTCGGCCTCGTCCACGAGCATGGTCGGTGGGTCTTCGGTGATGGAGCGGTAGACGGCGGCGCTGGATGAGTTGACGGTGATAAACGGCTCGTGGCAGGTGGCCTCCACCACGTCCAGGAGCCGGGACTTGCCGCAGCGCTTCTCCGGGCCTCGGATGACCAGCCGGGGAGCGTGCGCCCATGCGGGCTGGGCGTGGGTGGCGGCGATCCAGAGGGTGACGGCGTCGGCGGTCTCGGGGCTCGGCAGGATGACGTAGCGGGTGAGCGCAGCGCGTAGGCGGTCGAGCAGGGCGGCGCCGTTGGGTGTGCGGTCGTTCATGGCTGGTGCTCCTTGCGTGGCGTTCATGCGGCCCTGCTACGGCGTGGCTGGGCTTTCATGCCTGCGGACATTCCCGAGGCGATCACGGCAGCGATCTCGCGAGGCGGGTTCGGGTCGCCTTCGGCGTTCGCGTTCTCGGCGGCGGACTGGAGAGCGGTGATGACCACCTCGGCGGGCAGCATGCCGCGTGCGACGAGTTGGCCGAGGTTGAAGGCGGCGGTGTTGAGCGTGTGGTTGCGGGTGCCGCGTTGGGCGGTGGCCACGCGTTCGATCTCGCCGCGTAGCGCGGCCTCGCCGTACCGGTGCAGGCGGTGGCTGGGCAGGCTGGTTAGCAGATCGGCGGCGCTCATCGAGGGCGGCGCGGCGGGTGTGAGCGCTTTGGCGAGCCAGGCCGGGAGCGGTGCGGGTGGCAGGTCGCGCGTGATCTCGTAAGGGCCGGTGCCGTCCGGCTGGGCGACGTGGCTCCCAGGGCCGACGACGTAGCCACCGCAGGCGCGGGTGTCGATCAGCCAGCCGAGCCCGCCCTTGTGACCCGCGCTGTTGCGTAGCCGTAGACCCTCAGGCGGGGTGAAGTAGAGATGCGTGCCACCGCGTCGGGTCCGGACGGTGAAGGTGTCGTCGGGGTATGGCTGCTCATGCTCGGCACACAGCAGGCGGAAGACGTGCTCTCCGTTCCGCGGGTGATGCTGGGCGAGGCCGGCAGGCGGGTGCTCGCCAGGCTTGGGCTGGTCGAGGTCGATCACGACCAGCCGGGACGGGCCGCAGGCGATGCCGATGTTGTACGGCTGGCGCGGCCAGAAGGCGGCGATGCGGTCGGTGTCGGTGGTGGCGTATCGCTCCCAGTCGGTGAAGCCGCGCAACGGCTTCTTGCCGCGCGGGGTGAGAGGGAAGACACACCAGCCACGGGCGGCGGCCTGGAGGGCGGCGCGCGTCAGGTCAGGCCACCCCATTGGACGCCTCCTTGGCCTCAAGGAACCCAAGGCGGTAGCCCTCGGCAGGGACGTGCATAAGCGCGTCCAATGGGGTGGCGGTGTGCGCGTCGAGCGTGAGTCGACCCCTGCCGAGGTGGTTGAGGTCTTGCAGGTGTGGGCGCAGTGCGGTCGTTCGGGTGTAGCGGTGGGAGCGGGTGCTGGTGGATGACATGCTGGCAGTGCCTTTCCTCGTGATCGGGGTGGGTGGCCTCGGCGGTTGTGCTTGGCGGCTGGTCGCCGAGGCCGTATCCCGGTGCTGCGTCGGCGGGGCTAGAACGGCGGCTTGTCGCCCGTTGGGGCGGTGGTGGCCCATGCGTCGGGCGTACTGCTGTTGTGGCTGGTGTTGGCCTTGCGGGCCGCTCTGGCGGGCTTGGCGGTGGCGAAGCGGAGGGACGGGCCGATCTCGTCCACGGTCATCTCGAAGACGGTGCGGTGTTCGCCCTCGTCGGTCTCGTAGGTGCGCATCCGGAGTTGTCCGGTGGCGATGACGCGGGTGCCTCGGGTGAGGGACTCGCAGATGTGCTCGCCGAGGTCGCGCCAGGCCGAGCAGCGCATGAACAGGGGCTCGCCGTCTTCCCACTGCTCAAGCTGCTTGTTGTAGGTGCGCGGGCTTGAGGCGATGGTGAAGGAGGCGACGGCCGTACCGGTCTGGGTGAAGCGGAGTTCAGGGTCGTTGGTCAGGTTGCCGATGATCGTGATGGTGGTCTCGCCGGACATGGCGGGCTTCCTTCCGTGGGATTGGGTCAGTGGGTGCCGTCGCGGTACAGGCGGCGGGCGTAGACGTAGAGTTGCCAGCCGAGGCGGGGCCGCATGCCGGTGCCGTTGCAGGCGCGGCAGGTGCGGTTCTTGCCGCCGGGGCGGCATCGGATGCAGCGGCCCCAGGGCCACGCCAGGCAGATGATGATGTAACTGAGAGTGATTGACGGTAGGCAGACTGCTAGAAGGGTGAGGACAGTGGCCATGTGGGCCTCCAGGGCCGTTTTCCAGAGTTTCCGCAGGTCGGGGTCTAGGTGCTAGATCGCAGGTCGGATGCCGTTTTGGGCTCTAGGCGGGCCTCTAGACCTAGAGGGGTCTGCCTCTAGGTCTAGAGGCGGTCGGGGCCTTAGGAAGCGGCGCTGGAGCCTCTACAGCGATCACGGTGTGTGATGGCCGTGGTGATGTCGTCTCGGGCTACGCCGATGCGGTTCGCGCCCTTGCCGCCGCTCTCGGGCGTGCCCCATACCTGCATGGTTTTGATGCCGTACGGCTTGAGCGCGGTTGTGAGCTGGGCCGTCTTCGCGCCGCCCTCCAGGCGCGACCATGGGCCGTAGATGTCGGGCCGCAGTTCGGCCAGGCGATCCACGATCGCCTCGTTCCATACCTTGGCTTCGGACGGCGGGACCACGGCCAGGATGTCGGCGAGCAGGTCGAAGGTGGGCGCGTGCTGCTCCGGTGTCTCGCCGAGGGCGTGTCCGCTGAGTGCTCCTGTGCTGGCTCGTAGTGCGTGGGCGCGGTCGGCGATGCGTTGGGTGGCGGGCGTGTCCAGGTAGGCGGTGCGCACCACCTTGGGCATCGAGGTTGCGCCGAGCAGGTAGCCGATACCGGCGTCTATCTTGGGTTGGAAGACGGTGGCGCGGATGCCGTTCTTGTAGGCGGAGGTGCCGAGGATCATGTCGTTTTCGAGCTGGCCGGCGACTCGCAGGCAGAACCGGATGGTGACGTTCGCGCTGATGCCGGTGGGCAGGCTGTCCTTGTCCGGGCGCTGGGTGGCGAGCACCAGGATCACGCCGAGGGCGCGGCCGAGCTTGATGATGAACTCGGCGTCATCGCCCGCCTTGTCTCCGAACTCGGCGTGAGCGAACAGGTTCTGGCACTCGTCGAAGATGGCGACCAGCGGATGCAGTCCCAGTGAGCGCTTATCGGCGATCTGCCGAGTGACCTTCTTGTCCGGGCACAGGTCCGGAGGCAGGGCCTTGAGTGCGGCGGCGCGGTGCATCACCTCCTTGCGGAGCAGCGTCAAAGAGTCGGCGGCGTAGCCGATGGCCTCGTCCTCGATGCCGGAGACGTAGCGGTGGCAGTTCTGCTCATGCGGGTCGAGGTCGCCGGTGCCCTTGAGTTCGTGGATCCACAGTTCGGCACTCGGGTCGAGGGCCGCGCCGGAGGCCAGCACCCGCACCGAGGCGGTCTTGCCCTGGCCGGGCTGCGAACCGATCAGGATGTTCTGCTCAACGACCGGTACGACGATGGCACGCCCTCGCGGGTCGCAGCCGAACGGGATGCCCTTGAAGACATCGTGAGAGCTGGCCTTGAGCAGCGGAGACTTGACGACCGTCTTGGACAGGTCCTTGTCTCCCACCCAGAGGATCAACCGTCCCTCGTGAATGGTGGAGTCGCCCTCGGGCCAGATACAGCCCAGCGGGCGGCGTAGCGCCGAGGCCATGCGGTCGCGCTTGTCCATCACGTCGGCCACGGTCACGCCGTACGGCAGGTCGATGTCCGCTCGCCAGCCGGGGCCGTCGCGGGTGATCGGGGCGACGAACCGGATGGCGTCCTTGGGGTTTTTGGCGATGGCCTGGTTGATGCCGGCGATGCCGAGCACGGTCAGGGAGCGGACGACGATGTCGCTGGTCAGCTTCTCCACCGTGGACGGTACGACCGCGCGGTTGATCAGCGGGCGGTCGGCGGGCTTGCCGAGGATGCCGAGCGTGGCGATGGCGACCGCGAGCGCCATCCACTGCACGGCGTTCGTCTGATCGGCCACGACGATGCCTGCGATCAGCAGCGTGATCAGAGCGGCGCAGGAGACCAGCACGCGCAGCCGCACACGAGAGTCTCGCTGCCTGCTGAGCTTGAGGTACGCCTCGGGGTCGGCCTTCTGGACTGCGGCCAGCCGTACCGCCTCGCCCTCCAGGTCGAAGGTCCACTTGATGACGCCGCCTACCAGGCGCAGGAACCCTCGCGGGGCGCGTGCGGTCAGTCGTCCGCCGTACAGCGGTACGCGGGAGGCCTGGTATCCGGCCACGTGCAGGTAGTGGAGGCCGATCCACTTGACGGTCTCGACGGCCTCGGTCCGGGAGCGCAACCACAGCGGGACGATCGGCTGTCGGGTGCGTGCCTTGGCCTCCAGGGCGGTCCGCCAGTCCGCTGCGGTCGGACCGGGTTGGTCGACGCGGACGACCGCGCCTTCCAGAACCGGTCCGTCCGCATTCGCGGGGCTGTCCTCGGTGTCCGGCTCGGACCGGTCGGCGGGGTTCTGTGGCTGACGTCCCGCGCGGGCGGCGTCGAGGTGGACGATATCGGCGTCCTTGCCGTTCTCGTGGTCCGGTCCGGCCGACCGGTCCGGGTCGTTGTCGTCCTCGTGGTTGGGGTTGTCCTGCTGGTGGGTCATGATGTGTTCACCTCGTTTGACTTGCTGGTCGCGGGGTCCTGGGGCGCGGTCGTTGTCTTGGCGGATGAGGCCGCGCCCCATGTGGCGGTCAAGGACGATGCGCGGTCGGACCGCTGCTCGTCCGGTCGGTCTGCGGGCTTGTCAGGCGCGGTCGGGGTGTGCGGTCCGTCCGCTTCGGTGATGCCGAGTTCGGCGCGCCAGGCGGTGGCGAGCAGCTCGATACGGTCCTCAGGAAATGGGCGCTGGGTCAGCAGTTCGGCCAGCAGCATGGCGGTGATGGCCTGGTTGCGGTCGAAGGTTCGTCCGGGGTAGCCCGTAACGCTCCAGCGGCGGCCTCGAAGTTCGGCCACGTTCGGGCAGTCGTCCGAGGTCATGTGTGTGTCGGAGATGGTCAGAGTCATTAGGCGGCCTCGTCTTCGCGTACGGGCGGCGTCTGGTCCGCGGGGGCCTTCGGTCTTCAGGTGTGACAGGAGTGCTCCGGCGCGGTCGGTCGAGATGCTTCGGCCTTGGCGGCGGATCGCGTCTCGAAGGCGGTCACGAGTCAGGGGCTCGCCTTGTGCCTTGAGATCAGCCGCAACGCGGCGTCCAAGGGGTACGAGGTCGCCCACGTTCGGTGTCGGCGGCTGGGTCTTCTTGGTGCGGGTGCGGTTGGAAGCGGGGCGCTGGCGCGGCGCGGGCGGCAAGGCCGGGGGGACGTTCGCCTGATCGACACGTACGGCTTCGGCTTTCGTCGGGATGTTCTTGGGCGTGAGCTCGCCGAGGTAATACAGGGCTCGCTCGCGGCGGGTGGCCTTCCAGCGCCAGAGCAGGCCGTACCGGTCCTGTAGCTCTGTCTTGGCCAGGATGCGTTCGCGCTCGCGTCCGAGCGCTTCGGGGTAGCTGCAGATTTCCCACAGCACCATGCGGCGCCAGAGCGCGACGGTCGCCATCGGGGCCAGCAGCCAGCGTGAGCGGCGGATGCCGTCCATGTGATCGGGCTTGGCCAGATCGGCGCGCTTACGGATGACATGGGCACCGACCTCGATGGCGATGACCCACAGCAGCGGGAGCAGCGCGTGAGCGACGACCGCGAACCAGTCGGTAGGATCGGGGGCACTGACGTAGGCGGCCACGTTGAGATAGACCGTCGCGCCGGTCAGCGCCCACGGGATGAAGCGGAGCCAGCCCAACCTCATGCCGAGGCAGGCCAGCACGATATCGAGTGCCGAGAACACGGCGATGCCCAGGTCAATGCCGAGCGGGACCGTCCAGGCGAACCAGCCGAACGAAGGGCCGGCGGCGTGCGCGACGCGATCGAAGCTGTTGATGAACCCGATCAGGCCGAGCGCGCCGGTAACGGCGGCGGTGATGGCCACTGCTGTCCGCTCACCTTCGGTGAGGGGCGGTGGTGCGGTGTGACAGATGTTCATGCGGCTACCTCCTCCGCGCAGTCGAGGCAGGTGCCGAGGTGGCGCGGCAGCACGTACCCGACATCCGTCAGGCACTCCGGACAGGTACGGCGGGCGGCGTTCGCCTTCGACAAGGCGACGCGCTGGCGCAGGGTCGCGGTGCGCTTGGGCAGGGCGAACCGCACGTCGTACAGATAAGCGGCGCGGACGCCGGGTGCACCGTAGCGGCGGGAGCACCACAGCACTTGGGCCTGAACTCCCTGTCCGCCAGGGCGCAGCCCTTCCCCGGTGAGCTGGCGAAGGGTGCGCAGGTGCGCCGGGGCCAGCTTCCACGGGTAGGTAGGAATGCCGTGCCGGTCTCCGGTCGGATCCCAGAAGCGGGTACGGATGCGGCTTGCCATCACGCAACCTCCAGGTCGTCCAGCTCGGCGGCGAGTTCGGCGACCTCGGCGGGCGTGCGGCCAGCCCAGATACCCGACGTTGGGCGGGTCTCCATCGCGTAGAGCTCGCAGAACAGCCGAGCGGGGCAGGTGGCGCAGACGTCGCGGGCGACGGCCTCGCGGGCAGTGCGCTCCTCGGTGGTCTCGATGGTGAGTCGCGGACCGGTGTGCAACTCGGGGTCGTACGTGCATTCAGGGAGCGGCGTTTCGCCGTCCACCCGCCAAGCCGCTTCCACCTCGGCGAGCGACATACGCGCCGGATGGAGCGGGCGGTTCGTGTTGTGTGCCATTGGTGGATCTCTCTTCCTGCGGTCAGTTGCTCATGGTCTGGACGAACCGCGCGAACGACTCGGACGCGCTCATGACCAGGTGCGCGGCCGCCTTGACCACGGTCGCTGCGCCCTCGGGGTCCTTCAGTGCGTAGAGGACGGCGCAGATCGTGAGGACGGTCGGGAGCACCTTTCGCGGACGGACAAGCATGTTGAGCCCTCTCGGTTCGAGAACCTGCGAGCAGGTTCTAAGAGACATAGAACATGTACAGTCACGGGGAGTCAAGTCCTAGGCACCGGTCGTCTTGGATTCCTGCGGGTCTTGCCTCGCTCGTTCCTGCTGACTCAAGCCTTCCTCGTGTCACGCCGCAGCAACACTGTGCTCACCCCCGGGACTGGAAGCACGGGGGGTGCATATCGGGGGTGATTACTTCCTTGACCAGGGGAAACGCGAGGCGCAGAATCTGCGAAACGAGGCCCTGAAGCCCTCGTTCGCGCCATGATTGCCGAGACCGTGCTTTTCATGGAGGTGAGAATGTCCCGAATGCCCAATGTGGCGCTCGCGCAAGCTATGCGACGTGCTGATTGTTCTAATTCGGGACTTGCCTCACGAGTACGACAAATCGCCATCGAAGACGGCGTAAGTCTGAGTTGTACGCATGTGGACGTTAAGCGATGGCTCGATGGCGTGAGACCACGAATCGCTACGGCGCGGTTCATCGCAGAGGCCCTTAGCCGGAAAGCCGGCGTGACGTTCACGCTCGATGACATCGGCCTGGCCAGTGTCGTCACCCCGGAGACCCTTGAGGTCACCCTCGCGCACGGCGGTGGGATATCCGACGTCGGCAGCCGACTCCTCAGCCTGACGCGCCGAGACCTCGCCGAGGACCCCGTCGCGCTTCAGTCCGTGGTCGTCCCCGACGCGTGGGGCGAATCCGTCATTTCCTGGCTGCTGTCCCGCCCTGAACCACTTCAGACCAGGCAGAACGCCAGACCATCTGTCGGAGAGTGGGACGTACACGCCATCCGCGCGACCACCGAGCTATTCGCCAACGTGGGCTTCCAATTCGGTGGCGGCCATGCGCGCTCGGCCCTCATCCAGTACTACAACCGCGAAGTCGTTCCGATGCTCAACGGCAAGTTCACCGAGCCAGTAGGGCGCGACCTCTACGCGGCTGCTGCCGAAATCACCGAACTGGTCGCCTGGACGGCTTATGACCTTGGGCGGCATGGCCTCGCACAGCGGTATTTCCTCCAAGGATTGCGCCTTGCTCAGGAGTCGGGCGACCGCATGATGGGCGGTCTGCTACTTGCCGACATGAGCCACCAAGCCAACTACCTCGGCCGCTACAACGAGGCAATCCGCCTTGCTCGCGCTGCCCAGGAAGGCTGCAAGGACGTAGCAACCGCCACCCCCATGGCATTGTTCTATGCGATGGAGGCGCGAGCCCACGCCGGCAACGGGGATGAAGTTCAGTGAACCTTTTTCATCCTCAGGTGCCCTGGGCAACTCGGTGGTTCTGAAGGACGGCGATGGCCTTACAGAGGTGGCCGGCCTTGGAAGGGCTGCAGCGTAGCTTTCGGAGGATCTTCCAGCTCTTCAGCTGGGCGTTCGCGCGTT
>NZ_JBEZFS010000080.1:0-9069 GCF_040649575.1 Nonomuraea sp. NPDC048916
GCCTCATCGTGCCGGCCGCCAGCGCCGTCGAGCATGTCCTGGCCTGGTCCAGATTCCGGCAAGCCCACCAAACCCGCGCTCTTATCAGCCACTACCGCCGACGAGGCGACTTGTTACCACGCGATCTACGGATGTAGTACCAGTGGGTGGTCCGCCCGGGACTCAAGAGCGCTTTGCGAAGATCACGAGAGGGGATCGGAGACACCTTCCGAGCGTTGACGGGCTTGGATCCTGATCGCTTTGGCGAGCGGGCGGCTCGGATCTCGGTGTCTGCGACGTCGTCGGCGAGGAGGGTGTACAGCTGGGTGGTTTCGGTGGAGGCGTGGCCGAGCCGCCGGCGGACGACCTCGATGGAGACGCCGGCGTTGATGAGTTCGGTGGCGTGGGCGTGCCGTAGCTGGTGGATCTCGATGTCGACTCCGGCCGCCTCGCAGTAGCCCTGCCACCGGTGGTGGGCGGCGTCGTAGGACAGCGGTCCGCCGGTCCCGTTGATGCTGGCGCGGAAGACGGGGCCGAACCGGTAGCCGGCGCGACTCAGGTAGAGCTTGAGGAGGGCGACGTAGCCGTGGTCGTCCAGCAGGACGGTGCGGACGGTGCCGCCCTTGCCGTGGATGCGGACGTGCTCGTCGTCTTGGCGGAGGTCGAAGTCATCGAGGTCCAGGGAGCAGGCTTCGGCGGCGCGGGTTCCGCACACGTAGATCGTCTCGAACAGGACCCGGTCACGGAGCCGGTCGAGGGGGACGTCCTTGCGCGGCCGACGGCTACAGATCGAGCCCAGAACCTTGGTGATGTCGGCGGTCGCGGCGGGCCGGGGCAGGTTCTTGGACACCTTAATAGTGTCGATCTTGTCCATGGGGTTGGCGTCGAGCAGGTCGTGGCGCACGGCCCACTTGCACCAGGAGGCGACGGCGGCGCGCTTGCGCTTGCGGGTCGCGGCCGACAGGGCGCCGATCGCGGTAAGGAACTGCCGGATGGGCGGCGCGGTCAGTTCGGCGATCTCGCCGTCGCAGTGCGCGGTGAACTGGAGGAGATCGCCGCGGTAGGCGCGCAGGGTGTGCGGGGAAGCGCCCGCGTTCTTTCGGTCGGTGAGGAAGTCGTCGAGATGACGGGCGAGCGGATGCTCGCGCCCGAGGTGTTCGACGATCACCGGATCCACGTCCTCACCCTCCCGTGCGCCGAGTTGCCAGATAACTGGGAATCGAACGGCCCATCGTGGAGGGATGATTCCCTGCTCACCACGGCCATTTGATCTTGGTCTTGCCAGATAACCGTTATCTCGCAACCCTTCGACGGGCGAGGCGTTCAGGCTGGAGCTGTGGATCTTTTCAGGACTTCGCCAATCCGGCCGGGGTGCACGGTGGACGATTACGGTATGCATAGTGATCTATGGGAGGATTTTCCCATGGTATCCGTTAAGCAGATTCAAGTCGCCTTCGATTGCGCTTCACCTGAGCGTGTCGGTCGCTTCTGGTGCGAGGTGTTGGGGTATGTCGCGCCGGCACCGCCTGAGGGGTTCGCCAGTTGGGACGACTTCAATCGCACGCTGCCGCCCGAGCAGCGGGACTCATGGTTCGCATGCAGCGACCCCTCGGGTGTCGGCCCGCGGCTGTACTTCCAGCGCGTTCCCGAAGGCAAGGTCGCCAAGAATCGGCTGCACCTTGACGTGCGGGTCGGCACCGGACTCGTCGGTGCAGAGCGCCTGGCAACCCTCGAGGCCGAATGCGCACGATTGATCCCTCTCGGCGCGAAACGCGTGCGGCTCCTGCCCGCCGATGAAGAAAACGAGTCGTGCCTCGTGATGCAGGACATCGAGGGCAACGAGTTCTGCCTGGGCTGACGAACGTCTACCTCGTTGAACGCGACACAGACCTGACTCGCTGATCGGCTCCTACGGGGAATGGAGTTGCCCCGATTCGATAGACACATCAGGGCTTGCGACTACGCGGCAGCATAGTCGAGGTCTTGGGCGTTGTTGAGAGCGTGTCGGCGTTCGTATTCGGCGGGGCTGAGCTGGCCGTTGGCGGAATGGCGGCGGCGCAGATTGTAGAAGCCCTCGATGTAGCTGAACAGGGCCCGTTCGGCCTCTGACCTGGTGCGGAAGGTGCGCCGGTCGATCAGCTCGCACTCCAGCGAGGCGAAGAAGCTCTCGGTGATCGCGTTGTCGAAGCAGGTCCCGGTCCGGCCCGTCGACGGGCGGACGCCGGCCTGCTCACAGCGCCGGCCGAAGGCGATCGAGGTGTATTGACTCCCCTTGTCGCTGTGGTGAATCACGCCGGCCTCGGGGCGACGCTGGTGCAGCGCCATCGCCAGCGCATCGGTCACCAACTCGGTGCGCATGTGCTCGGCCATCGCCCAGCCGACGATCCGGCGGGAGAAGACATCCAGCACCACCGCCAGATAGACGAAGCCCTGCCAGGTCGGCACGTACGTGATGTCGGCGGTCCAGATCCGGTTCGGCTCCTCGGCGGAGAAGTTACGCCGCACCAGGTCGGATGCGGACCCGGCGCGCGGATCGGTGATAGTAGTGCGGGCGCCCTTACGCCTGCTCACCCCGGCCAGCCCGGCGGCACGCATCAGCCGGGCCACCCGCTTGCGACCCACCCGGACCCCATCCAGCTCTCGCAGATCGGCATGGATACGCGGCGCCCCGTAGATCTCATCAGAAGCCTGGTGATGCCGACGGATCTGCTCGGTCAGCTCGGCGTCGCGGCGGGCCCGCTCCGACGGGCCGCGCCGCTGCCGGGCCGCCCAGGCGTAGTAGCCCTGGCGCGACACACCCAGCACCCGGGCCAGCAGGGAGACCTCGTGGTGGTCCTTCTCCGCATGGATCAGCCGATACTTCATCTCGGCAGATCCGTCTCCCGCGCGAAGAAAGCCGCGGCCTTACGCAAGATCTCCTTCTCCTCGCGGAGAATCTTGTTCTCGCGCCGCAGCCGGGCCAGCTCATCCTTCTCAGCGCTGGTCAGACCGTCTTGGCGGCGACCGTCATCCAGATCGGCCTGGCGCACCCAGGTACGGATCGACTGCGCGGAGGGCTGGAACTCCTTGGCCAGTTCCTCCGGTGTCCGTCCCGCGCGCACCAGTTCCACCATCTGCCGGCGAAACTCCGGCGGATAGTTGTTCGGCTCCTTCTTCCGGGAACCAGGGTTCCCCAGAGGTCAGGTGTCCACCAAACCGGGCCAACTCCAGACAAGGACGCCCAGACCCTTGCCCTGCGCCACCAGATCACCGTCCTTGAACCCTCCTTGCGCGCCCGAATACCTGTACCGATGGCTCGGCGGCATGGTCCGGACGCGGAAGCTGGAGTTCGGGCATGCGATCCCCTGTGTGACGTAGGCGGAGCGCCTACCGGCAGGTGGCGGGCGATGGCGTGGTCAGTGCGTGGAGGGCTGCTCTACCCTCTTCCGCACGGTGTGGGAGCAGCAGCAGGGTGTGGGCTCGTTCCAGCCGGGCGTCGATGTGCTCCCACTGTGCGACCGCGGCCGCGAGCGCGTCCTGGTCCGCATGCAGTCTGCCGGTGGCGCGGGCGAGGCAGGCGGTGGCCCAGCTGTTCTCCCCGGCCGCCAGGGCCGCGGCCGCCAGCCGTTCAGGCGCGTCCGGCAGCCCGGCGACCACGGCGAGTTCGGCCCCAGCCGCCCGCGCGTAGGCCTCGTAGCGTCCAATCGAGAAGTGGGCGAACGCCCGCTCGACCAGGCCGGCCGCGTCGCCCAGGTCGCCGGAGTGCACGGCGACCCTGGCATCGGCGAACGCGCCGAACGAGGCCAGGCAGCTTCCCCCGGCCCGCGCCGAGTTCATCACCAGGCCCACTCTGGAGCGCCACAGACGCGACCCGCTCTGATCGTTGAGCAGGCCGTTGGCCAGCGCGAGGGCCGACACCGAAGGCAGCAGCCATCCTGCCGCGGGCCGGTCGGCTCGCTCCCAGCCGTCCCACATCCGCTTGCCGTAGCGCAGGGCCTCGAAGAGGTCGCCGCCGAGGACGAGTGCGGGGATCAGCCTGCTGACCGAGATGTAGGGGTGATCGCCGACCAGGTCGTCGGCCAGCATGAGACGACCGGCGGCGATCGCGGCGGGCAGATCCCCGGCGACGGTCGCGTCCGTACACGCCACGTGCAGGGTGTCGACGATCTCGATGGCCGCGCGGGGGTCATCGCGGTCCATCTCTGACAGCAGGACCAGCCGTTCACGGGTCAGCCGCTGGGCCTCACGGTGCCGGCCTGCCCGGCCCGCGGCGGTGCTCACCGCGTCCAGGGCCGCGCTGATCAGGACGGGATCGCCCGTCGCCCGCGCGGTCGCGAGGGCCGTGGCCGCCAGTGACGGGTCCGGGTCGAACTCGGCGGGACGCTCGATCCAGGCGGCTGCCGCAGCGAGTGCGGCCGCCACGACGGGGTGGCCGGGATCACCGGCGTCGGCGGCTTCGGCGACCAGGTGACCTATCCGCTCGGCGGGGATGCCTTCGGGGAACGAGGCGAGGAACCTGCCGGCCGTCTCCACCGCGCGGGCCAGCGCGATCGCCCGGGCGTTGCCGTCGCCGGCGGCGTGGGCCTGCTCGGCGGAGGCGAGGAGCAGGTCGAACACGTCCTGCCCGGAGATGGTGTCCAGGGAGCAGTCCGCCGCGCCGCGCAGGTCTTCGGCCGCCTCGGCGGGGGTGGGCGCCCGCTCGGCCGCCTGCCGGTAGTGGCCCTGGGCCTCGGCCAGGAAGCGGCGGGCGTAGGCGAGGTGGCCGAGAGCGCGGGCCAGGCGGTGGGCCTGGCCGCCCGATTCGGCCGGGGCGACGGCCAGCGCCGCCCGCAGATCGTCGGCGACCGCGTCGAAGTCCTGCCGCCAGTCCCTGACCGGCGCGCCTGTCGTGGCATCGGCGGATCGGGTGGTGCCCAGCCGCTCCTCCAAGGCCGTCGCGGTGTCCGCGGCCCAGCGCAGGTGACGCTCCCGGATGTCGTCGTGCTCGTCGCCTGACCGTAACCGTTCGCCGGCGAAGGCTCTGACGGTCTGCAGGAGTTGCCACCGGCTCGCCGGGCCGCGCCTGTGGACGACGAGGCTCTTGTCAACCAGGCGTCCGAGCACGTCGGTGACCGCGCCGGGACTCTCGCCGGCGGTGAGCGCCGTCGCGGCGGCCAGGTCAAAGCCGCCGCAGAACATCGACAGCCGCCGAAACAGCGCCTGCTCCTCCTCATCGAGCAGTTCGTAGCTCCAGCCGATCACCGCGCGCAGCGACCGATGCCGCTGATCGGCCACCCGCCCGCCGCTGAGCAGCCGCAGGGTGTCGTCGAGGGCGGTCAGCAGGCCGGATGCCCCCAGGGAGGCGCTGCGCGCGGCGGCGAGTTCGATGGCGAGGGGCATGCCGTCGAGGCGGGCGCAGATCTCCGTCAGGAGTGCCGGGTCGGCGCTGAACTCGGGGTCGACGGCGGTGGCGCGGTCGAGGAAGAGCGCTTCGGCGTCGGAGGCCAGGGGCAGTGGGGTGAGCGGCACGGTTCGTTCCCCTGGCACGCCGAGGCGTTCGCGGCTCGTCACCAGGATCCTGACGCCGGGGCAGGCCGCCAGCAACCGCCCAGCGAACCCGGCCGCCGCGTCGAGCACGTGCTCGCAGTTGTCGAGGACCAACAGCGCCCGATCGTGGCCCAGCCGCTCGACGACGGCGTTCTCCAGCGGCTCCCCGGCGCGCTCTGTCACGCCGAGCACCGTCGCCGCCGCCTGCGTGACGAAGCCGTCACGCGCCGGGACCAGATCCACGAAGGCCCCACCCATAGGGGACGAGGAACAGACGGCTGCCGCAAGGCGGGTCTTGCCGACCCCGCCCGGCCCCAGCAAGGTCACCAGCCTGGAGACGCCGAACGCCTCCAGCACGGCCTCCCGCTCCCGCTCGCGCCCGACGAACGAGGTCAGGGCGACCGGTAGCCCCGCCAGGCGCCCACCCGGCGTCCCGTATCCGGCCTGATCGTGCTCTGGTCGTATGGCCAGCGCGGCCAGGGACTGCCGGTCGGGCACACCGTACTTGCGCAGCAGCGAGGAGACGTGGCTCTCGACGGTGCGGACGGAGATGTGCAGCCTGTTCGCGATCTGCGCGTTCGACAGTCGCGCCCCGACCGCCGCCAGTACCTCGGCCTCACGCTCGGATACTTTTACGATCATCACGACATCATCACCGACGTGCGGCGTCCGTGGACCTCTCCGTGGTGAATCCGTGGTGATCACGGATGCCGGTCAGGGGCCGTCCGGAGCACTCTGGTCACACAACGAAAGAGAACGAACACGAAGGACATCTCATGAACAAGGTCATCTCACAGGACGGCACCGCGATCGCCTTCGACCGGATCGGGCAGGGGCCGGCGGTCATCCTGATCGGCGCCGGCCCGACCGACCGGTCGGCGAACGCGGCCCTGGCCGAGCTGCTGGCCAAGGATCTCACCGTCTACAACTACGACCGCCGGGGGCGCGGCGACAGCGGCGACACCGCCCCGTACGCGGTGGACCGCGAATTCGAGGACATCGAGGCTATCATCAACGAGGCTGGCGGATTGGCGCATCTGTACGGCACCTCCGGCGGCGGCATCATCGCCCTGGAGGCCGCCGCCCGCGGGCTCGCCATCGGCAGGCTTGCGGTGTGGGAGGCGCCCTACATCCTGCCCGGCACCCGCCCTCCGGTGCCCGCCGACTACCGCGAGCAGCTCGTCGAACTGCTCGCCGCGGACCGCCGGGGCGACATGTGCGAGCTGTTCCTGACCGCCGCCGCCGGCCTGCCGGCCGAGTTCGTCGCCCCGATGCGGGACTTCCCCGGCTGGTCGGCGATGGAGTCCGTGGCGCACACGCTCATCTACGACGCCACCATCACCGGCGACTTCTCCTTGCCCACCGACCGGCTGGCTGGCGTCGCGGTGCCCACCCTCGTCATCGACGGTGAAACGATCCCCTGGATGAGCAGCGCGGCACAGGCTCTCGCCGAGACGCTGCCCGACGTACGACGGGTCAGCCTGACCGGCCAGCCCCACAACGTGGCCCCCGAGGCCATCGCCCCCGTGCTGGCGGCGTTCTTCACGCGGGCCACGGCATGAGCAAGATCGTCTCGCAGCTCTTCGTGTCGGTGGACGGCGTCGTGGAGGCGCCCGAGCAGTGGCACTTTCCCTACCACGACGACCAGATGGCGGCGGCGGTCGCCGAACAGCTCGACGAGGCCGACACGCTCTTGTTAGGGCGCAGAACCTACGAGGTGTTCGCCTCCTCCTGGCCTGGCAGGGGCAGCGAGGTGCCGTTCGCCGACCGGATCAACTCCATGCGCAAACTGGTGGCCTCGACGACCATGACATCGCCGGAGTGGCACAATTCGACCGTGATCCGGGGTGAGGTGTCCGCCGAGCTGGCCGCGCTCAAGCAGGACCGAGGCGGGCACATCACCGTCAGCGGCAGCCTCACCCTCGTGCGATCGCTGTTGCGTGACAACGTGCTCGACGAACTCCAGTTGCTGGTCCACCCGATCGTGGTGGGCGGCGGGGAGCGGCTCTTCCCGCACGACGGTGACCGGATACCACTGCGACTGGTTCACTCCGCCACCTTCTCCAGCGGGGTCCTGCATCTGACCTACCGGTCTGCGTGACACCGGCAACCGGGCGTCAACCGGCCTGACCGTCACCCGGCGGTCAGGCCGGGGAAGACCGTCTACAACCGGCATCGCCGCTTGGACATTGATTTCGGTACCGGGTTTGACCCGTACGGCAGGCCCTTCAACGGGCAGATCTTCGGATGACCAGCAGCATGACCAAGGGCCGGATTCCCGGTAACGGGATTCCGGCCCTCTAGGCTGTAGAGGTGGCTGTACGACCTCGCCGGACAAGATCATGTAGGGGTGTTTCTGCTGGTAGGGCGCCCGGGCTCGAATCCGGAACCTACGGAATAAAAGATCCAGTTCGGCCCGTTCCGGATCGTTCAATGCAGGTCAGACGGTGTGGGCGGTCCACCAGCTGTTCGGCCTGGCTGCAGGTCTGGCCGAAGCATTGGTCGCCGTGCACGCCGCAGGAGTCGTTCATCGCGATCTCAAGCCGCCCAACGTGATCCTCTCCCCGGCCGGTCCCAAACTGGTCGACTTCGGCATCGCCCGGGCGCTCGACGCGACCGTGATGACCCGGACCGGAACCTGGATCGGTTCACCCGGATGGGTAAGCCCCGAAGAGTACAGCGACGCACCTGCCGGACCGGCAGCCGACGTGTACGGCTGGGGGTTGCTGGTCGTTTACGCGGCTACCGGATCGCCCCCTACGGCGTGGCACGTCCCGAAGTGCTCGCCCTCAAGGTGTTGCACGACGCTGTCGCCACCTCCGCCGTCCCGGGCCCCTTGCGTACGCTCGTCGACAGGACACTGGCCAAAGATCCCGGGCTTCGGCCGTCCGCCTCTGAGGTCATGGCTGTGGTAGCCGAGTCTTGGCGTGAACGGCACGGTCAGCCTGCCATCGCAGCGGCGGACGCGGCCACCGACATCATCACCCGGCTGGATCGGACTTGGGTCATGCCGGCCGCGGAACCGGCCTGGCCCACAGTTCAGCCTTCCGCGCCTGCGGCCGGCACCCGTCGCGCGGCCCTGATAGCCGCCACAGTGGTCATCGTCCTGGGCGCAGCAACCGCAATCGCCGTCAACAACCTTCCCGCTCAGCCGAATCCTCCTCCTGTGCAGGCGCGCAGCGCCACCGCCACGGCAGACATACGAGCTTCGCAGGCGGCCACGGATCAACGAGACCCGGCCCCGAAGCGCACTGATCGCCGCCCTCCACCTCCGCCTGACACGAGCGCGGAACTCGCCGCGGCTCTCGATCTGGCGCTGGCGAGCACGCCTGCGGCCTCATTCACTTTCGAAGGTGGCTTCACGCAGAGCCTGACGGGAGGGAAAGCGAGCGGGCGCCTGCATAATCGCGAGACCCAAGATGACTTCGACATGACGATCGGGAGTGTCTAATGAACGGCGGATCTGCTGATCAAGGAGAGACGCCAAGTGAGCGAGACGACGATCGAGCGCGAGTCCGTGGAGGAGCCGGTCGGCGAGGCCACGTCGGACGGGCAGTTGATCGCCATGCTGGTCGACCGGGCCCG
>NZ_JBEZFS010000081.1:0-7742 GCF_040649575.1 Nonomuraea sp. NPDC048916
TCGTCAACGGGCAGTTCGGGCACTACGGTGAGCACGGGTGTGCCTTCCCGACCGACGTTGGCGCGTCGGCCTTATCTCGAAACCATGATCAGATGATTCGGGAAGGTACACCCTTCCCATCAGATCCACAGGTTTCGATCATTGCTCAAGCGCGATGCAGCGGCAGCCAAACCACCAAGCCGATGCGAGCTGGGGGCAGTGCAACCGATGAGTACATAGGTGAGCTGTTTGTTCGGGCGAGGGGAGCGATCAGGTGCACCTTCTCTTGCAATGACGAAAGTGTGCCTGATCCAAATTGGCACCAGGTTCGCCCGTTCCAGGCAGAGGGCCCGATAGAGCGAGCCGCCCGGAAGGGGCATGGAACGAGCAAAGACCTTAGGAATCCGTCTGGTGTAGCTTCTCTGTCCGAATCGTTACGTCGGAGTATGGGAGATGGGAAATGGCTAGGCGAGTACGTGGACGAAAAGCATGGATCGTGACATGGGAGTGGGCTGGGAATCATGCCGCCGTCCGTCAAGAAGATGTGATTGCCGCTATCCGGCCACCGCAGACGGGACCGGCAACCATGAAGCTCCTACTAGAGGTCCTCTATGCGGCTCGCGAGTACGAGGCAGTCGACAAGTTCGATGCCCTCAACCGCAACCCCTATCGGGCTCACTATGGATCCGTCACAGTTGACTTGCCAGGAGAGGGGGAGGTGCAGATTGCATATATGGGACGAATCACATGCGGTCACAACCCGTACCTCATGGCGCGGCTCGTGGACAACTTGCGGTTGAAGGATCCGGCAGACCCGATGGCGGGATTGGAGTGGGACGAGCGCCCGCCGCCGAGGGACAGGAGGTGATCAGGCTCGTCACCTCCTAGTACTCTAGCCGCATTTAATCCGTCGAAGGCCCGCATCTGGACCCGCTGGGGCGGACAACGGCCAGGACGCGCGTGCGGGTGCCGCTGGCCCTTCCGTCGGCGAAGGCCAGCTGGAAACACGTTGTCGGCGCAGCCCACGGACGTACTCGCCTGAGCGAGGCGGCAGACTCCTCACCTGAGCCGCCCAACGTTTCGGCCCCGAGCCAACGGCGGGCAGAGCCACTCCAGCCGGCCGTTCAGTTCAATGCCGGCGGGCACAACCCGCGGGACCCGTACGTGTCCCCACTGTTGGGCGACCTGGCCGATTTCCGGCCCACCATCCTGCTCTCGATTACCCGCGATCCGCTGTTGCTGGACACCGTCCGCAGGCACCGAACTCTTCGCGCCGCAGGCGGGGTCAATTGCGCCTCTTTGAGACCGCCGGCCACGGCCAGTTCCTCGGGCGGGCCCCGAGGAACATGAACCCGCACATGCCGTCGTTCATGGACCGTGTGGGGCGTGGTCGTCACCTGTGAGAATGAAAACCAGCAGGTTGAGCTGCTTCAGCGCATGGTCAAGGAGGGCTACAAGGTTCGCGCCCTTATGTGAAGTCTATGAAGAACGATCCGCTGCTGTCATTACAGCTGGAATCTGGTGCGGGCTCCAATTCCACTCGCGGTGGAATCCCGACCACCCCCAGTTCGTCCAGCCCCTCCAGCTGCAGTTCGCACGAGCCGCAAATGAGTCGCTCCGGGTAGAAGACAAGCGCTTCCTCAAGGAGCTCCTCTATGTGCTCCATCGGCCCTGGCTCGTGCGCTAGCGCGAACTCCGGCTCCACGCGCCCCAGGAGACCCGCCTCGGGATGTTGGCACGCGGGGCATCGCGCATGGATGTTGCGAAGGCGCTTCCCCATGTTCTCAGGGGCAAGAGCGACGAAGTTGACCGTGAATTGCCGCGCGTCGCCGATGGTGGCCTGCAGCGATTCAGGGATCTTGGCCATTAGTGTCCCTAGACGCCTCTTCGCGGCTGCGATCTTACGATTGACCGCATGAGTGGCGTCCGATAGCGACTGACTGATGAGCGAGTCGACCAACTCAGAGTGTTGTCCCCACCGCTCTTCTGGATCAACTTCGAGCGCATCGTACAGTTCGTGGGCGAACCTCAGGAACACAGCCAGAAGGTGTCTCGTACCGGCTGCGTCTAGGTATCCGACGTGGACGACACCGTCCCGGACGTCGATGAGCTGATCGAGCGCAGGACGCGGTGTTTGGATAGTGATCAACTGGTCGACACGGGCGAGTGCCTCCTTGGCCCCGATCGTTCGAGGTGCACCCAGTTTGCGGGCATGGACGCCTAGGCCGGTCAGATGGAGAAGCGAGTCGAAGTGCCCGTTGCGAACCTCCACCAGCAACGCTGGATGGTTGTCAAATAGGTATGCCTTGCTGAGGTGCTCCAGCGCAAACGCCGCATTGGTGAGGATCATCTGCTCGTCCCCGTCCACGTATGCGATCAGCGCGCGTCGGGAGAAGTCGTTCGCGGAAGCCAGCAATTGTTCACGGCTAAGGACGGCCACCGCACCAGGCTAGTCCTGTAACCGGAAACGATCAGCAGGTTGGCATGCAGAATGCCCCTGCCGATTGGATGGGTGCTGGTCACGTTCGATCGGCACCCAGGAAATCAGGTGACGCAACCGGTCAAGGTTCGCAGACTCACGGAGAGAGGGACAGAAGCTGCAGCAGATCGTGCGACGCGGCACGATGAGTACGGGCCGGTACCGGCGGGCGATGATCCTGTTGGCCTCGGTCGGCGGTCGCGCAGACTCTAGGGGAGCCGACCCGGCGGGAGGTCAGCGGCCAGCCTTACCGTCCACGAGACGCCCAGGGCGTCCTGAGCGCTGTAGGAGATACCGGCCGTTCATCCAGCCTCACGGGTGGGCCCTGCTGGCGGCAGGGCGCCAAAGGCACCCGATGTTCCGCAGTTTGTGGGCATGCGCGGCTTGATCACTGGGCGCTGGCCCTGGTCGGGGTAGCTGGGTCAGGGCGAGCCGGGTGGCGTCGATGTGGTCGGCGGCGGTGTTGGAGCTGGCGTTTCCGGGTCGCAGCAGCAGAGCCAGCGGGTCGCCGGAGCCGTCTTGGCCGTGGTCGGCGAAGACGGTCATCGGGTGGAAGCCGAGGGTCTTCTTCCAGGTGGGGGCGGCGTGCTGCTTGTCGGAGTGGGCGATGATGATGGTGGCGTCGATGTCGAGCGGGATCAGCTGTCCGTCGGCTCCGGGAGCCCGGGCTCCGGCTAGTTGCCAGGCTCGCTGGCGTGCGTCGGTGCGGCGGTCCGGATGGCTTTCAGTGCTCGGGCTGGGTCGGCGGCGAGGCGGTCGATCAGCCGGGAGACCGTGGGGTCGGAGGCGACGTGCCCGAACAGGTCGGGCTGGGAGCGCAGTAGTGCGATGTCGGCTAGTGCTGTGACCGGAAACGATCTCCGGGTTGGGTGAGGGCGCCAAGCTGCCGGTGTAAGAGGTCGGCCGCCCCAGCGGATGCCCTCTCGCTGCGGATGCGGGCGCCTGGCGGGTGGCAGTGCGCACCAGCGCCGCCCGCTGGCCCGCCCCGGTGCGGGACCCGCCGGGCGCGGAGACTGATCCCGGTGGCCAGGCCCACCCGCTGCTCCTGGGCCTCGGCCAGGCTGGAGGAGCACACCCGGTCTCCGGCAGGTCCAGCTGCACGTCCCGGGCGGCTTCCCAGTCGCCGGCCAGGGCGGCGACGACGGAGCGGGCCTGCTCGTAGCCCGTGGCGAGCAGGAAGGTCGGGGCGCGGCCGTAGCTCTTGACCCCGACGGCGTAGTAGCCGTCTTCGGGGTGCGCGAGTTCCTCAGCTCCGTGCGGCGGCACCGTGCCGCAGGAGTGCGCGTTCGGGTCGATCAACGGTGCGAGCGCGCGGGTGGAGCCGAGGATCGGGTCGAGGTCCAGGCGCAGCTCGCCGGCGATGGCGTGGTCGGGCCGGTAACCGGTCGCGCTGACGATCTGGTCTGCCGTCACGCTCTGCTCGTGGCCGGACGGGTCGCGGCTGATCACCCGCACCTGCGCGCCGTCGCGTTCGATGGCGTGGGTGAAGAAGCCGGTCACCAGGCGGATGCGTCCGCTTTCGACGTGGGCGTGCAGGCGGGTGCCGAGCGCGCCACGGGCGGGCAGCGCGTCCGCCTCGCCGCCGCCGTAGGCGCGGCTGGCGTTTCCGGCGCGGATCGCCCAGGTGATCGGGGTGTCCTCAAGCTGGGCGAGGGCGAGCAGGGTGGTGGCGGCCGAGTGGCCGGCGCCCACGACCAGGACGTGCTTGGCCGCGTAGCGGTCGCGGTCGGCGCCGAGCACGTCGGGCAGCGCGTGGTCAACCAAGTCAGCGGCGTCGGCTTCGCCGTGGGCGGGCAGGCCGGAGGTGCCGAGCACGTCGGGGGTGGCGTAGGTGCCGGAGGCGTCGATGACGGCGCGGGCGTGCAGCTCGCCGCCGTCGGCCAGCCGGATGAGGAACGGCGCCGCGTCGCGGCCGGAGGTGCGGACCCGGTCGTAGCCGAGCCTGCTGATCGCGCTTACCTTCGCGCCGGTGCGGACCCGGTCACCGAACAGCTTGGCCAGCGGCGCCAGATAGTCCTCGATCAGCTTGGCCCCGGTGGGCAACCACTCCGCATCGGGCGCGCTCCAGCCGGCGGCCTCCAGCCGGCGGCGGGCGGCGGCGTCGATGTTGTACTTCCACGGGCTGAACACCCGGACGTGGCCCCACTGGGCGACCGACGCGCCCGCCTGCTCGCCGGCCTCCAGCACCACGAAGTGGAGGCTCCGTTCAGCGAGGTGGGCCGCCGCTGCCAGGCCGATCGGGCCGGCGCCGATGACCACGATGGGCAGGTCACCGGGCTGTGCGGCCTGGCGACTGGGCTCGAGCTCGACTGCGGTGAGACCGCAGCATCCGCTCATGGTGTTCTCCTCATCGTTACGCGGGCCACCCCGGCCCGCACTGGTTTGAAATCTGTCTAAGTGATTTTGACGACAGGATGCCCGATAAACTTAGAGCCATGCCAAATTAGAGATGCATCGAATCAGCAGGTGTGCGGAGGTGGCGCCGCTCACGCGCGGGCGTGCCGGCGCGTTTCGCGCAGGTGGCGGGCGAGCACGGCGACAACACGGCGGGCATCGGCGCCGACCCCGCGCAGCGTGTTGGAGGGAGTGCGCTGCCACTCCAGGCCCAGGTAGCCGAGACCGGGATGGGTCACGGACAGGCCGCGGCGCTGTCGCGGGTGCCCACCGGCGTCTACAGCGCCGAGGTCGGTGAGGTAGGGCAGGTTCGGCCGGTAGCCGGTGGCCAGCAGCACCGCATCGACGCGCTCGCAGCCGCCGTCGGGCCAGACGCGTGATCGCCGTCGAGCCGGGTGAACATGGCCCTGCGCGTGTAGCGGCCTTCGCGCAGCGCCCGGCGGTAGCGGCCGTCATCGAGCACCGGCGAGGCGGGCGGAGCCTCCGCGCGGGCCAGCGGCAGCCGGTCGAACCCGGTCAGGCGGAACCAGAAGTGCAGGTCCCTGCCCAGGGGGCGCTGCTCGACGAAGCGGATCGGCGCCCAGCTGGCCAGCGTCACCCGGCGATCGGCGGCCAGCTCGTAGGCGATCTGGACCGCCGAGTTGCCCGCCCCGACCACGAGGACGTGCTCGCCCGGCAGCGAGGCCGGCGAGCGGTAGTCGGCGACGTGCAGCACCGGGCCGGTGAAGGTGTCCAGGCCAGGCAGGGCGGGCCGGTGCGGGCGGTCGAAGGAGCCGCTGGCCGCGATGACGGCGGGGGCGGTCAGCTCCTGCTCGTCGGCCAGGTGTACGAGGAAGCCGCTCGCGCCGGACTCGCCGGCGGGGCGGACGACCCCGACACGGGCGAGGGTGCGCAGCTCGGCGCCGCGTTCAATTAGGGCGGCGGCGTAGCGCTCCAGGTAGGTGACGACCTCGTCGCGGTGCGGGTAGCGCTCAGGGTCGCCAGCGAAGGGCATGTCGGGCAGGCCGCTGTAGCGGGCGAGAACAGGGCGAGGCTGTCGTAGTAGCGCGGCCAGGACCCGGCCGCCCGGCCGGAGGCCTCCAGCAGCACGGGCCGCAGCCCCTGCTCCAGGGCGGCCTGCGCGGCGGCCAGGCCGGACTGCCCGGCCCCGACGATCAGAATGCGGTCATTGTCGATGGGCATGCCGTAGAATATACCGTCATTTTATAATATGTCAATAAGTTGATATGAAGGTAGGGTGCGGTGGACAGGAGGGAGCAGGCATGGCCGAGACCACGACACCACCAGGCGCGCCGACGGACGCGACGGCGGGTACCGCGTGCGCGCCGCAGCTACCGCATGCCGCCCAGGACTTCCTCAAGGCCCTGGCCAACCCCGGCCGCCAGCAGATCATGCTGCTGTTCGCCCAGGGCGCCGAACTGTCGGTCAACCAGGTCGCCGAACGCGCCGGCATCAGCCAGTCCGCCGCCTCCCAGCAACTGGCCCTGCTGCGCCGTGGCGGCATCGTCACCTCACGCCGCGACGGCAAGGAAGTGCTGTACTGGGGCGACCGCGACGGCGTCGCCCGCATCCTCGGCGACCTGCAGGACTATCTGAAATTCTGCTGCTGATCACCCCTGGCCGCGGCCACTCGTCAGCTTGAGGCATGATGTCCCAAGCCTTCAGTTCGGCAGGAGAGCCCGAGCTCATGGACCGGGCGGCAGCGCCGCTCCTTGTCGACACTTCGAGCGCTGAACTTCGGGTGCCACCGGCATTCGGACGCGGCGCCTACACGGTGCGTGCCCTGCCGTACCACGTGCTGGGCCTGGACGCTGACGTCACAGCGGAGTGGCCTGTCAGTCGTTGCCGTAGTCGGGCTCCTCATAGATGTCTGTGACATCGCCCTCGGCTTCGAACTCTTCCGGCAGACCTGCCTGCTTGATCAACTTGTAGCCCATCAAAACGAGGTGGCAGGTGGGGCAGCTGAAATACTCCGCGCCAATCGTCAAGGTGACCTGGATGTCATCCGGCTCGTCGCTGTAGGACACCTCGGTGTCGAGGACGTCTTCTCCCTCGAGGGTTCCGGTTGCCGCACAAGCAGGGCATTTAGCGTCCGCGTCGTAGCCCAGGCTCGCCGTCAGGTCGAGGTCGCTCTGCCATTCCCGCGCGACACGGGCGGGCAGGTTGCCATCCCTGTACTGCTGGAGTCGTTGCTTGGCTCGTTCGATGAGTGCTTGCGTGCGCTGCTCGACGTTCTTGGCGTCTTGTTCGAGGTAGTCCTGCACGACGCCCATGCGGTCCATACCGACGAAATCGCTGAGATCCTTGTCCAGCGCCGTGATCAGCGTGGTCGCCTGCGCCCAATACCTTGGCCACCAGGCGTGGGCGGGGATCGCCATGAAGCCCGATCCGCTGCTATGCAGGTATTCGTTGCGGCCATTTATGATCTTGGTGGCTTCGGCCTGGTCAAACGGTTTGAATGCTTTGTGGCACCGTATAAAGAGGGTTTTGGCCTTTACTGAGGTGAAGCGGGCGTCGCCGACTACGAGTCCCGTCGCGATCAACAGGTTCGTCCCGTCCTCAGTGGGCTCAGCCACTAGCAGAGGCGAGACCTTGGCCAGAGCGGCCTTGGCGAGTAGTTCGAGCGCCAGAGCCGCCCAGAGCGCTTGCTCGTCGAACGATCTGAAATCGTCGTCCATAGCTCGGTTGATGAACAGCTTAGCCTTGATCCACAATGCCTCGTGGTCATACGGCGAGGTCATGGCGTATCCATTCAGGCTCGTTGTTGATCGTGTCTGGTTTGGGGTAGACGCGCCGGTTTCGCAGTGATTGTGGATGTTGTCAGGCAAGGATCGTAGTTTGAGCTCGTGTCCGACCCCCGGGACCCCAGCCGTGAGGAACTGCTGGCTGC
>NZ_JBEZFS010000082.1:0-7663 GCF_040649575.1 Nonomuraea sp. NPDC048916
GCCCGCCACCTACGACGAGCTGCCGCTGATCGCCACGCCGATCGGGCGCAGGACCCTGGTCGCGGGCGGCCGCTGCCTGCCGCTCTACCCCGCCTCGGGCGCCAGGCGGGTGCTGCTGACGGTGGGGCTCACGGCGGCCGGCCGGGGCGGTCCGTGCCCGCCGCCCTACAACCAGTCCCTCTTCTTGAACTCCATGTAGAGCGCGACGGAGCTGACGGCCACCAGGACGGAGGACAACCAGAAGCCCCACGGCCGCCCCACGCCCGGGTAGGGCACGTTCATCCCGTAGAAGCCGGTGATGGCGGTCGGCACGGCGATCACCGCCGCCCAGCCGGTGAGGCGCTTCATGATCTCGTTGAGCCGGAAGCCCTGCTGCGCCATCCGCGTCTCGCGCAGGTTGGCCATCAGGTCGCGCAGCGACTCGATCCACTGGTCGACGCGCAGCGCGTGGTCGTACACGTCGTAGAAGTAGGGCAGCATCACGGGGTCCATCACCAGGTTCCGCTGCCGTCGCAGCAGGGCGCCGATCACCTCCCGCATGGGCAGGGCGATCTTGCGGAACACCGCGGCGTTCCGGCGCATCGTGTAGATGGTGCGCTGGAGCTCGCGGGTGCCGGCCTGGCCGGCCTCCTCGAAGAGCGACTCCTCCAGCTCGTCGACCCGGGCGTCGAGGTCCTCGACGTAGTCCAGATGGCTGTCGACCACGTAGTCGAGCAGGCCGTGCAGCAGGTAGGCGACGCCGTGGCCGGCCAGCGGGCGGGCAGCGTCCCAGCGCCTGACCACCTCGTCGATGTCGAAGCCGGCGTTCTCGCGGATCGTGACCAGCGCGTTCGCGGTGACGAAGACGTCGACCTCGACCGGGTCGAGCCGCCCCGTGTCCAGGTGGATGCCGTAGACGGTGATGAACAGGTGGTTGTCGTAGATGTCGACCTTGGGGCGCTGGCGTTCGGACACCACGTCCTCGACCGCCAGCTCGTGCAACCCGAGCTCCTCGCCCAGCGCGCCGAGCTCCTCGGGGGTCGGGCAGCACAGGTCGAACCAGACCGTGTTGTCCGGGTCGGTCACGTAGTCGGAGACCTCCGAGATCGGGAAGCCTTCCTTCTCGAGGACGCCGTGGCGATACAGGCGGGTGTACACCTAGACAAGTCTGGCAAAGCTGGACGCGTTGCGCACGGCCGCTCCCCCGGTGTCATTGTTGAAGTAGACGTAGGCGTCCTGCCAGCCGGCGTCGCCGACGCGCCCGGCCCACGTCTTCAGCGCGGCCTCGCCGTACGAGGGGTAGGGCTCGGCGCGGCCCTCGTGGAGGCGCAGGTACCCCCAGGAAGCGGTGCGCCACAGCGGCGCGACCGGCCGGCCGAGGCGGTCCGCCCAGCACAGCGCGGCCCCGCGCGCCTGGAGGAGCTCGCGCACCTCGTCGGACCACCACGAGCCGTGCCGGCACTCCACGGCCACCCGGACCTCCTTCGGGAAGCAGGCCAGGCAGCGGTCGAGCCTGCCGGGGTCGGCCTTGAGCGTGGGCGGCAGCTGCAGCAGGATCGGCCCGAGCTTCCCCTTCAGATGGGAGGCGGCGTTCATCAGGTGCTCCACCGGCTCCTCGGGATCGATCAGCCGCTTGATGTGGGTGAGATACCTGCTGGCCTTGAGCGCTATCACGAACCCGTCGGGGGTCTCATCGCGCCAGTGGGCGAACGTCTGCGGCGTCGGCAGGCGGTAGAAGGCGTTGTCGATCTCCACGGTGGGGAACGTGCCGGCGTAGGTCTCCAGCCAGAGCCGCTGCGGGACGCCCTTGGGATACAGGACGCCGCGCCAGTCCTTGTACTGCCACCCGCAGGTGCCCACCAGCGTCGCCATGACCTGCGACTACCCGTCAGACCGGCGGCTACCCGTCCCGGGGTGCACTACTGTCACCCTTCGTACCTCGTAGAGAAGGGGGCTCGATGGGTGGCAACCACGGGCACGGCGCCGGTGTGCCCGGCTCGCGGCGCGCGGTCGTGGCGACGCTCGCCGTGCTGGTGCCGCTGGCGGTCGTCACGCTGGCGATGCTGGTCTGGCTGTGGCCCTCCGGACAGCGGGAGCAGGCGCCGGCGACCGGCGTCGAGCGCCTCACGGGGACGATCACGTCCGTGCTGCTCAAGCCGTGCCCCGAGCAGTCGGAGGGGGCGCCGCGCTCCGACCCGGCCACCTGCGGCAGCGCCACCGTCAAGGTGCGCAGCGGGCCCGACCTCGGGCGTGAGCTGACACTGCGGCTGCCGACCGGGCCGGGCGCCCAGCGGTTCGCCGCGGACGACGACGTGGTGCTCATCCGGATCCAGGACGGCGAGTCGGGCAAGTCCGGTTACCAGATCTCCGACCACGACCGGTCGACGCCGCTGTGGCTGGCCGGGCTGGCCTTCGCGCTGGCGGTGATCGCCTTCGGCCGCTGGCGCGGGCTCACCGCGCTCGCCGGGCTGGCGATCACGTTCGTGCTGCTGCTGACGTTCGTGATCCCCGGCATCCTCGGCGGCGAGCCGCCCATGCTGGTCGCCATCGTGGGCGCGGCGGCGATCATGCTGACCGTCCTCTACCTGACGCACGGCTTCACGCTGACCACGTCCATGGCCGTGCTCGGCACGCTCGCCAGCCTCACGCTCACCGGCCTGCTCTCCTACGCCGCCATCGGGTTCGCCCGGCTCAGCGGCATCACCGACGACAGCTCGTTCACCCTGGATCTCAGCCTGTCGATCGACACCCAGGGGCTGCTGCTGGCCAGCATCATCATCGGCGCGCTGGGAGTGCTGGACGACGTGACGGTCACGCAGGCGGTCACGGTCACCGAGCTCGCGGCGGCCAACCCGTCCTACCGCTTCCGCCGCCTCTACCGGGCGGGCAGCCGGGTCGGCCGGGCCCACATCGCCTCGGTGATCAACACGATCATCCTGGCGTACGCGGGGGCGTCGCTGCCCCTGCTGCTGCTCTTCAGCGTCGGCGACCAGCCGCTGGGCGAGGTGCTGACCACTCCGGTCATCGCCCAGGAGATCGTCCGCAGCGTGGTGGGCACGCTCGGCCTGATCTCGGCGGTGCCGATCACCACGGCCCTCGCGGCGCTGGTGACGTCGCGGCGCGATCCCGACCCCGGCGGTCAGCCCGCCTCGACGCTGCCGCCGACGCGCAGCTTGCGGCGGGCGCGCTCGTAGAAAGTGGTGCCGAGCCGCACCACCTGGGCCGCGCCCGGCACGGCGGTGACCGTGATCCGCTCACCGGCGCACAGGTGCCCCAGGACGGCGCCGTCGACCTCCACGGCGAGCCGCCCGCTGCCGGGCAGCAGCTCCAGCTCCACCTCCTCGTCGGCGGGCAGCACCAGGGCCCGGTTGAAGGCCGAGTGCGCGGCGGCCGGGACGACCAGCACGGCCTCCACCCGGGGCGAGACGACCGGCCCGCCGGCGGAGAAGCTGTAGGCGGTGGAGCCGGTGGAGGTGGCCACGATCACCGCGTCGGCGGCGTATCTGACGAACGGGTCGCCGCCGGGGGCGACGGAGACGACGGCCAGCCCCTCGCCGGGGATGCGGACCAGCGCGATGTCGTTGAACGCGATCACCCGCCGGTCCCGGCCGAGCGTGGTGCGCACCGCCATGCGGGGCTCGACCGTGTAGTCGCTGGCGTCGATGGCCGACAGCGTCGCGGGCAGGCCCTGAACGTCGATCTCGGCCAGGAAGCCGAGCCGCCCGAGGTTGACCCCGAGCACCGGCGTGGACAGCCCGGCGATCAGCCGCATCGTGCGCAGCATGGTGCCGTCGCCGCCGAGGCTCACGACCAGGTCGGCCCGCGCGGCGAGGGTGGCGGCGTCGACCGCCACGGCGCTGCAGTCGATCCGGCCCACCTCCTTGGGCAGCCCGAGCACGGTGACGCCTCTCTCGCCGGCCCAGCGCAGGATCGTGTCGATCGCCTCCGCTGAGTCGCGCTGCGGATGCAGCACCAGCCCGACCGTCCCAATCGTCCCCATGAGGACACCCTACGGGGGGGATCCCGCCGGGCCCTCTCGCCGCCGTTCCGCGGAAGGGGCTCGTCATCGGGCTGTTTCGCAGGAAACTACAACGGAACGTGTGTACGTCCCCAGCGAGGGAGGAACGTCGGACGTGAAACGGCAACGACACTCAAGGCCTGCGGACGGCGCCGGTGAGACGCCGGTCGGCTCGGAAGCCCCCAGGGGGGTGCGCCACTCGTTCCGGGCCTTCAGGCACCGGGACTTCACCGTCTTCTGGTGCGGCGCCCTGGCCTCCAACACCGGGAGCTGGCTGAGCAACCTGGCGGTGCCGTACGTGCTCTACCAGATCACCGAGAGCGCCTTATGGGTCGCCCTGGTGAGCGTCGCCCAGTTCCTGCCCGGCATCTTCCTGGCCCCGGCGGGCGGGTCGATGGCCGATCGCCGCAACCGCAAGCGGGTCCTGCTGTTCACGCAGTCGGGGATGGCCGTCTCGGCGCTGCTGCTGTGGGTGTGCTGGACCTCGGGCTGGCGTCAGCCTGTCGTCCTGCTGCTCCTGGTCGGCGTCGGCGGCGTCTTCGCGGGCATCAACATGCCGAGCTGGCAGTCGTTCGTCAGCGACCTGGTGCCCCGGGGCGACCTGCACTCGGCGGTGACGCTGAACTCCCTGCAGTTCAACGCCGCCCGCTCGATCGGCCCGGCGATCGCCGGCCTGCTGCTGGCCGTGCTGGGCCCCGCGTGGACGTTCCTGCTGAACGCCGTGTCCTTCCTGTTCGTGCTCGCCGCGCTGACGCTGATCCGCACCCCGGAGCTCCGGCCCGCGCATCCCGCCTCCGGGGGCGTCACCCGGCGGTTCCTGGCCGCCCTCGGCTACATGCGCCGCCGGCCCGGGCTGATGATCGCGCTGGTGGTCTCCGTCCTGGTGGGCGTGCTGGGCCACCCGATCTTCCAGTTCACGGTGGTGTTCGCGGAGAGCGTCTTCGGCGTGGGACCGGTCGGACTGGGCGTCCTCAACGCCTCGTTCGGGCTCGGCGCGGTCGTCGCGGCGCCGCTGGTCTCCGGCTGGAACCACAAGGTGAGCCTCGGCCAGGTGGCGCGCTGGGGCCTGCTGATCTACGGCCTGGGCATCGTGGCCTTCGGGACCGCTCCGGGCTACGTGTTCGCCGTCATCGCGATGGCGGTGGTGGGCGGGTGCTTCCTGGCGGTCGTCTCGGCGGTGAACACCTCGATGCAGGTCATCGTGGCCGACCACATGCGCGGCCGGGTGATGGCCTGCCGGATCATGTGCTACACCGCCTCCTTTCCGGTCGGGGGGCTGGTCCAGGGGTTCGTGTCGGACCGGCTCGGGCCGCGTACGGCCGTCTGCGGGGCGGGCGCGCTGATGCTGGTGGCGGCCGTGCTGCTGATGCGGTGGCGGGGCGAGACCCGGCTGGACCGCCTCGACGACCCGCACGATGACACCCGTCTGGTTCCGGTGACCTCCTGAGGCTGTGGCCCGTGAACGCCCATGAGGGCCGGGAGCGCCGGTGTCTCCCGTGGGACGGGCGTTGACGGCGGTCACGATGGTGGGGATGGGCACCGCACGTCCTCCCCCGCCGCCCGGCCAAACCCGCGGGACGTCAGAATGTACGAACCGCGGGAACTCAGCAGGGCCTTCACAGGCGTGCGACGGCCTTTCCGCAGGAAACCATTCCACGAGGGCGGCGTCGCCAGAACCTTCCGGCGCCCGCCGCCCTTTCCCGCCATTTACCGTCCCACTGGCGCACTATTGGAGGGCCTCGGGAATCCGCGAGCACTCCCCCGGCAGGAGAACGCATTCCGGGCTCGGCATTTCCCCGGCCGGCCCGCACCGCGCAAGGCCGTGGCTCCTGGGGATATCCGGTAATTCACTTTCGGGTGATGAGACGCCGGAAATAAGGCTTTGCCGCTCTCCGGAAGACCGCCGCCGGACCCCGTGCTTAATCTGAGAGATGTTCAGCGCGCCGCATCGGCGCATCCCGGGAAAAACCGATTCCGACGCTCTCGTCCGATCCCATGCATCTGGGACTCGATACCGTTCAGGGAGTGATCTCTGATGCTCAAGCGTCTGCTCATCACCGCCGCAATGGCCGGATCCACGATCGTCGCAGGAACCTTCGCCGCCACATCGCCGGCCAACGCCACCAGCTCATCGGACACGTACGCGACCACCGGCCAGCACGCCTCGGTCACGCCGCAGAGCTCGGCGCAGCGGTGCGAGTGGCGGTGGCGCAACGGCAGGATGTGCTACTTCTGCCGCCACAACGGCCGCTGGGAGCGCCAGTGGTGCCGTGACAGGGGCGGCAACCGCAACGAGAACTTCAACCGGAACCTCAACCGGAACCGGAACGAGAACCTCAACCGCAACCTCAACCGGAACCGGAACGAGAACCTCAACCGCAATCTCAACCGCAACGAGAACCTGAACAGGAACGAGAACCTCAACCGCAACGAGAACATCAACCGGAACGAGAACATCAACCGGTGATCCCACCGGCCTACACGGCCGACGCGTAGCGGTCGCCCCGCGAGGCATCCCCTCGCGGGGCACCCTCCCGTCCGGGCCCTTTGGCGGACGTCGCCTGGGCGGGTCACCGGGGTGAGGGACCGGCGTGATCGTGTGGCCCAGCAGCCGGCCCAGCGCGAACACGACGCCGGCCGGTGCGAGACCCGGACGCGCAGCCCGGCGAACGGGCGAGCGTCGACCCACCCCCGCGTCAGGGCGGAGTGGACACCGCGTCAGTCCAGGCAGAACTCGTTGCCCTCGGGGTCGGTCATCACGATGAAGCCGGCGCTCATCGGGGGAACGGGCTCGTCGCGACGCACCCGCGTCGCTCCCAGCGCGACGAGCCGGTCGCACTCGACCTCCAGCGCCGCCATCCGCTCCTCTCCCTGCAGTCCGGGAGCCGCACGGACGTCGAGGTGGACGCGGTTCTTGACGACCTTGTCCTCCGGCACCTGCTGGAAGAACAGCCGTGGGCCGTGCCCGTCCGGGTCCTCGATGGCCGACCTCGTGTTGCGCTGCTCCTCCGGCACGCCGACCCGCGCGAGGAAGTCGTCCCAGGCGGCCAGCGGGTCGGCGCCCTCGGGCAGGTCGACTCCGGGCGGGCCGGGGTGGACGTAGCCCAGCACGTCGCGCCAGAAGGACGACAGCGCCCGTGGGTCGTGGGCGTCGAAGGTGACCTGGATATGGCGGCTCATCGGGTTGCTCCGTTCGTAGCGGGTTTCGTAGCGGGTTTCGTGTGCGGGTAGAGGTTGCGCAACAGGCGGACCTCGACTCGCCGGGCGAGTCGGTCTGCGTCCGTGGAGTCACCCTGACACCTCTAGCGGACAGAATCGGTCCGCTATCTCTGTCAGGGTAGGAGACATGGACGTGGCGAGCGGTGACGAGCGGGGGACGACGGAGCGGGTGCTCACCCTGCTCGGGCTGCTGCAGCAGCGCCAGGTCTGGACCGGCCCCGAGCTCGCCGACCGCCTCGGGGTCACGCCGCGCACGGTACGGCGTGATGTCGAGCGGCTGCGCACGCTCGGCTATTCGGTGCATGCCAGCCAGGGTGTCGGCGGTGGCTACCAGCTCGGCCCCGGGCAGGACCTGCCGCCGCTGCTTCTCGACGACGAGGAGGCGATCGCCACCGCGGTCTCGCTGCTCGCCGGCGCGGGTGGCGCGGTCGCCGGCGCCGGCGACGC
>NZ_JBEZFS010000083.1:0-6176 GCF_040649575.1 Nonomuraea sp. NPDC048916
AGCGGGTGCGTCCGTTGCGGGTGTCGCATGCGTTTCATTCGGGGTTGATGGAGCCGATGTTGGCGGAGTTCGGTGCGGCGGTTGAGGGGTTGGGGTTCGCCGCGCCGCGTGTGCCGTGGGTGTCGACGTTGACGGGTGGGTTGGTGGGGGAGGAGGGGTGTGGGGCGGGGTATTGGGTGGAGCAGGTGCGTCGGCCGGTGCGTTTCCATGATGCGGTGCTGGCGATGCGGGGGATGGGGGTGACCAGGTTCCTCGAGATCGGACCCGGTGGCGCGCTCGCCGCGCTCGTCCAGGAGGCGCTGGACGATCCCGCGGACTTCACCGTCGCCGCCACCCTGCCGAAGGGCCGGGACGAGGCGGACGCCCTCCTGACCGCGGCCGCCACGCTGCACTGTTCGGGTGCGGCCGTCGACTGGCCCTCGATCATCGGCGGAGGCCGCCTGGTCGAGCTGCCCACCTACCCCTTCCAACGCCGGCGATACTGGTTGGAGTCCACGGCCGGGAGCGCGGGTGCCGAGGAGCATCCCCTGCTCGGCCCGGCCACCGAGGTGGCCGCCAACGGCGGCGTGCTGTTCACCGGCCGCATCTCGGCCGGGACGCACCCGTGGCTGGCTGACCACGCGATCGGCCGCGCCCTGATCTTCCCCGGCACAGGCTTCGTGGAGATGGCCGTCCGAGCCGGTGACGAGGTCGGGTGCCGCCGGGTGGAGGAGCTGATCATCGAAGCGCCGCTGGTCGTGCCCGAGCGCTCGGGCGTGCGGTTGCAGCTGGCCGTAGATCCGCCGGACGAGTCGGGCATACGGCGGATCAGCGTGCACTCCCGGGCCGAGGGCGCCGCCGAGCACGCGTCCTGGACGCGGCACGTCACCGGCGTGCTGGTGCCGGACAGCGGATCGGAGCCGTTCGACCTCGCCGAATGGCCGCCGCCCGGCGCGCGGCAGCTGCCTGCCGACGGGATGTACGACGATCTAGCCGCGCAGGGATTCGAGTACGGCCCGGCCTTCCAGGGCCTGCGCGCGGTGTGGAAACGAGGTGAGGAGATCTTCGCCGAGGTGGTGCTCCCGCCGTCCGCTCACGCCGGCGCCGACCGGTTCGTGCTGCACCCCGCGCTCCTGGACGCCGCCCTCCAGGCGATCGGGCGCGGCGGAGCGACAGGCGGCGAGGCCATGCTGCCGTTCTCCTGGGAGCGGATAGAGACACACGCGACCGGCGCCACCGCCCTGCGGGTGCGGGTACGGCCCGCGGGCTCCGGAGCGGTGTCCCTGGACATCGCCGAGCCGACCGGCAGCCCGGTCATGTCCGTCGGATCGCTGCTGCTTCGCCCGGCCGCACCTGTGGCGAGGCAGGCCGCAGCCGCACCGGCGGCCTCGGACGCGTTGTTCGGCGTGGACTGGCAACGCGTTACGGCTGATCACGTCGCCGCCGCCGGCTGGGCGGTGATCGGGCCGGACCGCTGGGGCCTGGCCCAGGCCTTCCCCGGCGACCCGGCGGCCGCCGGCGTGCTCGTGGCGGCGTGCGGTGGCGACGTGCACGAGGAAGTGCACCGGATACTCGCCCTGATCCAGGCCCACCTCTCGACCTCCACCAGGCTGGTCGTCGTGACCAGGGGGGCGGTCTCCTGCGACGGAGAGAACCCGGCCGACCTGGCGGGCGCCGCGGTCTGCGGGCTCGTGCGCTCGGCCCAGGCGGAGGACCCGGACAGCATCACGCTCGTGGACCTCGACCCCGCCGACGACGCGGCCCGGTCGATCGCGATGATCCCCGCCGCGGTCGCGACCGGCGAATCCCAGACGGCCGTACGGCGAGGCGTCGTCCGGGCACCGCGCCTGATCCGAATGCCGGCGCCGGCCTCGGGCCCCGTGTGGGATCCGGAAGGAACGGTGTTGATCACTGGCGCGAGCGGGGCGCTGGGCGGCGCTGTGGCTCGCCACCTGGCCGGCGAGCACGGTGTCAGGAACCTGGTGCTGGCCAGCCGCCGGGGTGGCGACGCCCCCGGCGCCGCCGAGCTGCGGGAGGAACTGACGGAGATGGGCGCGAGCGTCTCGGTCGTGGCTTGCGACGTGGCAGACCGGGAGGCGCTGGCCGCCGTCCTGGCGGGCATTCCGGACGAGCGCCCGCTGCGGGCCGTCGTGCACGCCGCCGGTCTGCTCGACGACGGTGTGATCTCCTCGCTGACCCCCGATCGGATCGACGCCGTGCTGCGGCCCAAAGCGGACGCCGCGCTCGCCCTCGACGAGCTCACCCGAGACTGCGACCTGTCGGCCTTCGTGCTGTTCTCCTCGGCTGCCGGCGTGCTGGGATCACCGGGGCAAGGCGGCTACGCTGCGGCCAACGCGTTCCTCGACGCGCTGGCCGCCCGGCGCAGGTCCGCCGGGCTCGCCGGGACTTCGCTGGCCTGGGGGACCTGGGACGTCGGCGGCGGCATGGCCGCGAGCATGGACGGCGCCGCGACGGCCAGAGTCGCGGGGCTCGGGATCGGCGCGCTGACCGGCGAGGAGGGCCTGGCTCTCCTTGACACCGCATGTGCCCTGGGCGAGGCTCTGTTCGTGCCGATTCAGCTCGATACCGAAGTGCTGATGAGCCAGGACCCTGAAGAGCTGCCCCCGGTGTTGCGCGGCCTTACCCGGTCGGCCGCCCGGCGATCCGTCCAGGAGATCCAGCGCGAAAACGGCACGGTGCTCGGGCGGCTGGCCGGGATGCCTGCCCATCGGCGCTTGCCCGCGGTGCTGGATCTGGTGCGGACGCACGCGGCCGGGATCCTGGGCTACGCGGACCCGGCCCAGATCGACCTCGACGCCACCTTCACCGACGTCGGCTTCGACTCGCTGTCGGCCGTCGGCATCCGCAACAAGCTCACCCTGGTCACGGGGCTCAAGCTGCCGGCAGGGATGATCTACGACTACCCGACTCCGCGCTCGCTGGCCGTGTACCTCCTCGCGGAGCTGGCGCCGGAACCCGAGCCGGCACCGGGGCCCGAGGAGGATGACGGCCGACAGGGCGAGCGGGAGTCGATCGACACCATGGACAGCGAAGCGCTGATCCGCATGGCGCTGGGAAACCCCGAGTGAAGGCCTCTCCCGCCGCCTCCCCCAATCCCCGATCTTCTGGAGGATAGCGAATGCCGGTCAGTCACCCGATCGAGACCAGAGGCCTGCGCAAGTCGTTCGGCGACGTCACAGCCCTCGAATCGGTCGACCTCAAGGTCGAGAGGGGCATGATGCTCGCGCTGCTCGGGCCCAACGGCGCGGGCAAGACCACGGTCGTTCGTATTCTGAGCACGCTGCTCAAAGCCGACGGCGGCGTGGCTTTGGTGAACGGCCACGACGTCGCCAAGGACGCGCGGGCGGTACGCCGGTTGATCGGCCTCACGGGCCAGGAGACGGCGGTCGACACGGTGCTCACCGGCCGGGAGAACCTGGAGATGATGGGCCGGTTGTTCCACTTGGGACGCGCCGCCGTCACCGGCCGTGCTGCCGAACTGCTGGAGCTGTTCGGCCTGCTCGACGCTGCCGACCGTCAAGTCAGGACCTATTCGGGCGGCATGCGCCGCAAGCTCGACCTCGCGGTCAGTCTCATCAGCTCGCCATCGGTGCTCTACCTCGACGAGCCCACGACGGGCCTCGACCCGACGAGCCGGACGGCGATGTGGGAGACGATCAGGAAGCTGACCGCCGCGGGCACCACCATCCTGCTGACCACGCAGTATCTCGAGGAGGCCGATCAGCTCGCCGACAGGATCGCCGTGCTCAACCACGGCCGCATCATCGCCGAGGACACGTCGCAGGAGCTCAAGAGGCAGGTCGGACCCGAGCGCGCCGAGCTGACCGTCGCAGCCGACGACGTCGACCGGCTCCGAGCGCTCCTCGACGGCGAGTCCGTCGACGCCCAGACCGTCAGCGTGCCCGTCTACGGTCCGGGCGACGTCCGCGATCTGCTCAACCGGGCGGCGGACGCCGGTTTCGAAGTCCAGCGGGTCGCCTTGCGTCAGCCCACGCTCGACGACGTGTTCCGCATGCTGACCAGCACCCCGAAGGAAGGCGTGAAATGACGGCAGAAGCCCTGGCCGCCCAGGAACGCTCCGCTTTAGCCATGGCCGTCGGCGACTGCGTGGAGATGTCGCGTAGGAGTGTGCGGCACCTCACCCGGAACGTCGACGAGGTCATCCAGGCCTTCGTCGTGCCTATCCTGCTGCTGCTGATGTTCCGCTACCTGTTCGGCGGCGCGATCGAGGTCAACGGGCCGACGTACGTGAACTACGTGATCGCCGGCGTCATCGTGCTCAGCGTGGCGTTCAACTCGCCCTCGACCGCGGTCGCGATCGCCAACGATCTGCAGTTCGGCCTCTTCCAGCGTCTCCGTTCCATGCCGGTGTTCCAGCCGGCCGTACTCGTGGGACACGTCGTGGCCGCGAGCCTGCGCAGCGTCATGGCTGTCGCGCTGGCGGTCGGGGTGGGCTGGCTGGTGGGCTTCCGCCCGACGGCGAGCCTGGGCGACTGGCTGGCCGTCCTGGGTCTGCTGCTGGTGTTCATCCTCGCGATGGGCTGGCTCGCCGTCCTGATCGGCGGGGTGGCGGGCAGCGTCGAGGGCGCGGGCGGACTCTCCTTCATCCTGGTGATGCTGCCGTACGCGAGCAGCGCGCTCGTGCCACCGTCGAGCATGCCGTCGGTTCTGCGCGCCGTCGTGGAGAACCAGCCGTTCACGCCGCTCATCGACGCGACCAGAGCGCTGCTCATCGGGATGCCGCTGGGCAACAGTCTCTGGGTCGCCCTCGCCTGGTGGGCGCCGATTCTGCTGATCAGCATGGCGGTCACCATCCGCTACTTCAGCCGCCGGGGCAGCCAGTGAGCGATCCCCACCCCTAGGCGGCGGCTCGCCTGATAGTGGCAGCGTAGGGGTCGTTGTGTCACGGTCCGGATCGTTACCGTCTGGGATGGCTGGCGAGGCGAGCCGACCGGGAGGGCGACCTGGCATGGAGACGTCCGTCGAGCGGATCGTGGAGGCGCTGCGCAAGCAGATGCTGGAGAACGAGCGGCTGCGAGGCGAGAACGCACGGCTCAGCGCAGCGGCCGCCGAACCGGTGGCGATCGTCGGGATGGCGTGCCGGTATCCGGGCGGCGTGACCACTCCTGAGGAGCTGTGGCGCCTGCTGATGTCCGAGGGCGACGGCGTCGCGGCGTTCCCGACCGACCGGGGCTGGGATCTGGACGGCCTCTACGACCCCGAACCAGGGCTGCCCGGCAAGTCGATCGCGACGGAGGGCGGGTTCCTCTACGACAGTGCGGACTTCGACGCCGAGTTCTTCGGGATCTCCCCGCGTGAGGCCCTGGCCATGGATCCCCAGCAGCGGCTCCTCCTGGAGGTCGCCTGGGAGGCCATCGAGAGCGCCGGCATCGACCCCGCGACTCTGCGGGGCACGCCCACCGGCGTCTTCGGCGGCGTGATGTACCACGACTACGGGGAGAGCACCGACGGCAGTCTGGTGACCGGACGCGTGGCCTTCACCTTGGGTCTGGAGGGGCCTGCGGTGACGGTGGACACGGCGTGCTCGTCGTCGCTGGTGGCGTTGCATCTGGCGGCGCAGGCGCTGCGGTCGGGGGAGTGTTCGCTGGCGCTGGCCGGTGGCGTGACGGTCATGACGACACCTGACATGTTCGCCTACTTCAGCCATCAGCGCGGGCTGGCGCGTGACGGGCGGTGCAAGGCGTTCGCGGCGGCCGCGGACGGCACCGGTTGCTCGGAGGGCGTGGGACTGGTGCTGATCGAGCGGCTGTCCGACGCGCGGCGCAACGGTCATCCGGTGCTGGCGATCGTCCGGGGCAGCGCGGTGAACCAGGACGGCGCCTCCAGTGGTTTCTCGGCTCCGAATGGGCCGTCGCAGCAGCGGGTGATTCGGGCGGCGTTGGCGAGTGCGGGGTTGTCGGGTGTGGATGTGGATGTGGTGGAGGGGCATGGGACGGGGACGCGGTTGGGTGATCCGATCGAGGCGCAGGCGTTGTTGGCGACGTATGGGGTGGGGCGTGTTGGTGGGGGGCCGTTGTGGTTGGGGTCGTTGAAGTCGAATGTGGGGCATACGCAGGCGGCGGCGGGGGTCGGCGGTGTGATCAAGATGGTGTTGGCGTTGCGGCATGGGGTGTTGCCGCGGACGTTGCATGTGGATGTGCCGACGCCGCATGTGG
>NZ_JBEZFS010000084.1:0-6158 GCF_040649575.1 Nonomuraea sp. NPDC048916
TGTCACCTTGGCTTTCGCAGCCTCCTCAGCCGACTCGGCTGACCCCAGTTTCGCCTGCCGCCTCCAGCCGGGCGCGAAGCGGACTTCGAGCACGGCCATGATGATGGTCGCGAACGCAAGGGTGTAGCAGGCGGAGAAGAGTAGATCTCGAAGGAGGCTTGGTGCATGACGGGCAAGGACCGTCCAGATACCCAGGCCGACGGTGAGCAACTGCCCAATGAGCGCCCACCCCCAGCGCACCTTCGCCTTGCGAGCAGCGATGACGATGATCAGCGCAGTGAGGACGCCATCAACCGCCGGTAAGAACACCTCGACACCGGCGTTCGCGGCCTGGCTGATCCCTTCGAGGAACTCCTCGGTGTAAGGCCAGAGGAACGCCAGCACGAAGAGCGGCACATATGCACCGCTCCTCGATCTGTGATCGGACCCGCTGGGGCTCCCTTCACCGAGAATCGGCCTTTCGGGCATCTGGCCGCGCTGCTTCGGACGTGACGCGGAGAGCCGTTCGATAGCACACCAGGCAGCAGCGACGAGCAGAGCTCCCGGCAGAATCTTCCACATCCGTCTGCGGGCGATGCGCCGGGAAGGCGGCGAAGGAACCGTGGAGGGCCGGACAGTGGAAGCCATGCCTCATTCCAGCGCAGACCTCGCGAGGCCGTCGCAACCTTCGCCGACCCGTGATCTCCTGCCTCACCCCACGCCCTACGGGCGGTTCGTGACGCTGCAGGAGGAGCGCGACGTGACCTGCCACCGCCCTGTTCGCCGCCTTCCCCCCTGCACCATCCGCCCGCACCACCGCCAAGACCGGCCGCCCCCTCACCATCCGCCCGCACCACGACTTCCAGGCCGCCGCCCGCCACCGACCTCGCCTGGCAGAACGACTACCGGCGCTGGCGCCCCATGGCCGAACGCGCCGCGGCCTTGCTGGTCGCCCGCGGCAACCACCGCCTGCCCTACCGCGGCACCCACACAGGCGACCGCCGGCTCCACCATCGCGCCGCCGCTCTCAACCACCGCTGCCTGGTCGACCTCGGCCTCATCCACCTCAACAACACCTAGACTCTCACCCCGATCACCCCATAGACGTCGGACAGGCCAACTCATAGACCCACCCGCCAAGATCTTCAGGACACTCCGAGCCCCGGTTGGACGGACCGCCGGGGCGCTCCAGCCGGCGGCGGGATGGATTCCTGACAGCCGATCCCGGTGCGACAGCCCCAGGTACGCCTCCCCGGGGGGGAGGGTCACACCGGGGGAAGACACCGGGATGATGTCGATGCTCAGCCGCGCGGGGATGCACCGTTCCACTCGAACAGGTCTCTGGCCGGCACGCTGAGCGCGTCGGCGATCTGGAAGACCTTGTCCAGGTGCGGGCTGTACATACCGTTCTCGATCCGATTGATCGTCTTACGGTCGACGTCGGCCATCTCGCCGAGTTGTTCCTGGGTAAGTCCGTGCCCTTCGCGGACTTCGCGCAGGCGTTGGCCGAACTGTCTGCGCAGCTCAGCCAGGCGTGGCGCGATTGGATTGGGCACCTACCCACGGTTGCGCGCATGATCACCAAAGGTCTGTACCAACGTTGGTACAAATACTGGTAGCGGGCGCCCGGCAAAGGCCCCTGACGTGCAAGCATGCAGCCGCATCACCCATATGCGTCGTCGTTGCCGCCGCCCTGGAGCAGCCCACATGATCCGTTCATGGCAAGAGCCTTGCCCATCCCGCACCATCACCCCGCCCCGACGCGACCGCGACGGCGGCTTCTCCCCCGCCTGGCTGCTCATCCAGGCAGCCCGGCTGTCGTGGGAGATCCGCAACATCCTGCAACTGATCAATGGAATGCGGCTCAACCTCGGCGAAGAACTCCAGATCCAGCGCGAAGCCAGCGACGTGCTGGCGAACGCCGCCCACGCCACCGCCATCATGGAAGCCCGGCTGCCGCTGGCACCCGCCTGGAGCAGCGGCCCACCCCGAGCCCGGTCCATCTTCGCCCAGGCCCGCGAAGCCGGCACCGACCCCGCCGAGGTGTCCGTTCAGGTGGCCCCGCCTCGGCCGACCATCGACCCGCAGATCATCGCCGAGGTGAAGGCCGCCCTCCGCGACGACCCCGACCCCGAAGCGCAATGCGCGGGCACCACCGCGAAGAAAGACCGCTGCGCCAAGACCATCGTCAAAGGCATCGGCTCCGAACACTGCAGCGTCCACCTCACCCTCGCCGAACGCCGCCGCCGCGACAACCTGCGCGCCGCGCAGGACCGGCAGTCACGCGCGGTCGAAGACGCGCTCGAAGACCAGCGACTGTCGCTGGCCACCACATGGATCGACCGCTACGGACGCCGCCCCCACCGGTTGGAGCTTCCCAGCCCAGCGGGCCGGCCCCGCCAGGTCGCCTCCCTGCCCGGCAGGACCGAGTTCAAGGCCGACCCTGAGGAACTGGCCATACTCACCCTGTACGCCAGCGGCTGGCCGACGCTGTGCCCACGCTCAGCCGAGATCATCAGCGCCCTCATGGACTGCCCGCACCCCACCACGGCCCGTCTCGCCGAGATCGCCGCCGCACAGGCGCCCAAGCGCTGGGCGGGTGGCGAGCAATGGCTGGATTCGAGCATCTGGGACGGCGTCCAGCCTCCCGCCCTGGCGCTGCCCGCGGCCGATCAGGCGCCCGAACTCGATGAATACCCACCCGTACGGGTGCTGCGCCACCGCTTGGACGATGACCAGAACGCCTGGCGGCGCTGGCAGACCGGATTCGCCACGCTCGTCGAAGCCTGTGATGACCCACCGGTGGACACCATGGCCGAACTTTTGGCCTTCTGGCAGGACATCGGCATCCTGATCCCGCACGGCAGCGATGCCGGGCAGCCGATCTGGGCCGTCGACGCCTCGCTCCCCTCTCCATGGCGCGTGGTGTATACCCGAGGGACTGTCGTGCCGGCACCCGTGCTGGTCACCACACTGGATTGGCTACTCGAAGAAGACGTCCCCGTCGACGACGACCTGCCGCCGCGCGAGCTGTTCCAGTGGATCCTGACCTCTGGTGGGAACCGTGGCGACAGGACCGCCATGCTCACCGGCGGCGTCTCTTCCTCTCCAGCATGAGGTTGATCAGGTCGGCGAGGGCTTGCCGGTCCTGCGCGATCGTTATCTGGGGTTGGCGCGCGTTCTGCCGGTCAGACGCATGGAGCTGATTAAGGCACGCCGGCGAGTAGCTTGTCCCCGGATGGGTCAGGCTTGCGCTGCCGCATCGGCAGCAATCAGGTCTTCGCCGCGGACGGTGAACTCACCGGCGAGCAGGCGGCGGGCCCAGTCTTCGGCGCGGGCGACGGCCTCGGGATCGCGCCGCACCCATTCCTCCCGCTGGGCTTGGAGCCACCGTTGGGAGTCGAGCGCTCGGCGACGCCGCTCGAGGACAACGGCGGCGGCCGCTCCGGGCCCGGCCAACCGGTCGATGGCGGCATGGAGTTCGTCCAGCGGCAAAGCGGTGAGTAGCTCGCTGACGTAGCCGATGAGCGCCTGCTGTTCAACCTCGGGCAGCAGGCGCGGCAGTTCCTCTTGAGGACTCTGTGGGGTCATCGTGGGCTCGTTTCTGCGAGGCCGTGACGGGTTCGCAGTAGGCGCTGCTCCTCGGGGGCCAGCCCCGACAGGGCCAGGAACTCCTCCGGGCTGGTGCGGACGGCTCCAGAGCTGAAACGCCAGGCGTGGTCGATCGGTTCGTGCGAGGTGTCCTCTGGCCGCGGCTGATTCGTCATCGTTGCAGGCTAGCCGACGGCTGACCGCCTGCTCTGCGGCAGGCCCCCGGGGCAGGCTGATGAGGTGGCCGTCTGGAGGACTGTCGTTGTCGCAGGGCGCTGGTAGCGTCGGGCCTCCGCTCACGGAGGGCAGAGCCCGGCTGTGCCGACGTTGCCCGCGATCCGCGAGGCCTTGAGCCACCCACGTGATCGAGAGGGTTTAGACTGGCAGCTGCCCGCCGCAGTGGAAGAGGCGCGCGCGGCCGGCAACTGGAAGCCAGTGGATGACTTCACCCATAGGTGGTGGATCGTCGCCTGTGACAGCATGCAACATCCCGAAGGTCGCCAGCAGACGTGGGACGCCGTCGACGACATCCGAGCTAGAGTCGATCGCGGCGAGCCGCTTCCCGAGGGGCGCCCGTTCGACGAGGTCATCGCCGAGATCGCGGCCAAGCGCGGGATCGAGCTGCCCACCCTGGGCGAGATTCGCGACCGGCGACGATCACGGTCCGACGGTTAGTTCGGGCAGGTGGTCGGCGACGACCTGCCCGAGGTGACGCATGCCCAGGCGGTGGCGGATCTCGCGGCTGAGGCCGGGCAGACGACGGCGCAGCAGCCGCCAGTCCACCCCGATGTTTGGACGACCAGCACCCGCCCGTCCAGCCGGGCCAGGATCTACCCGCACACGTCCTCCAGTGCGGGGGCGCCCCTCGTGCCGTGCCTCCAGCTAGGCATGGGTCAGGTGAGGGCGACCGGTTGGATCAGGGCACCGTGAAAGGGTGCTTGGCGAGCAGTGCTTCGAAGAAGTCCTGAAGCATCGCGGTGACCGAGGTGTCGTTCCTGGTCAGCTCGTAGCCGCCGAACCGGTACACCTCATACCCCTTGAGCCGCAGCGCTCGGTCTTCGGCGGCCATCTTGGAGTACCGGTGGGGTGAGGCGGCCGCGCCTGCGTGCAGGCCGTCGGCGTAGTGCTGCTGGCCGTCGACTTCCAGGACGACACGGGTACTGTGCGGCAGGAGCAGCAGGAAGTCCATGCGCTCGCGTCCCAGCACGCTGTCGTGGCCGCCTCGCTGCCTGCGGGTCTGCGGGTCGTAGTGCGAGTACACCTGCGGAATGAGGGCGGGGCAGCGCATGGTGTCCTTGCGCAGGAGATAGGCCTGGGCGTAGGTGTGGAAGAGGACCCGCTCGGGCTCGCTGGCCAGTGACCTCCACAGCCGACTGCACAGATCTCGTCCGGCATCAAAATCGGGCACCTCGGCAGGGAGAGCCTGCCGGTCACGCCACCAGGACAACAGGTCGGCCCAGGTGAGCCCTTCGGCTTTCAGGGGCCTGTCGTAGACCAGGCAGTTCTCGGCATTGCGCACGATCTGGATGTCGTTGTTCACCGCGTCCCCGAGCACGATCTTGGGTTTGGGCCCGTCCGCGGCGAAGATGACGTTCTTCATCGTCCCGGAGACACCGCCGCCGATCCTGCGGCCGGCGAAGATCTGCGCTCCGCTGATCTGGCCAACTTGAACGAGCTCGTACCCGTCATGGACAAGGACGGAGTTGTAAAAGACGTGCAGATGCCGGACTTCGGCCTGCTCAGGGCGCACTACGGGGTGAAGGGTCTCGGCCAGGAACCGCAGGAGCCGCCCATCGTGCGTGCCGATGCCGAACCGCTCGTCCCGATAGATCCAGTCGGCGGGGTAGTCGTCGTTGTTGATGCAGTGCTGGATGAGGTCTAAGCGGGCGGTGGCGTACCGGGGGTCGTGGCTCGGCATCTGGTCCAGGTTGTACAAGCGGTCGAGAAAGGCGACCTCGTCGAGTGTGCCCCACCAGAACAGATCTGGGCGCTTCACAGGGGCGCCCGTCTCCGCCAGCTCACTCATGACCTTCATGCGGACCGCGTCGAGACCGTCGATGAGCCTGCGGCGGGTGACCTCCGTGATCTGCTTGGCAGCGTCATCGCGGTCGTCGTGCTGCGCCGTCTGTAGGTCCTCGATGGTTTCCAGCTGTGCGAGCACCGGCTCGAACAGGCTGGTGAGGTAGGCCCGCCGCTTCGCCCAGCCTCCCGCATCCGACATCCCCCGGCTTTTCCAGTACAGGCGGAAACTGGACTGGTCGCGAAACGGCGGGTCGAACACGATACGAAGACGCCCCAGGACAGCACGCAGAGCCCTCAACGCGACGGCGATCTCGGCGTTGTCCAGGCGGAGGTTCTTCTGCTCGGTCCCGTAGTCCAGCAGCTCATCCCAGATCAGCCGGGACAGCGCTGATGCGGCGTCCACGTCAGCAAGGTCCGCTAACCTCAGCTATTCAGGCGGTATTTCCCGGTGAAGATCAATAAATAAAGAAGGTGCCTCCGACCTGCGATGATCGGATTGCTGAGATCACAACATCGCACAGAACGGACGCACCTTCCGGGTGAACGCTACGGCATGGGACCGCCGC
>NZ_JBEZFS010000085.1:0-6145 GCF_040649575.1 Nonomuraea sp. NPDC048916
CATCAAGGAGATGCAGTCGCTCTGCCTCAACGTCGAGGTGCTCTCCAGCGACGGCATGTCCATCGAGATGAGAGACACCGACGAGGACGTCTTCCGCGCGGCGGAGGAGCTCGGCATCGATCTGTCCCGGCGTGAGCCGAGCAGCGTCGAAGAAGTCTGACGGCCCCCATGCGCGACCTGCGGGTGCTGGCAGCGGCGATGTCCTCGGCCTGTCGCTCGGCGCGCAGTCCCAGTTCGTACGCGGCGGCCGCGGCTAGGACCGCGAGCATGAAGCGGCCTTCTTTGGTGTCCAGGCCGACCCTGTGGCGGGCGACGCTCACGTTCCCAGCCTTAACTCACCCTTAACGATCAGCTAGCCCGGCACTATCACCGCCACCGGCAACCTGGGGCACATGAATACACGCAGCAAGCTCATCACCGCGGGAATCGGAGCTTTAATCGTGCTGGCGGGCGGCACCACATCCGCCCTGGCCGCCGCCCCGCAAACGGCCATCACCTGCACCACGGCCATCAAGATCGCCAAGAAGAAGGTGCCCGGCGCGCACGTCACCGACACCGAACGCGAGTGGGAGCACGGCCACCGGGTGTGCAAGGTCGAACTCCGCAAGGGCAACTGGGAGTACGACGTCTACGTGTCGCTGAAGAACGGCAAGATCGTGAAGTTCAAGCGCGACTACGACGACTGACAGCATCCCTCGGCAATCGTCGAGCACGCTCGACGGCCCTGACCACAGCGAAGAACCCGCGCCCAAGGCGGCGTACCGTCTCGATCGCGAGCAGACCAAGTAGGGCAGCTTAATGACCTTGGTGTTGGTGCGTTCCACAGGTCCGTTGCCGTGGGCCAGGGTCAGCCCGGAGACGACGGCCTGTTTATCTTTCTCACACCGAGTGCGAGCAGGGCGGGCAGGTCGTCGGCGCGTACGGCGCTGACCCAAGCGTCGAGGTCGTGACCGCGACGCTGCGTGAGGATGGCGGCGAACTCGCGCACCCGTCAGGCCGCAGGCATGGTGACCCGCCGAGCATCCGGCTGGGCGATTTCAGGGGCGGTCAGGCGCCTTGTAGCCGGGGATGGATGGCCACCGTACCGTCATCACCACTGAGTCTTCTTCGGCGGTCCAGGAGTGGTCGACGCCGCGTCCCCATACCACGTAATCGCCCTGGTTTTCGAGGACGACGCTGTGGCCGCGGAAGTGCATGCGGAATCGGCCGCTGATGAGGATGAGGAGCGCGGTGCGTTCCTCTCCGGTGACCCATGCCGGGCGCTGGTCACCGCGCGGATGAATGCCCCACTTGATTTCGACGTCGCCGCTGTGCCGGCGGTCGTCGGGTGCTTTGAAGTGACCGAGAATCCAGCCCTGATCGTCGGGCGCATCCTTGCTGGCGTTACCCACATAGACGCCGCTGTTCACCGTTGGACGGTAGCAGAGGAGAGGTGGAAGGTAGCCGGCCATTGGTGCAGCTCGACCGAGAGACCGGCCTGCTGCAGCCGCAGCCGGTAGCCGATGCCTTCGTCACGCACCGGGTCGAGCTCGGCCGCGGCGATGTAGGCGGGCGGCAGGCCGGATGGGTTCGTGGCCCACGCCGGGGCGGCGTACGGCGAGGCCGGCGCGGAGCCGAAATAAGCGCGCTAAAGAATCGCCAGGCCGTCCGGCTGCCGCGCTCCGCAAGCCGGCGCTGGAGTGGAGGCTCCGATGGCGCGGCTGAAGGCGGCGGCGTCAGGATCGGCCAATCCTGACGGCCCCCGTCACGGGAGCCTGACCTCGGCGAACACCGGCCGGTGATCGGTGTGCCGCAACTCCAGCACGCGGAAGTCCCGCACCGCCATCCGCGAGTCCGCCAGCACGTGGTCGATCGTCACGCCGGGCAGCCGCAACGTGCGGCCCAGCGCCCGCGGCCAGGTCACCGTGAATCCGCGCCCCATGACGTCTGCCGCGTCCCGATAGCCGGACGCCAGCAGCTCACGCATCGGGAGGTGGTCGAGCGTGGCGTTGAAGTCCCCCGCCAGCAGCCGCAACTCCCCGCCGCCACGCGGCAGCGCGTGGAGACCGCCCTGCCAGCACGGTTGCCGGCCGGCGCGCTTGGGCGCGCACGGGTGCACGGAGACGATCTCCACCCTGGCCCCGCCGGGATGCACGAGCCACGCCCTGGCCTGCCCGAACGCGCCCAGCTTGATCGTCTCTCCGGCCGTCAGCGGATGCCGCGCGTACACGGCGGACCCGCCGACTCCCGGCAACGGCCGCGTGACGGCGTGCGGCAACCGTTCGCGCAGGCCCGCCTCCTCCAGCCGCCGCATCGCGTCCGGCGTGAGCTCCTGCAACGTCAGCACGTCCGGCCGCATCTGGCCCACCAGGGCCATCAGCTGGGCCGTGTCCGCCTGGCCCACCATCAAGTTGGCCGCCAGCACCCGCAACACCGGCCCGTCCGCGGCCGGATTGCCGTCGGCGAAGGCCCGGGGCACGACGGCGAGCCCCAACGCCACCACGGCCGCGATCCCCACCACCCCCGCCGCCCGCCGTCTCAGCACCCACGCCAACGCCATGCCGGCCACCGCCCCGGCCGCCGCGTAGGGCGTGTAGGCCACCACCGGCACCCACGGCCAGTCCGGCTCGAACCCGCTCAGCCGCACCAGCGCCCACCCGGCGAACGGTACGACGGCGATCCAGCTCATCCATGTCCGCACGCTCTTGTATCGCCACAAAGCCCGATATGCGTTCATGAGAAGGTGTGCAGCATGCGCGCGACGCGGAAGCCAGAGTCCTGGCCACCATCGACGTGGCGGAGACCGTGCACCTGCTGACCGACACCGTCCGGATCCGCAGCCTCACGGGCACAGACGCCGACTCCGACCTGCAGCACCGCTTCGCCCGCCCGCTTACGGAGGCGGACATGGACGTGGACGTCTCGCCGGTGGACCAGACGGTGAACGGGCCGGGCGGACCGAATCCGCAGTGTCAGGCGCGCCGCCGACCCGGTCGACCTGCCTCCCACAGCGCCGCCCCGGCCGTCGTCCGTACGGGACCTCTGAGCTGGTCGTCGCAGCCGGTCCAGCGGCGCGGGCGCCGGGTGCGCGTAGCTCGTGCCAGAGCCGTAACGCCGTCTGCAGGGCCACCTGCCGCCCGCGCAGGTCCGGCCGGATCACGAAGGTGTGTGGTGGCAATGGTGTCGCTATTCAGTCGAAGGGAAGCTCAGGTCGATAAGGGCGCTGGGGCGAGGCAGTGTTCCGGTCAGGGATGACGCAGCGGCGACCAGAGCGGGGCGCGGCGCTACGACGCGGCCAGCATGGGCGGCGGTGTGCGAATACTGGCTGAGGACAGCGGCTTGTCGGCCACCGGAGAGTGGCCAGTTGGTGTGGAGCATGAGGGCCTGGCCGAGGTCGTCGAGGCGGAACTTCCAGCTGATCTTCGTGTGGCCGGCGGCGGTGAGGGATCGGCCGCCGACCACCGCACGGAAGGTGGGTGAGACGGCGTGGAGTTCCTTGAAGGTGATCGTTCCCTGGTAGTAGGTGGCCTTCTTTCGGGGGCCGTACTTGGAGGGGCGCTTAGTGGTCGCCTTGGCCAGCAGCGTCTTCAGCATGGTGGGCTCGAACAGATTGATCAGCTGATCCCCGTAGGCGGCCGTCGCGGCGCTTCGCGCGCCTGCCTCTGCCCACGTCTTGCCTTCCGGGATGACCGGCTCGTACAGCTTGCCGGACCGGTAGAGCCGCCCGTTGACCGTGATCGAACGGTTGGGCTGCGCCTCTGCGGCGACCTTCTCCGCGTTCCAGCGGCCTGCCGCTATCTGGTCCTGCATGCGGCGGTGAGGGCGCAGGGTGCGGGTCACGTCGGCGGCGCCCACGCCGGCGCCACCGAGGCGAACGGTGCCTCGCTGTTCTACGGCGAAGATCTCCAGATCGTTGGCCAGCAGGCCGCCCAGTTCCACCACCCGTACGGCGTGCTTTTTGGCGATCTGCCCCCTGAGAGCCACGAGAGGGTCGACGGCGGCCTGGGCGGGCGTGGGCGAGGTGAGCGGTAAGGCGAAGATCGTGCCTGAGGTGGCAAGGGTGACCCAGAGTCTCATGCGCGCTTTCATCATGATCGGGAAGTATCGCAGGTCCGCGGACGATTGCTCACCAGACACAGTGCCTGGGCGCGGCTGTAGTGCCCGATGTACAGGCGGGGATCGCGAGCGATCAGCTCTGTCCAGATACGGTCGAGCTCCTTTCTGCCGCTCTGCATGCCGATCCCGTGCCACTGCAGCCGGTCCCACGGCACAGGATCGTCCGGCAGCGCCTCCGCCGCCTGCTGCAGCGGGCCGGCCGCTCTCGACAGCACCTCCCAGAAACGAGCGAAGCGCTCCTCACCCACATACGTGGCCCGGAAGGCACCACGAATCGCCCACGCCTGGGCCTGTGACCAGCGTTCGGTGTGGAATTTCGCGTGGTGCTCCATGTTGCGCTTGGTTCGCAGACGGCCGGCTGCTGGCCGCCAACCCCGGCCCGGCCCGGGCGCTGGTGGTCGGTTGTGCATCTGCTGGCCACCGCCATCGAGGAGGGCCGGGACCTGTCCTCGATGAGCGGCATCCTGGCCGACAGCTCCTATCGTCTGCTGCCGGCCTGACGGCCCGGCCTCACTTCAGGTGCCGGGCGAAGAACCGGTTCCCGTCGTCCCCCTCGAACTGCGGGACGCCGGTGTGCCCGCCCATATTGGCGTGCAGCGTCTTCTCCTTGGAGCCGAAGGCGTCGAACAGGTCCAGGGCCAGCTGCCGGTCGTTCCCTTCGTCGTCCCACTGCAGCAGGACCTGCAGCGGAATGGTGACCTGCCGGGCCTCCTCGAACATGGTGCGGGGCACGAAACTCCCGGCGAACAGAAGGGCGGCCGAGATGCGCGGCTCGACCACCGCCAGCCGGAGGCCGATGGCGATCACCCCTCCCGAGTACCCGACCGGGCCGCCGATCTCGGGCAGCGAAAGGAGGGCGTCCAGGGCGGCCCGCCATTCCGGGACCGCCTTTTCGACCAGCGGGAGGACGAGCCGGTCGACGACCTCGTCGTCGACCGGCTCGCCGGCCTCCAGCGCCCGGTGCAGGTCGGCGCGGGCCTCCTCTGCGGCGGCGAAACGGGGCCGGTCACCGCCCCCGGGGAGCTCGATGGTGGCCGCGGCGAAGCCCTCCGCCGCGGAGTGCCGGGCCCGGGCCACCAGTCGGGGGTACATCTTGTGCAGTCCGCCGGGGTGGCCGACCAGGATCAGCGGCGCCGGTGCGGATGCGGATGCGGATGCGGGCGTCCACAGGATGCCGGGGACCTCGCCAAGGGTGAATTCGCGTTCGAGGACGCCGACGTCGAGGCGCTGTTCAGAAGTGAATCGCACGGTCGTGCCTTTCGGGAGTGCTCTTGAACGGCGCTCCCGGACGACCTATCGTCCGACCGTGACCCCGGAGGGGAGCACCCATGTCAATACTGCGTTCACGGGTACCACCTCCTCGCTCTCTTGCACGGCCTCCGGAAAAGTAGCAGTGGTCGCCGTGGTCCGCCAACGGGTTTTTGCGGAGGCTCCGTGGCCGGATGCCACGGAGCCACTCGCCTAAAGGCCAAGGCCGTGTAGTTAAGGGCTTCGGGCCTGTGACGTGATCGCAGCGTGGCGAAATCGGAACACTACGCAGAGCTACTTGGGGTCTCATCGCAGCTTCCCGAGTGGAGAGCCGGCGGGCTCCAGGCGCTGATCAGTTCGCCGGGAGCAGGGTGATCCAGACAGGAGTCCAGCTGGACTCCCGGCCCGGGGTGGCATCTCGGCCAAGCATCGGCTGAGGGACCGCGTTCTGCAGAAGGCGATCAGAACACCATCGTGAGCAGGTCGGCGAACAGCTCCTGTTCGTCGATCTCAAGCCCGCGGTTCGTGAACCACGTGGCCATGTTGTGGCAGTCGCGCATCAGGAAGTCCCTGCCCTTCGGGTTGCCGACGATGTCGACGACCTGGGGCAGGTCGATCATCACGATCCGCTCGGCCTGCGCGAGGACGTTGTACGGCGAGAGGTCGCCGTGCGCGAGCCCCGCGCGGGCCAGTTCACGCATGCCGTTGCGGAGCTGCTCGAAGTACACACCGAGCAACTCCTTCGACGGCCGGACCTGGGCGAGCCGGGGCGCGGCACCGCCCTCGCCGTCGTCGATGAACT
>NZ_JBEZFS010000086.1:0-5978 GCF_040649575.1 Nonomuraea sp. NPDC048916
CGCGCCGGACGGCAAAACCCTGGCCAGCGGCGGCGCAGACGGGGCGGTGCGGTTGTGGGACATGACCGTGACCCCCCACAAGGAAATCGCCAAGCTCACCAGCGACCAGGTCGGGGTCTTCTCGGTGGCGTTCGCGCCGGACGGCAAGACCCTGGCCAGCGGCGGCGCAGACGGGGCGGTGCGGTTGTGGGACATGACCGTGACCCCCCACAAGGAAATCGCCAAGCTCACCGGCCACCAGGGCGAGGTCTCCTCGGTGGCGTTCACGCCGGACGGCAAGACCCTGGCCAGCGGCGGCTACGACGGGACGGTGCGGTTGTGGGACACCGACACCCGCCGTCAGATCGGCGCTCCGCTCACCGGCCGTCAGGACAGGGTCTCCTCGGTAGCGTTCACGCGGGACGGCAAGACCCTGGCCAGCGGCGGCGACGACGGGACGGTGCGGTTGTGGGACACCGACACCCGCCGTCAGATCGGCGCTCCGCTCACCGGCCGTCCGCTCACCGGCCGTCACGACGGGGTCTCCTCGGTAGCGTTCACGCCGGACGGCAAGACCCTGGCCAGCGGCGGCGACGACGGGACGGTGCGGTTGTGGGACGTGAGCTATCTCGTCGACCCCTTGCCATTTCTGTGTGCTCAGGTGGGGCGGTCCTTTACCGCGGAGGAATGGGAGCGGTACGTGCTGCCAGGTCCTGCGTACCGAAAATCCTGCTGACCGGGCATGTGCCCGGAGCCGCTCATCCATCGTGAGCGCCCCCGAGGCCCCTTAACCGGGCCATCAGCTGACCCGGCCACGCACATCGCTGCCAACTGCATCACCTACCTGATCGCCACTTGGCTGTATGTGATAATGGTCTATTATCACGTACATGGGCGATCATGGCGGCGCGGCGACCAGGAGAAGCCCTCACCGGGACGGTGCGCGACTCCGGCACGTTATCCGGTACATCGCCGTAGACGTCGCGAGGTCGGCATGAGCGCGGCGCCGAAGGTCGCCGCGCTTCGCGGCAAGGACGTCAGCCTCGCCGCGGCTGCCGACGCCTTCCTCGCCACCCCGCGCACGGCCAACCTCAACACCCACCGCGCCTACACCTCGGCCATCGACCGGACCATCGCGCTGCTCGGCCGCGACCGGCCGCTCGCCGACGTCGCCGACGCCGAGATCGGCGCCGCGACCCGCTGTCAGGCCCTGTTCAGCTCCGCTGGCTGAGCTGCTTGGCCACGCCGGTGGTGTTGAGCCGGTATCTGGCCATCTCCGGAGAGACCTCGTAGCTGGCCGCGATCTGCTCCGGGGTCATGCCGCGGGCGGCGGCCGTCATGAGCAGCGGCCGCGGCAACAGGAGGATCCCACCCATCGCGGTGGCCTGCTCCTCCTGCTCGGGCATGCAGGTCCGGAAGGGGATGCCACCGACCTCGCGGAGTTCGGTGAGGTCGTGCTCCAGCATGATGTGCGAGACCTCGTGGGCGACATCGCTGCTGAGCCGCCCAGGCGTCCGGAGCGGATTGGTGACGATGTAGTTCTTGCCGTCGATCTTGAACGTGGCCGCGGAAAGGGCGAAGGCTTGCATCCGCTCCAGGTCCTCGAACGCGGCCCGGTCGACGAGCGTGTCACCGCTCACAATCTTGATTTCGAGGTGGTCGGCGAGAGCGCGGATGTCGATCCCAGCGTTGGGCGGCAAGCCCATCTGGTTGCGTAGGCGGACCGCCTCGCGTTCTGCGTTGGCCTTGAAGCCGCGCGGAAGGGTCACAGCTCTCCGACCTCGATCTTCCGGACGAGTGCGTCGTGCATGTCGGTCAAAATGGTCCCCAGTCGCTCCGGCACGCCGGGCCGCAGGACCGAACTGGCGCGCAGATGGCAGGCCACGGGGGCCTTGCGAGGAACCGCATCACGAGCGAGAGCGTCGTACATACCTCGCAGCATCGCGCTGATCTTCTCCGAGGCATCCTCGGTAAGCCGGGGATCAGTCCGCAAATGGCTGATCGCCTGGTCCAGCGGCGACGCGGTCCGCTCGGAGATCGGATTGAAAAACCCCCACCGCTCGTTCAGCCCAGTAGTGCCGCTCCGCCGTACCCGACCTGCCCAACATGCCGTACGGACCTCCAGATACTGTGCGTCAAGTAGCCACTCACACTACTTGAAGTACTTGCTGCACAACCGAGAGTCACCGAAGATAACCGCTCCTACCTCGGCACCGCCCGCAACCACGGCATCCACCCACTCGATGCCATCCGCGACGCCCTTGCCGGAACCCCCTGGATGCCACCACAAAACGCCTAATCAATCGCAGGCGTGAATGGATACACCTCTTGGACTTACGGTGGCGCCGGATCACCCCGGCGACGTAGTTCAGGGTCTGATGCGACAAATCGACGGCGGCACGATAGAACAGCACCTGAAGCTCCTGGTTGTGACGGTGATGGTTGTGGTGATCAACCCGTCTACCAGGAGCTTCCTTGCGTTCACCTGCCGAATGGCAGCATCGCGATCATGCTGTGATCAGGGCAGGCGTCCAGGAGGTTGAAAAACGTTCATTGTGTCCTCTCTGTTCGGCATCGACCCGAACCTGCCCGCTATTCCGTCAGCGCGACCCGTGGTGACGGAATCACCGTGCCAGAGGGCATTCATGGGGGCCCGGTAGCAATGGCGGAAAATCCAACGGATATCGCTTCGTCGGCGTCGACGTGGAGCACCCCGGCGAGGTCAGCGGCATCCTCGGCCCAGCCCGCCTCGCCCACCAACCGGCTCACCAGCCATGCAACGCCCTCAGATCAGAGCAGGTCAGGGGTATATCCGTTGGATTTCCCGCCATTGCTACCGGGACCCCTAGAACGGTAGAGATGTCACTGATCACCGTCAAAGCGACGATCACACACCGAAACCGGATGTCACGTTCCGATCAAGATCATTCTCAGCGCTAACCGCTGTTCCTGGGTTCCTCAACCCTGGTAGTCCTGAACATAGATGGAGAAGTCGTATCCAGCGGCTTTGTGACCGTCGCGGTAGCCGGGGCATTTACCCTTTTTGGCGGAGCCGTTGTAGAACAGCACGGAACACTGCACGCAGAACCGCCATTGGTTCTGCGTCCCACGTGGCTGGCCTCGGTCGTGCGGCAGGAGGAACTGGTTGTAAGGCCTACCAGAAATAGTGTATTCGTGCCTATATATCCCACCGCGGTTCGCGCATCTTCCGGGTTCGTCGCCCCAGTAGAGGGCCGAGCATTTGTTGCACTGCCGCCAGTTGGCCTGGATGCGGGAGGTCTCGCCTCTGCCGCTGCTTTCCCGGTTGTACGTCAGCTTGAAGACCCAGCCGGCGGCCTCATGCGGGCCAATGCGTGGGCAGAGATTAGTAAAGCCGGATGCACTAAGCCTAAACAGGGCGAAACATCTCTTGCAGAACCGCCAGCCGAAAGATGTGTACAGGGGCTCCGCTGCCGCCGGAGTGGGCGAGAACACGGATTCGGCCGCCACCGCAGACAGGCCGAGCGCGAGCGTGCCGGTTAGCACGGAACGGCGCGGTAATCGCCTGATGTTGGATTCTTCCTTCATCGGTTTCCCTCTCGATGATTGGTTGGACAAAAGGAGACTATATTGATCAAAAAGATTCATAAATGGGGCGTAGCCGTTTAGGTGTGGCAGATCAAGGACGGGACGATCCTCGTCCCTTGCGCGCCCACGCGATCATCTCCGCGCACCTGACAGGGCTATTGTGTAGTGCCGATGATCACCGTCCGTCGTCGTGGTGGTCGCCTTAACGGGTGACTTTGTTCTACACGCATCGGCGGAGCGCGACTCCCTCCTCGTTCCAATGAGGAATCAGGTCTTGACAACTGCCGGAGACTTGAAGCAGCGACCACTGATTAATGTTCCTGACTCAGCGTCTTGGATCGGTCGCCCGGCTCATCCACCACGCAGGGGTGCGCATGGATCTGGACCTCGGTTTGGTCACTGACTTCTTGGTGCTCGTGCAGGAGCGGCACTATGGGCGTGCGGCCGTGCGGCTGCACATGACCTCATCGGCGTTGACCAAGCGCATTCAACGGCTGGAAGGACAACTCGGGGTCGTCCTCGTCGAGCGAGGCCCTGCGGGAGTGCTCGCCGTGACCTCCGCGGGCCGGCGGTTCGCGATCGCCGCCGAACCTTTGATCGTTCAGGCCGGTGCCGCCCGCGACAGTGCCCGGGCCGCACCCGCCCGCTACACGCTGCGGATTGGTGTCCCCGCCGGCCTCGGCGTGATCCTTGGACACACCGACATGATCGGCATCGCCCGAGCGGTCCGCCTCAGCTTCCCCGAGGCCCGGCTGGTGCGCCGGGACGTTCCCTTTTCCGCGCTCACCCACTGCCTGCCCGAGCATCAGGTAGACGTCCTGTGGACCACCGCGCCCGTGCGGCATCCCGCTGTGAACTCCTACCCTCTGGCCACCACCAGTGTGCGCATCGGCGTGGTCGCCGCCCGGCATCCCCTCGCCGATGCGAAGACGATGAATGTGGAGGACTTCAGTGAGCACCCCATCCTGTACAACCCGGCCGCCGCCGACGAGTGGATGAACCGGTTCTGGCTTGAGGATGTACGGCCACGCCGGGAGGCTCGCCTGGTCGAGACCGACGCCGGGAACCTCACCCACGTCCTGCGCCATACCGCCGATAGCACAGCCGTGATAGCCACCCTCGCGGAGATCGCTCCGCTCCTGAACCCTTACTTGCGGGCGGTGACGCTGACCGGCGCCGCCCCTATGGTCTTCCACGTCGCATGCCGGCGCACCGACCGGCGTGGTGCCGTTCACGCCATCGTGAAAGCCTTCCAGGCTCTCGGCCCCCGCCTGCTGTAGGCACGCTCAGTGGATAACTGTCGGACTGCAACCTGCGGGTGCGCTCCAGGGGGATCGTCCACGCGGCCGTGATGACCCGATGGCTGGGTGGTGAGCGGATGCTCGGCCCGGCTTGCATGGTCGGTGTCAGCGGCTGGGATCCAGGCTCGACCCACCCGGAGCGCAGGCCGGTTACCTGCTTGCGTTGCTTGAAGCTGGTGAATCCGGAGGAGCCTGAACTCGCCCAGGGCGAGCAGCTAGAGCTGTTCGGGATCTGACCTCGGACCATGTTCGCCTTTTCCGTCACCTGTGCCTTGGTGACGGAAAGGCGAACATGGTTTTAGAAGGTGGCCGGACTGCTGCAGGACACCGCACGGTGATCGAGGTGGGCCCCGTTCGGGCGTTCATCTAACGGTCGTTAGATGAACACCCCAGAATGCGCCAGCACCCGGCCGTAAACGGGGCGAAGCGGAGGCGGCATAGTCTCTACGCTGGCGTGGTGACCGAGACCCTGTTGCCGAATTCTGCTGACACGCCGGGCGACTTCCGAGTTCAGGGTGGCGCTGGGGTGAAAGATCGTCTCTGCGTGCCGTGACCCTCCCCTCGACGGCCGCAGGATGGGGCATGTGATGTCGATGCAGCCGCGGGCGGTGCCGCAGGTTCCGGAAGCGACCGCGCAGGTGGCACGGGCGGCTTTCCCCAAGGGCAGCCTGCCGATGACGATTCGTGACCAGCTGGGTGAGGTGTTCACCGACGCCGAGTTCGCCGGGGCGTTCGGTGTCCGGGGCGCGCCAGCCGAGTCTCCGGCCATGCTGGCGCTGGTGACGGTGCTGCAGTTCGCCGAGGACCTGACCGACCGGCAGGCCGCCGATGCGGTCCGGGGGCGCATCGACTGGAAATACGGACTCGGCCTGGAGCTGGATGATCACGGATTCGACTACACCGTGTTATCGAAGTTCCGTGCCCGGGTCGTCGCGCATGAGCTGGAGGAGAAGGCGCTGGATGCGCTGCTGGCCCACCTGCGCAACAAGGGGCTCGTCAAGGCGGGCGGCAAGCAGCGCACCGACTCAACGCATGTGCTCGGCGCGGTCCGCGATCTGAACCGGCTGGAGCTGGCCGGGGAATGCGTGCGGGCGGCGCTGGAGGCGATCTCGGCCGCCGCGCCCGGCTGGG
>NZ_JBEZFS010000087.1:0-5198 GCF_040649575.1 Nonomuraea sp. NPDC048916
GGTGCGTGACGCTTTGACGCTGGCGCCGCATATTCCGCTGATCCGGTTGGATGCCCGGTCCAAGGATTCGGTGAAGAGCGCGTTGATCAATCTGGTCGAGCACGCGCTGACCGTCCGGATGGCCGTACCAGGCTGGAGCGGCTAGCGCCGCCGCCCGGCACGGCCTCCGATCACCTGGGCGTGGCCTCGATGAGGCTCGCCCCGGCGGCCAGCTCGATGACCCGCTCCAGGCCCAGCCCGGCCTGGTCGAGCAGCTTCGCGTACTCCTCACGGCTGCGCTCGGCGCCTCCGTCGAAGACGGCCAGCATGCGCATGTCGATGTCCTTGCCCAGATGCGGCGCGTCGTCGTCGGGCAGCACCACTTCCAGCACCAGCACCCGGCCGGAGGATGCCATCGCGTCGCGCACGTTGCGCAGGATCCTGACCGCGTCGTCGTCGTCCCAGTTGTGCAGGACGCTGGCGAGCAGGTAGAAATCGGCGCCGGCCGGCACCGAGGCGAAGAAGTCGCCCGCCACGACCTCGCAGCGATCGTCGAGCCGTTCGGCGGCCAGCAGCTCCCTGGACCTGCCGACGACGTGCTCGAGATCGAACAGGACGCCGCGCATGTTGGGGTTGGCCTGCAGGACCGTGGCCAGGATGTGGCCCTTGCCCCCGGCGACGTCGACCATCGTCCCGGTGTCGGCGAAGTCGTAGCGCTTCACCAGGCTCTCGGCGAAGGGCACCGCCCGGGCCATCATGTAGTCGTTGAACAGCTGTGCCGTGCCGGGATTGGCCGCCAGATGCTCGTACAGGTGGCCGTACCTCGCCGCGAACGCCGACTCGCCGCTGCGTACGGTGGCCGGCAGGTTGCGCATCGCGTACCACAGGCCCTCCTCGCCGAGCATGCGGATCGACGAGCGGATCGAGCCGGGCGCGTCCGAGCGCAGTGAGGCGCCCTGCTCGGTCAGGTCGTAGCCGTCGGTGCCGCGGGTGCGGACCACGCCCATGCTCGCCAGTTCGCGTAGCACCCGGCGCAGCGACGGCGCGTGTGCCCCGCACCGCCGGGCCAGCTCCTCGGTGTCGAGCGGCCCCTGCGCCAGATGGTCGGCCAGGCCGAGCTCGGCCATGGTCAGCAATGCTGCGAAGCGCGAGATATCGGATACGGCTCTCCAGAGGAGAGCATCTGATTGAGACATGTGCCCTTCCAGCGAGGTCGCGGTCAGGTGAGCCGGTTGGCGTGCCTGTGCCAGGTCAGCACCCGGCGCTCCGCGAGCACGAACAGGGAGTTGACCAGGTAGCCCAGGATGCCGAGCAGCGCGATCGTGGCCCAGACCGCGGGGGTCTCGAAGCTGCGCTGCGCCTGGAGGAGCTGGTAGCCGATGCCGTCGGTGCTGCCGAAGAGCTCGGCGAGGACCATGAGGATCAGCGCGAGCGACAGGCTCAGCCGCAGGCCCGCGAAGATCTTGGGCGAGGCGGCGGGAATGACGACCACGCGCAGGCGCTGCATCCTCGACAGGCCGAAGACCGTGGCGGTCTCGGTGTAGGTCCGGTCCACCGACTTGGCTCCGTCGATCGAGTTGAGCAGCACCGGCCAGACCACGCCGAACACGATCGTGGCCAGCTGTGTGGCGAGCCCCGCGTGGAACAGCACGAGGAAGAAGGGCACCAGCAGCGGGGGAGGGATGGCGCGGCCGAACTCGATCAGCGCGTCGACGTAGTCGGTGGCCACCCGCGAGCGGCCGAGGAGCACTCCGAGCACCACGCCGATCAGCGCCGCGATCAGCCAGCCGCTGAACATGCGGCCGAGGCTGGGCAGAATGTTGTCGATCGCGTCGTCGGTGAGGAACAACCGGCCGGCCGGCCCGGAGAACCACATCTCGTACATGCTGGAGACGATCGTGGTCGGCGGCGGGAAGTCGGTGTCCTCGAGCGCCCGCGTGATGAGCTCCCACACGACGATCACCACGGGGATCACCCAGATCTTGCCGAGTGTCTTCATGATTCCGACGCTCCCGTCCGCACCCGGTGCCAGTGGAACAGGCGGCGCTCCGCGGTGACCATGCCCAGGTTGGCGAGCAGGCCGAAGATGCCGGCCCAGAAGGTCGCCGCGAGGATGAGGTCGGTCCGGTTGCCGCTGCTGGCCTCGATCACGTAGACCCCGATTCCCGAGGCCCCTCCGGCGAGCAACTCGGCGCTGACCGCCAGGATCAGCGCGATCCCCGTGGCGATCCGGACCCCGGTCACGACGAAGGGCGCGGCGCTCGGCAGGCTGACCCGTCCGAGCACGGACAGCGGCCCGAACCCGAAGCTGCGCAGCGACTCCTTGGCCAGGGGATCGACGTCCTGCATGCCGTACAGGGTGTTGATCAGGATCGGCCAGATCGAGGCGTAGACGATGACCGACACCTTCATCATCTCGTCGACCGGGATCAGCAGGATCGCGAGCGGGATGATCGCGACGGAGGGGATGGGGCGCAGGAACTCCAGCAGTGGCCTGATCGCGCGCTCCACCGGTGGCAGCGCGCCGAGCACCACTCCCACCGGGACGGCCACGGCGACGGCGACCAGCAGGCCGACCGCCCAGTTGATGAGGGTCGTGAGGACTCCGTCGAGGAAATCACCGTCGACGACCAGGCGCGCGGCTTCGTACAGCACGGTGGACGGCGCCGGGAAGACCAGACCCTCGCTGAGGCCGAACCGAATGAACAGCTCACCGGCGATGAGGAACCCCGCGGCGCCGGCGGCGCCGCGGAGCAGTCGCGCACGTGTCATCCCGCGGGCGGGGCCACGAGGAGCGACTTCACGTCGACCGGACTGTCGATGTACTTGTACTCCAGCATGAGGTCGGCCACCTTCTGCACGCGGTTCTCGCTCAGCGCGCTCGGGAACGTGCCCAGGGTGATCACCGACGCGGTCTTCGCGTCGATCTTCGTGTACGTGGGCAGCATGGCCTCGATCTCCTTGCGGTCACTCGAGGCGAGCTCCTGGGCCTTGGCGATCGCCCGCTGGAAGGCGGCCAGGGTCTTGGGGTTCTTCTGGGCCCACTCATCGGTGGCCATCCAGGCGGCGATGGGAAGGTCCTCAGTCTGGCCCGTCATCGTGTCGGCGAGCTTGCGGAAGCCCAGCCCGCTCTGGGTGGCGGTGATGAACGGCTCGGTGATCCAGCCCGCGTCGGCCTGGCCGCTGCTGATCGCGTTGCCCATGTCCGGGAACGGCTTCTCGGCGAACTTCACGTCGTCCTTGGTGAGGCCCGCGACCTTCAGCTGCGTCTCCACGGCGAGCGTGGCGATGTTGCCGAGGTTGTTCACCAGCACGGTCTTGCCCTTGAGGTCGGCGACCGTCTTGATCGGCGAGTCCTTGGGAACCATGATGTTGAAGGTGTTGGGACCGGCCTGGTACATGTCGGCGACCAGCTTGATCTTCTCGCCCTTGCTCGTGGCCACGATGGTCGAGACGTAGTTGGTCTGCGAGATGTCCAGGGCGCCGCTCTTGATCTGCGGCATCGCCGCCGCGCCACCGGTGATGGTGACCGGCTCGACCGTCAGGCCCTCTTCTTTGAAGAAGCCCTTGGCGTTGGCGATATACATGGACACAGCGTCGGGAATGGGGAGTGCCCCGACCTTGATGGTGGTCTTCTCCAAGCCGTTGCTGTTGGCGGACGAGCTCGGCTCGCTGTCCCCGCCGCAACCGGCCAGGGATAGAGCGACTGCGGCGCCGAGAACGAGGGCGCGACAGCGCAAAGTGCGTGTCATGGGGGGTCTCCTACCCGGGGAAGCTTCTGGAGATCAACATCGAAAGATGACGAGCTGGAAGCGTACCGGAGGAAAGATTGGACCTGAAGGCTGGTCAGCCAAGACGTTACTTTGTCTGTGTAATATGACGTAACTGCCCCATAGCAGAAAATATGCGCTTAAAGCATGGTTAATGTCGGAATGTCCGAATTTGCGATGATAGCGCTCCGTGTGCGTGGACTAGCCGCATGAACACGGCCTCCCTTGGAACGGTTGAATACGTGTGAGACGTTGGCTCAACTATGAGGTTTGTGCTCAAATTGGGCCCGAACTTGCCTGCGATCACCCGTCGGCGTGACGAAGCCGCTCTTAACCCCAGAAGCAGGCCCATGGCGAGAGGTTGCCACAAGTGAGGACAACGACGACCGACTCCGGTCGTGGCAGGGCTCCGGACGCGCCGCGAGAGTCCACGACCGGCGCGGCGCCGGCCGAGCCCCTGCCCAAGTCGGGTAGCCCGCTCGCTCTGCGCAACTGGCGCGTACGCACTCGCCTCATCGCCCTCATCGCCATCCCCACGATCGTCGCCGTGCTCCTGGGTGCGCTGCGGGTCACCACCTCGATCAGCAGCGCTGATCAGTACCAGAAGCTGGGCAACGTCGGCGCCCTGGTGGCGCAGTTGGGCGAGCTCTCGCGCGACCTGGGTCTCGAACGGGACCTGGCCGCGCGTTACGTCGCCTCCGGAAAGCGACCGGCCGAGACACAACGCCTCGAGACCCAGCACACCGTGGTGGACGCCAGCGTGCGCCGCACGAAGACGATCGCGGCGACGGCCGAGCCGTCGCTGTCCGAGCTGGGCCGCAACTCGCTGGCGCGCATCCGCACCCGGCTGGACCAGCTTCCCTCGCTCCGCGACACCGTGACCAAGACGCAGCTGCCGCCCCTGCCCACGATGGAGAAGTACACCGAGGTCACCGCCGACATGCTGCGCCTGTTCGACGAGCTCAGCCAGGGCTCGACGGACGAGCGGCTGGTCGCCACGAGCGCCGCCCTGCGGGCCGTCGCGCGGGCGGAGGAAGAGGCCTCCAAGCAGCGGGGTCTCCTGATGATCGCGCTGGTCAGGGGCGAGTTCGAGGGACCCGAGTTCAACGCCTTCGTCGACGCCCGCTCCCGGCGCGACAGCGAGCGCACCTCGTTCCGCGCCGTCGCCACGCCGGCCCAGCGCCAGTTCTACGACGACACGGTCGCCAGCGTGAAGATCGGCCGAGCCGAGCTCTACGTCGGCCGGGCACTGCAGCTGCACAACTCCGGCGCGTCGCTGCGGCGGCTCGACACCACGACCACCAACGACATCAACCGCTGGTTCGAGTCCATCAGCGAGACCGTCGACCGGCTGCACACCGTGCAGAAGTCACTGTCGGAGCAGATCGCCACGCGAAGCAGCGACATCCAGGGCAGCGACCGGCAGGTCGCCGCGATCAACATCGCCCT
>NZ_JBEZFS010000088.1:0-5042 GCF_040649575.1 Nonomuraea sp. NPDC048916
CTCGTTGACGCCCAGATCCCGCGCAACGCGCGCGACGGGCTTGCCGGTCTCCTTGACGATCCGCACCGCCCCAGCCCGGAACTCCGGATCAAAGCGACGCCTCGTGCTTCCAGCCACGACCAAACCTCTCCCGGTTCGATCTCCACGTTATGAGGGGAAGCTCAGGTGACCCCCGATCCCGCGAGTTGGAGTCGTGAGGAACTGCTGGCTGCGCTGGCCGAGCGGGACGCTGTGATCGCCGCGTTGATGGCCGAGGTCGAGCAGCTGAAACGGCGGGTGGGGATGGATTCGTCCAACTCCTCGATGCCGCCGGGCTCGGACGGTCCAGCGGCGCGGGCCAAGCGCGCCAAGAAGCCCAAGAAGCGCTCACCCCGGCCGCGTGGTGGGCAGCCGGGGCATGATGGTCACGCGCTGGCCTGGCGGACCGACCCCGATCAGGTCGCCGTGCTCAGCCCGCCCAGCTGTGCCGGGTGTGGCCACGCGCTGGCCGGCCTGCGGGGCAAGGTCGGCGCGCGGGTGCAGGTGTTCGACACCCCGCCGGTCAAGCTGCGGGTCACCGAGTACCGCATGCTCAAGGTCGCCTGCCCGGCCTGCCGCCGGACGACCCGGGCGGCCACCCCCACGGGGCTGGCCGGGCCCTGCTGTTACGGCCCGAACGTGCGCGCCGCGACCGCGCTGCTGGCGTGTGCCGGGCATATGAGCATCAGCCGGGCCGCCGACCTGATGGGCGTACTGCTGGACGCGCCGGTCTCGACCGGGTTCACCGGCGGGCTGGTCAAGCGCGTCGCCTCACGGCTGGCCGGCTTCGAGACCGCGCTGAAGAACGCGTTGCGGGCCGCGCCGGTGCTGCACCACGACGAGACCCCGGCCCGCGTCGCAGGCGACGATGACGATCGGCTGCTGTATGTCTACACCGCCCGCGCCGACCGGCTCCTGTGGTTCGGCGCCGCCGACAACCGCGGCCATGACGCCCTCGATGGGTTCGAGATTCTGCCCGGCTACCCGGGCACGCTGGTCCGCGATGACTACGCCGGCTACGCCAAGTACGACAAGGACCTGGCCGCAGTGCAGCTGTGCTGCGCGCATCTGCTCAGATCGCTGCGCGGCATCGGCGAGCTGGACCCCGACGGCAGCCGGGTACAGCGCTGCTGGACCGAGCCGGTCATGAGCGCGCTGACCGACGCCAAGGCCGCCATCGCCAAGGCCCGCGCCGACGGCGCCACCGCCTTGGATCCGGACCTACTGGATGGGCTGCGCGCCCGCTATGACCAGGCAGTGGCCTGGGGCATCGCCACCAACACCCACCGCGACTGGCCCAGCGGCCGACATCCCGGCTACACGCTGGCACGACGGCTGCAGACCCGGGCCGCGCAGGTCTGGCGGTTCAGCGTCGACTTCGCCGTGCCCTTCACCAACAACCCCTGCGAGCAGCCACAGCGCATGGTCAAACTGCAGATGAAGATCGGCGGCTGCTGGCGCAGCGTGCGCACCGCCGCCCGCTACTGCCTCATCGATGGTTATCTTAGGTTCCTGGCCTCTTCTCGCAGGTCAGCGCGAGATGATCTTTTCTTTCACGTGTGCCACGTTGGCTGATCCTCGCAGTGTTCAAGGTGCCGACGCCGCCGAGAGTGGTACAGGCGTCGCCGATGAGGTTGCGCAGGGCCAGGCGGCGTTGCCTCATCCAGCGGGTTCCAGGCTGTCCCGCAACCAACGGTCCCGCCGACTGTAACGCTTTGCTACTTTCAGCCCCACTCGCGCCGGTTCGGGGACACTCTGGAGGCATGTCGAAGACGACGCCCGAGGCGGGACGAGCGACGGGTTCGCGGCTGTGGCACGGCATAGCGATCATCGCGCTCGTGGTGCTGGCGGCCTGTCTGGTGGCGGGGCTGCTGTGGTTCTTTCGCAGTCCTCTGGATCTGACCATTTTGGACCAGCGGGCCAGCGTGATCGGCATGTTCACCGGCATGCTGCTGGGCGCGGCCGGGCTCGTGGTCGCGGTGCTGGCGTTGCGCGCGCAGAGGCGCGCCGACCGCATCCCGGCCGCCATCGCCCCGCCCGAGACGGCAGCAGCCGAGCAGCAGGCCCCGCAGGTGGCGGCCGAAGGCCGGCGACCGGCCCCCGCACCCGCCGGCGCGGGCGGCAACGGGGGCGACGAGCGCGGCCCGCGGCCCGGTGACACCGATGAGCCGTCCACCGGCACCGGCAAGTACGTGGTGGACCTGCGGCATGCCCAGGCCGTCCAGGTCGGCGAGCACCTCACCCAGCACAACACCTTCCACCCGCCCACCGACCCCGCCTGACCCGGCCCGACCCCGGCAGACACGAGGCCCCCGATGGACCCGCAGCCCCCTCCAGGCCCGTCCGCACCTCCCGCCGGGCCGTCCGCAACGCCGACCGCCGAACCGACCGCCGAGCCGGGTGGCCAGCCGTCCGGGGCGCCGGGCGGGGACGGCCGGCGGTACGTGGTCGACGCGCGGACCGCGACCGGGGTGCAGATCGGGGAGGGTAACACCCAGATCATCTACAGCTACGGCCGTCTCACCTGGAGCGACCCGGCGGGTGTGCCGCCGCTGGCGGACGTGCGCGGCGCGGTCGACTCCCCATACCGCGGGCTGAACGCCTACCAGGAACGCGACGCGGCCTACTTCTTCGGCCGCGATCAGGTCACCGCCCAGCTCCTGGCCCGGCTGTCCGGCCAGGCGGCGGCCGGCGGCCTGCTGATGGTCTCCGGGGTGTCCGGCGCGGGCAAGTCCTCTGTGCTGCGCGCCGGGATCCTGCCCCGGCTGCGCGGCAGCGGCCTGGACGGCGCGTCGCACGCGGCCGGCTGGCCCTGCCTGCTGTTCACCCCGACCCGCAGCCCGCTGGAGGAGTTGGCGGTCCGGGTCGCGGCGCTGGCCGGGACCGACGCCGGTACGGTCCGGCAGGCCCTGGCCCGCGATCCGGAAGGGTTCGCGCTGACCGCCCGCCAGGCCGCCCTGCACGCCGGCGCCGCACCCGGCCCCCCAGCACCAACCCCCTCAGCAGCCCTCTCTGCGGCACACCCGGCGGCACCGGAACCGGCCGCCCAGGGGCCGGCCGCCCCGGAACCGGACGGGCAGCGGCGGCTGGTCCTGCTCATCGACCAGTTCGAGCAGTTGTTCACCCAATGCGCCGATGACGGCCAGCGCGCCGCGTTTATCACCGCGCTGCACGCCGCCGCCACCGTCGGGCACGGTCCGGACCAGAGGCCGGCGGCGCTGGTGGTACTGGTGGTGAGGGCCGATTTCGAGGCCCGCTGCGCCGACTACCCGCTGCTGGCCCAAGCCGTCCAGGACCGTCACCTGCTCACCGCAATGACCGAGCGGCAGCTACGGCTGGCCATCACCGAACCGGCCCGCCAAGCCGGCTCCCAGGTGCAGGACGACCTGACCCAGACGCTGCTGCGGGAGATCCGCACCCACCGGCCCGCAGCCCCCGGCCCGACCTCCACAGGTCCGCCCGCCACCGCGGCGGCCGGCGGCGCCGGGACGCTGCCGCTGCTGTCCCATGCGCTGGACCAGGCCTGGCGCCACCGCACCGGCCAGATGCTGACCCTGGCCGACTACGAGCGCACCGGGGGCATCGAGGGCGCGGTGGCCGACAGCGCGCAACGCGTCTACGACCGGCTCACCCCCGTCCAGCAGGACCTCACCCGGCAGATCTTCCTGCGCCTGGCCACCACCGGCAGCGACGGCACCGACACCGCCGACCGCGTGCCCCGCGCAGCCCTGACCGACAGCCAAGCTCCCGAGCATGTACGCGAGGTGGCGACGGTGCTGGAGGCGTTCGCCGCCGAACGGTTGCTCACCCTGGCCGCCGACACCGTGGAGATCAGCCACGAGGTACTGCTGCGCGCCTGGCCGCTGCTGGCCGAGCAATGGCTGGCCCAAACCCGCGCCGACCGCCTGATCCACACCCGGCTGCGCGCCGCCGCCGCCGAATGGGCCCCTGCCCGCGACCCGTCCTACCTGTATACCGGCAGCCTGCTGGAAACCACCGTGGCCCGCCTCGCCGACCCCGCCTTCCCCTTACCCCTCACACCCGCCGAACGCGACTTCCTGGCCGCCGGCACCCACGCCGCGCAACGCCGGACCCGCCGCCGCCGCGCCAGCACCACCCTCCTGGTGGTACTGGTCGCACTCCTGGCCACCACCACGATCATCATCCAGCGCAGCCAACTAGAAGCTGTACGTCAACGCGATACCTCCATCGTCGCCCTGCTCAGCAACCAGAGCGAAACCACGGACGACAGCCTCCAGGCAAAACAGCTGAGCATGGCCGCCGGCAGCATCAGCGACGACTCGTTGAGTAAAAGCAGCCCCGCCGCACAACAAGCCGCCTACAACCTCAAAGCCGCAGCCACCCTCCCTGGAATCGCCAAGCTCACCAGCGACCAGAGCGTGGTCTATTCGGTGGCGTTCGCGCCGGACGGCAAAACCCTGGCCAGCGGCGGCGCAGACGGGACGGTGCGGTTGTGGGACATGACCGTGACCCCCCACAAGGAAATCGCCAAGCTCACCAGCGACCAGGGCAGGGCCTTGTCGGTGGCGTTCGCGCCGGACGGCAAAACCCTGGCCAGCGGCGGCTACGACAGGACGGTGCGGTTGTGGGACATGACCGTGACCCCCCACAAGGAAATCGCCAAGCTCACCGGCCACCAGGTCGGGGTCTATTCGGTGGCGTTCGCGCCGGACGGCAAAACCCTGGCCAGCGGCGGCTACGACAGGACGGTGCGGTTGTGGGACATGACCGTGACCCCCCACAAGGAAAGCGCCAAGCTCACCAGCGACCAGGTCGGGGTCTTCTCGGTGGCGTTCGCGCCGGACGGCAAAACCCTGGCCAGCGGCGGCGCAGACGGGGCGGTGCGGTTGTGGGACATGACCGTGACCCCCCACAAGGAAATCGCCAAGCTCACCAGCGACCAGGTCGGGGTCTATTCGGTGGCGTTCGCGCCGGACGGCAAAACCCTGGCCAGCGGCGGCTACGACAGGACGGTGCGGTTGTGGGACATGACCGTGACCCCC
>NZ_JBEZFS010000089.1:0-5036 GCF_040649575.1 Nonomuraea sp. NPDC048916
TCGACCGCGGTCCAGCCGCCGTCCACGTAGAGGACCGAGCCGGTGACGAAGCTGGCCGCGTCGCTCGCCAGGTAGACCACGGCCCCGGCCATCTCCTCGGCCCGGGCCCACCGGCCGAGCGCGCTCTTGGCCGCGTAGGCGTCGTACTACGTGGGGTGGGCCTTGATCTGGCTGGTCAGCGGCGTCTCCACCACTCCGTGAGCGACTGGTCTGACCAGTACACCAGGCCCCGGGAGACGGCGGCGGTTCGCGATCGAGGAGTTCACCGTCACCAGGATGCGATCATCCGCCCCTGACTTTGACCAGGCGCATACCGGGTTCCCCCGTGCGGGGGACGGGATTCCCACCGCGGGGGGAGTCGTCCGGGCACGGCCGGGAGGAGCGTGGGAGTGCGAGATTCCATGCACTTCTCACCAAGGGGGCAATCTTGTCATCCTCACCCCTCACTTCGGCCGACCGGCCCGTCCCCTCCATTGCCGAGACATCGGCCATCGCCGGATCACCGGTCTCCGCATCGGGCACCGGTTCGGGATGGGTCGGCTACGCCGCGGCGATCTGGGCCACCGTCTACGGTGTCGTCGCGCTCATCTGGACCATCACTGGCAGCGGATTCCCGTTCGGGCGCGACGACCCGCAAGGCGGGACGGGGCCACTGCGGGACCTGCCGCCCGAGGTCGGCGCGCCCCTCTTCGCGGCGGTCCTGCTCGCCACCGCGGTCGCCTGCCTCGCCATGGCCGGTCCGCACGCGGTACGGCCGTCGCGGGCGGGCCGGGCCGTTCTGCTGAGCTTCGGCTGGGCCGTCGCCATCGCCCTGCTGGTCCTCGTGCCGACCGCGAGCGTCCTCGCCCTCACCGGGTACGCGCCCATGCTCATCCTCGGCGCCCCCTTTGGCTGGCCGCAGGGGATCGACTACGGGACCGTGTTCACCTGGTCGCTGGGCAACCAGGTGTGGTGCTTGCTGGGCGGATTCCTCGTCGCGTTCGCCGTGCTCTCCTGGCAGCGCCGCAGCCGGGACTCCTGCGCCCGCTGCGGTCGCGACCGTGACTTCTCGGGCGCCGACCGCCTGCGGATCGCCGCGTGGGGTCGCCGGGCCACCATCGTCGCCGTCGCCATCCCCCTGCTCTACTCCGTAAGCCGCTACGCCTGGCTGGCGGGCGTACCGCTCGGCATCGGCGACGAGATGCTGAACGACCTGTGGGACAGCGGCGCCGTCTGGGCCGGTGCCGGTCTCGCGACGTTCGCGGTCGTAGGCGCGATCCTCACCCTCGGGCTCGTCCAGCGCTGGGGCGAGGTCTTCCCCCGCTGGATGATCGGCCTGGCCGGCCGCCGCGTCCCGATCAAGCTCGCGGTGATCCCGGCGGCGTACGTGGTCCCCATCGTGATCTCCGGGGGCCTCGGGATCATCTTCGCCCCCGAGGTCGAACATCTCATGGGGGACTACAGCCCGATCCTGGTCGCCACGCACGCGCTGTGGCCACTGTGGGGCGTCGCGCTCGCCGTCGCCACCTACGCGTACCACGTGCGGCGGCGCGGCGCGTGCGGCACCTGCGGACGGCAGGGCTGAGCAGGCCATGCCGAAGGTACCGACCGTGCCGACCATCTGGGCCATCTCCGACAACGCGCTCGCGGCGTGGACGCGGCGGTCGCTCGCCGACGTCGACGACCTGCTGCGCTCCACGCTGCACAGTCCGGACGACCCGTTCCTCACCACCGTGGCCACGCACCTCCTCGCCGCCGGCGGCAAGCGGCTGCGCCCAGCGCTCGTCCTGCTCGCGGCGCGGTTCGGCGACCACAACCATCCGCACGTCGTACGCGCGGCGGCGGCCGTGGAACTCATGCATGTCGCCTCGCTGTACCACGACGACGTCATGGACGAGGCGCCCACGCGACGCGACGTGCCCAGCGTCAACGCCCGCTGGAGCAACCGCGTCGCGATCCTCGCCGGTGACTACCTGGTGGCCAGGGCGGCCGAACTGGCGGCCCCGCTCGGAGCGGACGCCGTGGACGAGCAGGCACGCATGCTGACCAGGCTGGTCACCGGCCAGCTCCGCGAGACCGTGGAGGCCGGCCGCCACCCCCACCCCGAGCGGTACTACATGAGCGTGATCGCCGACAAGACGGCCGCCCTGTTCACGCTCGCCGCCCGGCTCGGCGCGCGGGCCTCGGGGGCGCCCGCCGACGCGACCACGGCCCTCGGCGCCTACGGGGAGGCGCTCGGCATCGCGTTCCAACTCTCCGACGACCTGCTCGACCTCGCCGAACCGGCCGCTGGTACGGGCAAGCCCGCGAACGCCGACCTGCGTGAAGGCGTGGCGACGCTGCCGGTACTGCGGGCCATCCGGCCGCGGATCCGTGGCTTGGGCGTGGGCCGGATCCCGGGCCTGGGCGTGGGCCGGATCCAGGGCTGGGTCCAGGGCTGGAGCGCTGGCCGGAATCGTGCCGAGGAGGGCCGGGACTCGGCGCGGCTGCGGAGGATGCTCGCCGCCGGCCCTATCACCGACGCGCGTGAACGGGCCACCGTCGCCCGGCTGGTTCGGCGATCGCCCGGCTTCGCGCAGACCCGCGCCGAGGCGGAGCGCTACGCGTGCCAGGCCCAGCAGGCCCTTCTCGCCCTGCCTGACGGCCCCGCCCGCGACGCCCTGCACGCGCTGTGCGACCACGTCGCGGGACAGGTCCGGAGTGGCGGGGACGTGCTGGAGGGAGGTCCGGGGGTCAGTGGATGGGGCTGACGAAACCGGAATCGTAGGCGGCGATCACGGCCTGGGTGCGGTCGCGGGCTCCGAGCTTGGCGAGCACGTTGCCGACGTGGGTCTTGACCGTCTCGGCCCCCACCACCAGCCGCGCGGCGATCTCGGCGTTGGACAGGCCGGTGGCCATCAGGCGCAGAACCTCCTCCTCGCGCTCGGTCAGGCGGGCACGGCGGAGCCGGTCGGCGGCCGGCCCGTCGATCCCGCCGCGGTCGTACGCGCCGGCCAGGCGCCGGATCGCCGCCGGGAACACCAGGGACTCCCCGCGTGCCACCACCCGCACCGCTTCCACGACCTCCGGCGGCCGGGTGCGCTTGAGGATGAACCCGCTGGCGCCCGCGCGCAGCGCCTCGTACACGTGGTCGTCGTTCTCGAAGGTCGTGATCACCAGCACGCGCGGCGGTTCGCTCGATGCGCCGAGCAGCCGGCGCGTCGCCTCGATGCCGTCGATCGCGGGCATCCGCACGTCCATGAGGAGCACGTCGGGACGGGTGCGGGCCACCATCGCCATCACCTCGGCACCGTCGGCGGCCTCCCCGACGACCTCCAGGTCGGACTGCGCGTCGATGATCACCCGGAGCCCCACCCGGACCAGTTCCTCGTCGTCGATGATCGCCACCCGAATCGTCACGGCTCCTCCCTTTCCGTAAGCAGTGACCGTGCCCGGACCGCCGTCACGATGCATCTCCCTCCAGTGCCGGCAGCCGAACCGAGACGCGCCAGCGGTCGCCGTCGGGGCCGGTCGCCACCGTGCCGCCGAGCAGCGTGACGCGTTCGCGCATGCCCTTCAGCCCGTGCCCGCCCTCGCGCCGTGGACGGGAGGCGGCTACGGGATTGGACACCTCGATCGTCAGCATGGGCCCGTCCACGGCGACGCGCAGCGTGACCGGAACCGGTCCCGCGTGCCGGAGCACGTTCGTCAGGCTCTCCTGGATGATGCGGTATCCCTCCCGGGACACCAGGGCGGGCAGGTCGTCCACCGAGCCCTCGATCTCGGTGTCCACCTCGACGCCGGTTCCGCGCGAATGCGCCACCAGCCTGTCCAGGTCACCCAGCCCGTGCCGCGGCGCCCCGTCGGCCCGCGCACCGCCTCGCTCGTCGGTCCTGTGACCGGCTCGCTGACGGCCCGGCTCGTCGGCTCGCTCGCCTTCGCGCAGCATGCCGAGCACCTGGTCGAGGTCTTCCGTCGCGGCTCGCCCGGTCTCCTCGATCGCCTGGAGCGCGCCGCGGGCGAACTCCGGGTCGGAGTCCAGGAGCTGCAGCGCGGCGGACGCCTGCAGCATCGTCACGGTCAGTGCGTGCCCGATGGAGTCGTGCAGCTCGCGGGCCAGCCGGTTGCGTTCGGCGAGGCGGGCCGTCCGCGCCTCCAGCGCCGCGATGCGTTCGGCCGGCGAGGGCCCGAGCAGCACCGGCGCCATGACGGCCGCCAGCGCCCCGAGCCCCGCCACGGCGTACAGGACCCCGGCGAGCATGGCCACGCCGAGCAGCGACAGCCACCCGGTGTCGTACTCGTCCAGTGGCCCTATTCGTAGCCCATCCAGCGAGCCTCCCGCGATGCCGAACCACTGGACGACGAACGTCACGCCCATCACCAGGGGAATGAGGATCAGCAGCGCGACGACCCCGCCCGCGACCAGGTGAAGAGCGAACCACAGGGCCGCCCTCAGGCGGGTCTCCCGTGCCTCCCGTCCGGACTCCGCCGTCACGGGTGGATCCGGCAGCGCGACGCCGAGCAGGGCACGCGCGGCCGCGATCTCCAGTGCCCTCGTCCCACGCAGGAACGGCGGCACCACGCCGATCACGACCACGAGGGCGAGCACGAGCACCAGCAGCCCGTAAGGCGCGTCCGGCAGGGTGAACATCTGCACGAGCAAGAACGCCACCAGGAGGTACGGCAGCAGCAGCACCCCGCCGAGCAGCAGGTGGACCCCCCGTCGATAGGTCGCCCCACTCACCAGCGGTCTCACAACGGCGCCAATCCTCACGCCCGCCATTCTCCCGCAGCCCGCCACGTCCCCGACTCGGCCCAGGCGACCAGGGTCAAGGCAGTCGAGTTCAAGAAGCCCGGGACGGCGGTGTCCGCCGCCCGGGCCGGGGATGTGGGGTCAGTTGGGTGGGCCGAACCGTGGGGGTCAGTTGGGCGGGTCGAAGCGGCCGTCGACCGCGGTCCAGCCGCCGTCCACGTAGAGGACCGAGCCGGTGACGAAGCTGGCCGCGTCGCTCGCCAGGTAGACCACGGCCCCGGCCATCTCCTCGGCCCGGGCCCACCGGCCGAGCGCGCTCTTGGCC
>NZ_JBEZFS010000090.1:0-4490 GCF_040649575.1 Nonomuraea sp. NPDC048916
CGGCCCCAACAACGTCGTCATCGCAGGCGACCACCACACCACCCTCCAGATCGCCGCCCACTTCCAAGCCCAAGGACGCCACACCCACCGCCTGAAGGTCTCCCACGCCTTCCACTCCCCCCACATGGACCCCATCCTCAACGACCTGCAAACCATCGCCCACACCCTCACCCACCACCCCCCGCACACACCCCTCATCTCCACCCTCAACCCCGGCCACAACCCACACACCCCAGACCACTGGCCCCAACACGCCCGCCACCCCGTCCGCTACGCGGAAGCGATCAAGCATCTGGAAAACGAAGGGGTCGCCCGTTTCGTGGAGGTGGGACCGGACACTCAGCTGACCGTCCTCACGGAAGCCTGCCTCTCCACACCACGCGTGCTCGTCCCGACCTCGCGCCGCACCCGGCCGGAACCGGAGACCCTGCTGGAAGCCTTGGCCCGGTTGCACGTCTCCGGCGCGCGCGTCGACTGGGACGCGTACTTCGCCCCAAACCGGCCGCGCCGTGTCGACCTGCCGACCTACACCTTCGAGAAGCGGCAGCTCTGGCTGAACGTGCCGCCCCGGCCGGGCGGCGACGTGTCCGCCCACGGCCTCGCGCCGGCCGGGCATCCACTGGTCAGCGCCGTGGTAGTCGCTCCGGACGCCGACCAGGTGACGCTCACGGGCAGGCTGTCGGTTGAAACGCATCCCTGGCTCGCCGATCACCATGTGCTGGGCACCCTGATCCTCCCCGGCACGGCCTACGTGGAGCTGGCGCTGCGCGCGGGCGAGGAAGTGGGTTGCGACCTGGTGGAGGAGCTCACGATCGAGGCGATGATGCCGCTGTCGCCCGAGAGCGGAACCGCCATCCAGGCCGTGGTCGGCATGGCCGACGCCACGGGCAGGCGGCCCATCACGGTGTATTCGCGATCGGAGACGGCCGCTCCGACGGTGCGCTGGACGCGGCACGTCACCGGCTTCCTCGCCGCTTCTTCCACACCTCCCGCGGTCGCCGGAGAGGCAGTCGGCGCATGGCCGCCCGCCGGCGCGGAAGAGGTGGACATCAGCGACGTCTACGACTACCTGGCCGGTGAAGGGCTGCACTACGGGCCGATGTTCCGCGGGCTGCGCAGGATTTGGCGCCTGGGCGAGGAGGTCTTCGCCGACGTGGCGCTGCCGGGAGAGGCCCGTGACGAGGCGGCGCGGTACCGGATCCATCCCGCGATGCTCGACTCCGTCCTGAGCGCGAGCGACTTCCTCAGCGGGCGCCGCCCGCAGGACACCGGCACCTCCCAGCTGCCGTTCGCGTGGTCAGGCGTGTCGCTGCACCTGGCGGGCTCCTCGCGGCTGCGGGCGCGGCTCCGCTGGGCGGGCACGGATGCGGTGGAGCTGGAGCTGGCCGACAGCGTCGGCACGCCCGTTGCCACGATCCGGTCGCTCGTGGTCCGCCCTGTGACCGCCGCCAGGGTCGCGGCCGCCGCGGCCGCGTCATCGGGCGCCGGGCAACTGGAGTCGATGTTCCGTCTCGTGTGGAACCAGCTGCCGCTCGGCCAGGCCGCCGAGGCGGTGCCCGGACGGTGGGCCGTGGTGGGCGACGCCGCGGGCTTGACCGGGCCGGCGGGCGGGATGCCGGTGTACCCGGACGTCGCCGCCGTCGGCGCCGCCATCACCGCCGGGCTGGTGGCCCCTGAGGTCGTGCTGCTGGCGTGCCCGCCGGACGACGGTCCCGTGCTGCCAGGTGCCCGTACGGCACTGCTGCATACACTCGCGGCGTTGCGCGCCTGGCAGGAGGAAGACCGGCTCGCCGGCTCCCGCCTTATGGTCATGACGCGCGGCGCGGTCGCGCTGTCGGATGACGAATCGCCGTCCCTGGCCCAGGCGCCGCTCTGGGGTCTGGTGCGGGCAGCTCAGGAGGAGAACCCCGGCCGGTTCGTCCTCGTGGACACCGACGGCTCGGAGGCGGCGGCCCGGCTGCTGCCCGCGCTCGCCGCTTCGGGAGAGCCGGAGGCCGCGTTGCGCGGCTCGCGGATCCACGTGCCCCGGCTGGCGAATGTCCCCGCCGACGCCGCAGGATCGCCCCGGTGGAACCCGGACGGCACGGTCCTCGTCACCGGCGGCACGAGCGGGCTCGGCGCGCTGGTCGCCCGGCAGTTGGTGTCAGTGCACGGAGCCCGGCGCGTGGTCCTGACGAGCCGCCGCGGCATCGACGCGCCGGGGGCCCGGGACCTCCGCGACGAGCTCGCCGCCCTGGGCGCCGACGTCACGGTGGCCGCCTGCGACGTGGCCGACAGAGACGCGCTGGCCGCCCTCCTGGCCTCCCTGCGGCAGCCGCTCACGGGGGTGGTCCACTGTGCGGCCGTCGCCGACAACAGCACGATCGGCGGGCTGACTCCCGAGCGGCTGGAAACGGTGCTGCGCCCCAAGATGGACGCGGCCTGGCACCTGCACGAGCTGACCCAGGACGCGCCGCTGACGGCATTCGTCCTGTTCTCGTCCTTCGTCGGGTTGGTGGTGGGCGCCGGGCAGGCCAACTACGCGGCGGCCAACAGGTTCATGGACGCGCTCGCCGTCCACCGGCGCTCACTCGGCCTTCCTGCGACCTCGCTGGCGTACGGGCTGTGGACCGCCAAGACCGGCCTCGGCGGGGGGGTGAGCGAGGACGACCTGCTTCGCATGAGCCGGCTCGGCATGCCCGCGATCACCACGGCCGAGGGCCTGAGCCTCTTCGACCAGGCGCTGGGCATCGACGAGCCGGTGCTCGTGCCCATGCGGCTCGAGCGCTCCGCTCTGGGCGCCTCGGACGACCAGGTGCCCGCGCTGCTCAGGGACTTCGCCGTGGTCCCGGCCACGCATCCCACCCCCACCGCGCGTCCCGTCCCTGCCGCGCCTTCCACGGAAAGGGCTTCGTCCGGTACGGCGGGGCTGTGGCAGCGGTTGGCCGGGCATGACGCGGCGCGACGCAGAGAGGTGCTCGAGGACCTCGTACGCACCCATGTCGCGACCATCCGCCACTCCGAGCCCGATGCCGTGGACCTCACCGCCGGGTTGATGGATCAAGGGTTGGATTCGCTGGCCGGCATCGAGTTGCGGAACCGCCTGGAAACCGCCACCGGGCTGCGCCTCTCAGCCACGTTGATCTTCGATTTCCCCAACGTGTCGGCGGTGGCGGAGCACCTGCTGGCCGAACTCACGCTGGAGCAGGGGCCCGTCGACACACCGGTCGAGCCGGCGGCTCCGGTGGACGACGACGCGATCCGCAGGACGATCGGGTCCATCTCGGTCGCCAAGCTCCGTGACGCCGGGTTGCTGGAGGCGTTGCTGGGTCTCGCCGAATCCGGCGCCGATCGGAGCGAGGCCGATGGAGACCGGAGCGAAGCGATCAGGTCGATGGGGATCGACGAGCTCCTGCGTGAGGCGTTCGGCGAAGACCCCGAATAGGCGCATGCGGCACCGCTGAGCGCATGCGGCACCGCGGATGGTGGAGGCTCCTGGCCGCGGTGTTCTGCTGTGCTAACTGCTCCGGACCAGGACGCCGGAGGCGTGCTGCATCCAGGGCTGGCCGTCCTCGGTGCGGCTGTGGATGGCGACGGCATGCCGTCCTGTGACGTCAGCGGGGCCGGCGGTGAGATGCAACAGCAGGTCCTGTTGCGGCTCCAAGGCGAGCGGGGTGTGGATGACCAGCTCTTCCACCTCCTCGCAGCCGGTCCGTTCTGCGGCGTGGAGGGCTAGCTCCAGCAGTGCGGTGGCGGGGAGGAGCGTGGTGTTGGCGACGCTGTGGTCGGCGAGCCAGGGATGTGTCTCCAGGGAGAGCCTGCCCGTGAACAGGTGGGTGCCGTCCGGGAGCTGGGTGGCCGTGGACAGGAGGGGATGGACCGTCGGTTCCAGGCCCAGACCTGCGGCGTCCTGGGGGGTCGCCGCCTTGTCCAGCCAGAATCGCTGCTGTTGGAAGGGGTAGGTGGGCAGGTTGATGGGTGGTTGGGGGGTGGTGGGTTGGTGGGGGTGGTTCCAGGTGAGGGGGGTGCCGCGGGTGTAGGCGTGGCTGAGGGCGGTGAGCAGGGTGGTGGGTTCGGGTTGGTGGGGGCGGGTGAGGGGGAGGACGGCGGGGGTTGGGTGGTCGTGGGGTGTGAGGTGGGTGAGGGTGAGCGTGGTGAGGGTGGCGAGGGTGGTGTTGGGGCCGAGGTCGAGGTAGGTGGTGACGCCGTGGTGGTGGAGGTGGGTGATGGCGTCGGCGTAGCGGACGGGGTGGCGGGCGTGTTGGGGCCAGTGGTCGGGGGTGTGTGGGTTGTGGCCGGGGTTGAGGGTGGAGATGAGGGGTGTGTGCGGGGGGTGGTGGGTGAGGGTGTGGGCGATGGTTTGGAGGTCGTTGAGGATGGGGTCCATGTGGGGGGAGTGGAAGGCGTGGGAGACCTTCAGGCGGTGGGTGTGGCGTCCTTGGGCTTGGAAGTGGGCGGCGATCTGGAGGGTGGTGTGGTGGTCGCCTGCGATGACGACGTTGTTGGGGCCG
>NZ_JBEZFS010000091.1:0-4430 GCF_040649575.1 Nonomuraea sp. NPDC048916
TACAACGTCAAACGCAGGCACAGCGCCAACGACGGGCAGCCGCCTGTCACATTCGAGCACCAGATGATCGAGAAGAGGCAAGCATCAACGGCCCTGATGAGGGCCGCCGTGGCATAGGACCATCTCCACGGTTTGAGGGGATTGACACGGTACTGGGCTACGTTCGTCGGATGGAGGGCCGGTTCATCCCAATCGATCGCAGTGACCTCTTCCCAGCCCGACCAAGTAACGCCGAAGGCGGCTTCCCCCCATTGCGCCAATTCCGCTCTGGCGGTCTCCGATGCGTCCTGGGGGAGTCCGCGATCAGCCGCGATCGGCCGCCAGTCGCCTGAGCTGCGAACCCCGAAGAGGCAATCGAAGGCGTCGTAGTCTCTGTGCACTCCCAACATCGACAGAGAGATGGCGGCGCACCAAGCGGACTCACCTATGTCGAGCCCATGTGTCCACGTGCGGCACTCGACGAACCCGTGGATGTCGGTTCCCATGCCGGGATCTACTTGCCCGCGCAGCGGTGCTGTCCAACCCCTTACGATCACGAGCCACTCTCCGGTGGGCGCTCCGGCTTCGGGGTGATACGCCATGTACGTGCATGCTGTTGAAGGCCGTAGGTGCTGCGGTGGATGCCTGAGCAGAGCGAGCGGAGTGCGTGCGGTCCGCCAGGCCGTGCCCGCTGCGTGCCCGTTCGGACGGCGATCAACGGGGAGTTGCGGGAACTCACGGTCACTCGACCGGCATCGGCCCAGGTCAGCGTTTCCCCTGGTCAGATGCTGTGATCTTGAAAGAGTTCCCAAGCTGACAGCGCGGGTTCGATTCCCGTCACCCGCTCTCAGCGTGATGGTCCAGGCCGAATACGGAATCCGAGGCCTGATGCTTCTTGATCGCCTTGGCCAGATCTTGGTGGAAGCGCTCCTCCCGAACTAGGCCCCGCACTCGCTTACGAAGCCCAACCCGTCAGTCATCGGATTGGTGACGGCGCTCCCAGATGCCGGCCTTCCTGCCTTTCACCCCGACGGGTGGCACCCACATGCACGGTTCATCCTCTTCTCCGATGGTGCTCACCGCGCTCCCTGGCTCATCTTGTGGCGAGACCTCGAAGTAACCGTCATAGAAGGGCTCGGCGAAGTCGCGGCCAATCGACTCCGCGAGCCACGACGCGAAGGTGATGTCCTGAGGAAAGAGCGCATGATCCAAGCAGCACAGGTTGGGATCCCATCCCCACATCGCGCCTTCAGGATCACTGCAATCCAGTAGTGACGCGATCGCACATCCCCAGTCCAACAGCTGGATCATGCCTGCCTGTCGTCCGTAGGAATCGGTGTGAAACTCCACAGCCGATTCAGTGATGTCCGGGAAGATATCGCTTCTCCAGAAGTCGTAGCCCCGTACACCGATGATGCCACCCCGAGGACCGAAACCTCCGTTTCCCACCTCCAGATACAACCGCCGTAGCAGCGGAGGGAGCGGGTACCCAATGGCCTCTTCAGCTTCAGCGACCGCCTCGGACGAGGCCACCGGTAGGACATCGGGCCCAGGGTCTGACCGTATCGCTTCGAAGACCTCATCCTCGGTCATGATCTGCACTCCGCGTGCGGGACCGTGGGAGGAAGAGCCTGAAGTCGTTCACGTCCATAAGGCTGCATGCTGCCAGCTTCGGCCAACAATGCCACAACATGGAGGCATCGATCGTGTGCCAGATCCGTGCCAGAACAGGCGGGCAGTCGCGGTCTCTCACGGTCACTCACGGGCAAGCGATCCGTGCTGACCTGCATCCCCGTTTTCCCAGCTCAGCATGGCAAGATCAGTAGCCGGTTCCCAAGCTGACAGCGCGGGTTCGATTCCCGTCACCCGCTCTCACCGTGAAAGCCCAGGTAAACCGATTGGTTCGGTACCTGGGCTTTGATGTTTCCTACAACGCCGTTGCGTTTAGCGTCGTGGGCGAGGTGCAAGTCCGTCTTCAATGACGGTGACCTGGGCATGGAAGGTGTAGGTCTGCGTGATGGCGGGGTGCTGGCCGGCGTTCGGGCCGTACTTGCTGGTCGGGTTCTTCCGGCTGCGGGCCTTGACGCGAGGGCGACGCCAGGCGGGCAGCAGGCCGCGCAGCACCGCACGGCCGATTGGGCCGATGAGGGTGGCGTGCTCGGCGGGCCAGACGGCACTGGCGGCGGCGACCAGGTCGCCCGCGGTCTCCAGCAGGATCGTGAAGCTGATCCGGTCCATGTCCAGTCCCGGCCTGCTGGCCGCGACGTCGGCGGCGGTGCGGATCAGGGCCTGGTAGACCGTCAGCAGCGCGTAGACCTCCTGGTCCAAGCCGTCCAAGCTACGCGAGTGCAGGACCCGGCCGTCCAGCATCGTCGCCTTGATCGAAAAATAGGTGGTCTCCGCCTGCCAGCGCTCGTGGCAGAGATCCACCAGCTCGCGGGCAGGGTAGCGCTGGTGGTCCAACAGGCTCGTAAGCAGCCGCCACTGCTCGCGGCGCACGGTGCCGTCGGCGAGCGTGATCGTGATCCACGCTTCGATGACCCGCACCGGCAGCGTGCCGTAGCCCAGGCGAGCCAGGTAGGAGCCGTCAGGCAGGCGGCGCTGGATGGTCGGGCAGCGCCGGGCGGAGGAACGTACCAGGAACTGCGCACCGGCCGCGCCGACATCGCGCAGGAACTCGAAGGCGTCGAAGCCCGCGTCGGCCAGCAGCAGCATCGAGCGGTCCAAGGCCGTCAACAGGCGCCTGGCGTAGGCCAGTTCGCCCTCGCTTTCGGGACCAAAGGCAGCAGCCAGCACGGCCCAGGTGCCGCACTCGACCACGACCAGTAGCCGCAGCAACGGATAGCCGAACTCCAGCCTCTCCCCGACCCGCTTGAGGTAGCGCCAGGTGATCGACTCCTCCTCGGGAGTATGCAGGCTGGTGCCGTCCACGGCCACGGTGCGCATTCCGCGATAGAACGCGCCCACCTGGCCCCGGTGGGCGACCGGCCCGGCCAGGGCCTCGAACAGCCGACGCAGGGGTGCCGAGCCGAGCCGGCGCCGGGCCCGCGACAGGGAGGAGGTACTCGGCCATACCAGCCCCAGCTCCTCCAGGGAAGCGACCAGCTTGCCCCAGGCCGCACGGTAGGAAGAATGCTCGAACAGAGCCAGCGCCAGGACGAAGTAAACCACCACCCGCGAGGGCAGCAGCCGAAGCCGCCGCTCGCGTGTCCCGGTCTCCTCCAACACCGCGTCCACCAGCGCGAAGTCCACGAACCGGGTCAACTCACCGAGATGACCCGGCGCGTACACGCCCCCGGCTACCTCGATCGTCCGGGTGATGACAGACTTCTCCTGCAACGGGACTCCTGGACTTGATCGACTTTCTTCGCCGATCGTTGATCTACAGGAGTCCCGTTTCCTCGTTCAAGCCCCCCTTGACCAGCAGCCGCAGAGCCAAACGCAACGGCGTTGTCGTAATGTCCCGGAGGTGAATTCGCGCATGACTTATGACCCAAGACGACTGGGCAACGTGGCTGAGTACGAGGCTGTTGCTGGCCAGTTGGTCGGGCGCCAGATCGAGAAGGCGACCTACTACGGCCTCCACGACTACAACGAGCGCATCGAGGATTGGGACTACGGCGACTGGCACCATCCCGTGATGGGAGTGGAGTTGACCATGACGGACGCGGAGGTCTACTCAGCCGTCTGGGGCTCCTCCTTCACCCACTACGGCCTGGAGATCTTCCCCTCGCCGATGTCCGTCCACCTGCGAAACGTGGGAGAACCGGACGGGCCGCCCGGGTGGGACGTGACCACACACCCCCAATGGGTGAACCTAGCCAGGCGGCCAATCACGGGAGCGCAGATCCTTTGGGACGAGGCAATCGGAGACCTGGGCCCGGTGCAGTGCCCGACCGCCGTCCGGCTTGACTTCTCGACCGGCTCTGCCTGGCTCATTGCCGCGGCACCAGTCTGGCCAGGCCCTGAGTCTTTTCGGGTGGGGACCGATGAGGTCATCGTGGGATTCTCAAAAGATTTCGCCAAAATCCTTGGCCTAGAACAAATGCATTCAGCTTAAGCCTGAAGGAGCAGGATTTAGCATGGGTGACGCCCACGGCAAGATGCTGGATATCGCTATAAATCTCGCTAACCAAGCAGCGACAGGAGTCGAGCTTTCTTCTGCAGAGCGCGCTCTATCAAATATTGCGTGGATTGACACACAGGTCTCACCCAACGGATTTGACGGCTGGCTTGCCTATACTTCGTGCGAGCGAATAATCGCCACTATGGAAGCCCTTGGGGAAGTGGGCTGTACTAGAGTCTGTCAATCCCCTCAAACCGTGGAGATGGTCCTATGCCACGGCGGCCCTCATCAGGGCCGTTGATGCTTGCCTCTTCTCGATCATCTGGTGCTCGAATGTGACAGGCGGCTGCCCGTCGTTGGCGCTGTGCCTGCGTTTGACGTTGTA
>NZ_JBEZFS010000092.1:0-4292 GCF_040649575.1 Nonomuraea sp. NPDC048916
GATCACTTTCCCTAGACAAGATCGTGATCTTAGAGGTCGCGGGCGTTTCCTGTTCCCGATTGCTGGCGTTGGTGACCCTCCGTGACGGCCATGCGGTCACGGAGAGCGATCAAGCGGCAGCGCCACCCCGGTCAAACGAGAAGACCCAGTATGCCCAGCTTGTGCAGGCCCTTCAACGGCGTATCGAGTCGGGAACCTATCCACCCGGCTCCCTCCTCCCCAGCGAGCACCAGCTCATCCAAGAGTTCAGCGTCTCGCGCCCCACGGTGGTCGCGGCGCTGCGCGTGCTGCGCGAACAGGGCTGGATCGAGTCCCAGCAGGGCAAGGGCCGCTTCGTGCGCGGCCGACCCGCCATGGCCTCGATGGAGGCGAACCGGCCCGGTCAGGCGTACCTCACCAACCCGGAGACCGATGCTCCCGGTGAACTGGTGGAGGCCGGGGCAGTGGCCGTGCCGAACCGTGTGGCGGCATTGCTTGATGTGCGGCCCAAGAGCAAGGCGTTTCTGCGCCGGCGCCTGGTCGTCCGCGACGGTGAGCCGACAGAACTGGTCTCGCTGTGGCTGCCCCTGGAGTTGTCGGAGGGCACCGATCTGACCAGTGGTGAGCCACTACCTCAGGGCATCAGGCAGCATCTCCAGTCACGTAAGGGTGTTCGCTTCGATCACATCGTGGAGCAGATCACCGCGCGTATGCCCACAGCAGAGGAGACCAAGCAGCTCGGCATGCCCAAGAACACGCCGCTCCTGGCCGTCTTCGGCGCGGTTCGCGACGCCTCCGGCCGGCCCTTGGTCGTGGTCGAGGTGCTGCTTCCTGCCGACCGACACGAGCTGGAAGACGCCTATCCGATCGCGTGAGGGCTCGTCCTTACGTGCAGCGCCAGTCCCAGTCGCTGCCATGCCTGTCAGTGACCTCGACAATGACCCGGCGCCCTGTCTTGTCCTCGGTGTCTTCGAAGAACAAAGAGATCTTCGCTTTCTCCTCGGCTCCTTTGATCGTGGCCTTTCGATAGTGATTCTGGATCTCCTCCTCCGCGCGCATAGTGCGCAAGGTGATCCTTATCCGGTAATCGCAGTAGTCGCCGTTGCCTCCGAACATGCTCCGCCCGAAGTCCGTCTCGCGCTCCTCCCAAAGCTCGCTCGTCTCTGGCGGGAGCGGATAGGCCACCACCCGCTCCAGCAGAGCATCGAGGCGGTCGTCGTCACGCCAAACCGGCGGCATGACGAACGCGAACACCAAGACGAGCACTCCGACAAGTGGAAGAGCGACAGCGGCTAAGCATCCCCACGCACCCCGCGTCATGATCGTGACAATAGAGCAAAGCCGCACCTACGGCTACAAGTGTCCTCTGAGCACACCGGGACGAATCTAATGATTCAGACTTATCGACATAGACGCTCGACCGACCCACGCGGAGCACCAAACGATTCAACATAGACATTTGACCCACCAAGCAGCGAGACGTATTCTCAGACCAACACTTAATAGGTCAAATGTCTGTCATTCAAGAGAGGGGAGCCGCCTGCTGCGGGCCGTACTGATGACGGCGGCAGAAGAGGACAAGCTGATCGCCCGCAACCCGTGCCGCATCAAGGGCGCCGACAACGAGCAGACGCCCGAGCGGCCCGTCCTCACCGTGGCGCAGGTCTTCGAGCTGGCCGACCGGATGGCCGACAGGCGTTTTAAGGCCCTGGTGCTGCTGGCCACCTTCGCCAGCCTACGCTGGGGCGAAGCCATCGCGCTCCGCCGTACCGGCATCGACCTGGAAGGACGGGTGGTCCGAGTGCGGGAACAGCTCCTCGAACTGGACGACGGTGGCATGCGCCTCAGCCCGCTCAAGTCGCGGGCTGCCCGGCGAACGGTCAGCATCCCTTCGGCCATCGTTGCGGCGCTGGCCGATCACCTCGCCGAGTTCGTCGACGTGGCCGACGACGCCTTCCTCTTCCTGGGCAAGCGTGGCGGCTTCCTGCGGGGTGGCAACTTCCGGCGTAAGGCCCGGTGGGCGGACGCGCTCAAGGAGATGGGAATCCAGGGCTTGCACTTCCACAATCTCCGACACACGGGCAACACGCTGGCGGCGCAGTCCGGCGCGAGCCTCGCCGACCACAGGATCGCCGATGCGCTCAGCGCGAGAGTGAAGGCAGAGCAAACCAAGCGTGAGAAGCGAGATGACGACGGCAGCTTAAGAACGGCCCCCGCAGGCTAATGGCCCGTTAATGGCTCGAACGCCCCGCACCGTGACCTCCCTTCTAGCGGTCGTCGCAACACCCCAGCTTGGGGAGTGCGATGGAGTTCGAGATCCGCGAGATCCGGTCCCCCCAGGGGCGACGGAAGCTGACCCGTGAGCGGGAGGAATACTTCCGGCTTATGGATCAAGGTTTCAGCAGCATGGAAGCGTGCCGGATCGTCGGCATCAACTACCGAACCGGGAAGCGGTGGAGGAACGGCTCGGCGCCGAACAAGGCAAAAAAGAAGGGGGCACCGCCGGTCAGACGACCGACGGTGCCCCCTTCTGACGTGTCCCGCTACCTGCGGGAAGACGAGCGGATCTACATCGCTGACCGGGTGCGGGAGAAGGCGTCGATCCGGGAGATCGCCCGCGAGCTGGGCCGTGCGCCCTCGACCATCAGCCGGGAGATTCGCCGCAACCGGCACCCCACCAACTGCCAGTACCGGCCGCACGCGGCCCAGGCCCGTGCCGACGCGCGCCGGCCCCGCCCCAAGCCGAGCAAGATCGGGCAGAACCCGGAGTTACGGGCATACATTCAGGAGCACCTGACCAAGCGCTGGAGTCCGGAGCAGATCGTCGAGAGTCTGCGCAGAACCTTCCCCGAGCGTGCGGAGATGCATGTGTGTCACGAGACCATCTACCAGGCGCTCTACGTCCAGGGCCGCGGCGAGCTGCGTCGCGAGCTGACCCGGGCGCTGCGCACTGGCCGCGCGATGCGTAAGCCCCGCCGCCTGGCTCAGCAGCGCCAGCCCCGCTACAGCGCGCCCATGGTGATGATCAGCGAGCGGCCCGCCGAGGCCGACGACCGAGCAGTGCCCGGCCACTGGGAAGGCGACTGCATCATCGGCAAGAACCAGGCATCGGCCATCGGCACCCTCGTCGAGCGCACCACCCGCTACGTGATGCTCGTCCACCTGCCGATCGACCGCAGCGCCGAGCGCATGCGCGACGCCCTGGTGGAGACTATGGCCACGTTGCCCGCCCATCTCAAGCGATCCTTGACCTGGGACCAGGGCAGCGAGATGGGCCGACACCACGAGTTCTCCGTCGCCGCCGACATGCCCGTCTACTTCTGCGATCCGGCCAGCCCCTGGCAGCGCGGCTCGAATGAGAACACCAACGGCCTGCTGCGCCAGTACTTCCCGAAGGGCACCGATCTGTCGGTCCACACGCGTGAGCAGCTTGACGCCGTCGCTGCCGAGTTGAACGCCAGGCCACGGAAGACGCTCGACTGGGACACCCCGGCCGAGCGCCTCGCCGAGCTCTTGGCAACCTGCGCTTGACCTGGCGGCCCGCAATGCCACAGCGTGGCTGTGACTTTGCGGGCTTGATGGCGTGAATTACCCAGCGGAGTTTGGCGTGCTGTCAGTGGGGCCGATCAGTTGAGCCGAAGCGCGGTAGTTGTCACAAAGGCAGGCTTCCTGTCACCGCAGCTCTATCCTTGCCCGATGATCAACCTTCAGATTCGTGGCGACGGGCCCGAGATCTTGGCGAGTACCAAACACGGCCTGCCTTGGAGCGATGCATTGGCCAACCTCGATCGGGCCCAGTTTCCGATGTTCGGTCATCTGATCCCATATGGCGACACGATCTTCAATCATCGGCAGATCGATACCCTGCTGGACGAACTACCACGACTCCCCGCAGGGCTGATCACCGACGCCTTCGCCGAAGCGCTCCACGAGCTGTGCAGCTTCGCCCAAGAGGCACCACACCGCTATCTGTGGTTCGTCGGAGACTGACACGCCCCGCACCGGCGGTGACAGCCAATCGAGCCTCGGCTCACGAGGTTGGCAGTTGGCGCTCGCGACAAGTAGCGCGCCGATTTGGTGACAACTACCGTGCATCGATGCGTCCGGAGGCCCAGATCGTCATAAGCCGCATCAGCGTCCAGCATCCGCTGGCTCGAGTTCTACATAGTGAACGTTTTCCAACCTCCTGGACGCGTGCCCTGATCACAGCATGATCGCGATGCTGATGTTCGGCAGGTGGCGCAAAGAAGCTCCTGGTAGACGGGTTGATCACCACAACCATCACCGTCGCAACCAGGAGCTTCAGGTGCTGT
>NZ_JBEZFS010000093.1:0-4263 GCF_040649575.1 Nonomuraea sp. NPDC048916
CGGGCCCGGTCGACCAGCATGGCGATCAACTGCCCGTCCGACGTGGCCTCGCCGACCGGCTCCTCCACGGACTCGCGCTCGATCGTCGTCTCGCTCACTTGGCGTCTCTCCTTGATCAGCAGATCCGCCGTTCATTAGACACTCCCGTTCATGGCCGAGCACCAGGAGGCGATGGCCACCGTCCGGCAGCGCGACAACCGGCGTCAACGTGGGGTGGCGAACTGGCGGCTGGTCCGCTACGCCGACGATTGGGTCGCCCTGGTCAACGGCACCCGCCACGACGCCGAACGGTTGAGGGAGCAGGCGGCCGCGGTACTGGCCCCGATGGGCTTGCGCCTATCGGAGGCCAAGACCTCGGTCACCCACATCGATGACGGGTTCGTCTTCCTGGGGCACCACATCCAGCGGCGCCGCAAACGAGGAACCCGCAAGTGGACCGTCTACACCTACCCGAGCAAGAAGGCGATCAACACGGCGATCGCCAAGGTGCGGGCGCTGATCCACCCAGGACAGCCTGACCTGAGAACCCTGTTGATCCGCTTGAACGCGGTGATCCGGGGCTGGTGCAACTACTTCCGGCACGGCTCGTCCAAACGGACGTTCAGCTATCTGGGCCACTACGTCTGGCACCGCCTCTACTGGTGGCTGCGCAAGCGGCACGGTGGCATGTCGTGGAAGAAGGTGCGGACCCGGCTGCTCAACAACAGCTGGGAGATCTCCGCACAGGGAATCGTTCTGCTGGACGCGGCATCGCTACCGGTCACGCGGTATCGCTGGCGCGCCTGGAACATCCCGACACCCTGGTCACGGCAGACAGAACCATCTCCAGCGGCATGAACCTGTGGAGAGCCCGGTGCGGTGAGAGTCGCACGCCGGGTTCGGAGGGCGGGCCGGAGAAACGGACCAGCCGCAAGGCTGACACCGCGCTTCGGTCCGACCCCACAGCCTGACCTTCCGCTTTCAGGTGTAGTAATCAGCCTCTAGGCAGACTACGACCAGAGAGTGAGCGGCCTGCTCGGTGTATGGGAGACGGTTCGCGTCTGAAATCGAGCGCGAGGAGAACAGGACTAGGGGGTGCCTGAAAAGTCATGATCAGGATGCGCCAAGGCGGTGCAGGAGCAGCATGCAGGTCGTGGCATAGATGACGCTTTCCGAGGTCGTGATCAGGTGCCCGACTCCGACGTTCTTCGTCTATGTAGTAGCCACCGGAGCCCAGCGACGGATGACACGACCGGGCCACGAGCCTTCGAACTATGGCACGCTATCGGCCTCCAAATCGGTCATTACCAGGGATCAGAAACACAGCCGTCAGCTTCTAAGCCGAACTGGAGCATCTGGCGCCAGTAAGGATCCTCGCCCCTAATTCGAGCTATCTCCTTTAACCCCTCAGCGTCGCCTGCATTAGCGGCCTGCCAGGCGAGGCGCTCTGCGTCTTTTTGGTTGCCAGCGTTGTAGCGGATACCGATTAAAGCTATCAACGCCTCAGTGGAACCGTCCTCGGCGGCTTGGTAGGCGAGGTTCTCAGCCTCTATATGATCTCCGGCGTCTTCTCTCATTTCAGCCAGTATCGATAATGCATGACTGTCGCCAGCGGTGACGTATTCGCGAAAGCGACGTTCAGCTTCGACTTTCCCCCCAAGACGCTGCTGGATATCAGCCAGACTGCGGCGACGAAAAGTTTGGACCCCTCTGGCCGCCCGTTGAGTGAGACGCTCTGCTTCGACATGGTCTCCTGCTTGTTTCCTTATCCGAGCTAAGGCACGCAGAGCGACGTTATTGCCGGTGTCGGCAGCTTGCCGATATAGGCGCTCTGCCTCGAATGTATTACCTGCCTCTTCTTGCATACGAGCGAGGGTTAACAGAGCCTCGCCATGTCCAACCTCTGCGGCCTGACGGATGCGGCTTTCAGCTTTGGCATGGTCACCCATCTTCATGCTCAGCTGAGCCAAGCCCCAAAAACCTGCAGCATTACCCGAATTGGCAACGTCAGAATACAGGTGTTCGGCCCCGGTGTAGTCTCCAGACTCCTCATGTATCAGGGCTAGGGCTAGTAGCGCGTCAGTGCGGTGGGCATTGGCGGCCTGACGATACAACTGTGCCGCATAGCGATTACGCCACCGCTTTTGAGCGGCACGGGCTAAGGCAATGAGATCATCGGTGGTAGCACCGTAGCGGGCGGCAGCCCAGAAACCGTCAGGTGGGCAAAGGAAGGTCCGAGCGCCGCGAGCATGTTGGTCGAGGTAGTCCGCCAAGCGATAGAGGGGCTGGGGAGGAACGGGGGCTCCAGGACGAGGTCGGATTCGAGTGAGCGGTCCGCGAGCGCCGCGGCAGGGTTTGGCAGTATAGGCAAGGCCCTGCTCCAGCCAGTCGTCTCCCGCCTCGCTCCATTGTTGATCGGTGAGGTAGCTCGGAGCAGCGTGTGCAAGAAAGTTGCCAGTAAGAGCGAAGCTGTGGCCCAGACGGCGGGCGTCCATCGCCGCATGGATCAGTGCTTGAGCTATCGCGGGTGCCGTTCGGTAGCGTTCCAGTAGAGCTGGAGTACCGGCAAGATATTGAGTGATATGGCCATCCTCAGCGAACCGAATGGCGTGAAAAAGTCGCGCATCGTTATGGTCTTTGGCTTTGAGGGTATCCATGTCGATGCCAGTGAAAGTCGTAGGGACAGGAATGTCCATGCCTGTCAACAAAGCTCGGGCATGAGGGTGCGGATCGACCGCTCCAGGAGCGGGGCTGGTGGTCAGAGTATTGAAGTATTCCGGCCAGATGGTACCTAGCACGAGTACTGGAGCGCGCTCATGATCGCGTAGTAGCTCTCGGAGTGCGACGGAGACTCTCTCACCAAGCGCGGAGGTTGGGGTAAAAAGGTAGTGTTGGCTTTCGTTGATCCAAATCACCGTGCGTGGGGCAACCAGAGTTAACTCCTTGAGAAAGACCTCGGGGTTAGTAAGGTCAATCGGATGCCACAATCGCCACCCGGCTGGAAAAGCGTGGATAACTTCCCAGCACGCCCGAGTCTTGCCAGTGGAAGACCCACCGACGAGCATCGCTATCGCACTTTGTCCGCCGACAGCCCGCTTCAGGATCTGGTGTAGTTGCTCGTCATGGGCTCGCTTGACATAAGTGGGCAGTACAGGCAGTTCGGCCTCAGCTGCAGGAGAGACAACATCGATAGCTCGATGCACCCCCAAGGTAAATGGATCGATTACCTTCGTCATTGGCCAGCCAGGCGGTTGTGATGCTGCGCTTTCGGGGCTGCGGTTGGATTGGGCAGCCTCGACTAGGTCGCTCCAGAAACGGCGAGAGGGAGTCCTATCACCAGCCCAGTAGCTCCATAGCTGCACTAGGGGCCACACCGCATCGACAGTGCGCGGTACCTGCGCCTTGTCGGGGTTCTGCGGTAGCCAGGTGCTGATCCGCCGGCTATCGAAGACGACCTTGTAAGGCTCTGCCTTCAAGACGCGTTCGATCTCCCGACGCGAATATCCCGTGCCTTGTGCGACCTTGGCACGATGCTCCAAGGCCCGCAGTGCCTCATATAGCGCGCGGGCTTCTCCTCCCATCCCGTCTGCCCCTCTCTACTGCCCGGATCGTGCCCGCCGCCCGCAACGGGCGCTAGCAGATGACCTGTGACGTGCAGTGTAGGACGGATTTTGCCCGCAATGCCCGCACTTTCAGACGGCAGAACTCCGACTCCCACAACCTGAGGCCAATGCCTACCACACGGGTCGTCCCTACCAGGAAGGGTTCTTCATGAAGGACAGGTCAGCGACACTACGGCGTCTGAGCCGCGCCGCCATGTTCGCCGCCATCCGCGGCATAGCCGCAGCAACCGGCTCCGCCATCGTCGCCATAATCATCTGGTGGCTACAAAACAATTGATCAGGAAAACGACACCCGGAAGCGCTTGGATCCTGCGCTACGCACGAGCTTTCATTGAGGGATCTTGTATCCATGACCTGCGCCGCGAAGTCTGAGGGGGTATAGCACCAGAAGCCGCCGCAAAAGTGGCACTCGACCAGCACTGAAGTGAGCGATCGTCACGGCTGTCACCACGATGATGCCGGCGAACAGCTTCTTTGTCTCTCGTACTCTGGCGCCTGGTGATCGCAAGCGTGCGGGCGGTCGGGTAGCCCTGGTGCATTGCTGCACCAGGGCCCCCTCAGAACCGGGCGTGCGAGTCGTCCTCGCACCCGGCTCAAGCAAGCCGCGAGGGCGGTGTGGTAGGCAGAAGTGCTGGTTGGCTGCCTGGGCCGGATGGGAGCC
>NZ_JBEZFS010000094.1:0-4140 GCF_040649575.1 Nonomuraea sp. NPDC048916
AGCGGGTGCGTCCGTTGCGGGTGTCGCATGCGTTTCATTCGGGGTTGATGGAGCCGATGTTGGCGGAGTTCGGTGCGGCGGTTGAGGGGTTGGGGTTCGCCGCGCCGCGTGTGCCGTGGGTGTCGACGTTGACGGGTGGGTTGGTGGAGGAGGAGGGGTGTGGGGCGGGGTATTGGGTGGAGCAGGTGCGTCGGCCGGTGCGTTTCCATGATGCGGTGCTGGCGATGCGGGGGATGGGGGTGACCAGGTTCCTCGAGATCGGACCCGGTGGCGCGCTCACCTCCCTTGTCGGCGGCTGCTTACCCGTCATGCGCGGAGACCGCGACGAGCCGAGCACCCTGATCGCCGGGCTCGCCCGCCACTATGCGGCCGGGGGGTCCGTCGACTGGGAGGCCTTCTTCTCGGGCACCGGAGCGCGCAGGATCCCGCTGCCCACCTACGCCTTCCAGCGCAAGCGCTACTGGGAGACGCCCGCCGCCGCCGTGGACGTGTCGGCCGCCGGGCTGGAGGTCACGGATCACGCGATACTCGGTGCCGCCGTTCCCCTCGCGGACGCCGACGAGGTCGTGCTCACCGGCCGCGTGTCCCGGGCGACGCTGCCCTGGCTGGCCGACCATCGCGTGCTGGGCCGGTTTCTGCTGCCGGGGTCGGCCTTCGTGGAACTGGCCATCCGTGCCGGCGACCAGGTGGGGTGCGGCCAGGTCGAGGAGCTGAACCTGCGCGCCCCGCTGGCGCTCTCCGAGCGCGGCGCGATCCAGGTGCAGGTGGCAGTGGGCGACCCCGCCGATGACGGCCTGCGCTCGCTCACGATCCACGCCCGCCCCGAGGGCCAGGACCTGCCGTGGACGCTGCACGCCGAGGGCACGCTCGCGCCTGCGGCCCCGCCGCCCGCCTTCGACCTGAGCGAATGGCCGCCGCGCGAGGCCGAGCCGCTCGACGTCGCCGGACTCTACGACCGCCTCGCCGCCCAGGGCTTCGAGTACGGCCCCGCGTTCCGCTGCGTGCGCGCGGCGTGGACGAGCGGCTCGGACGTCTTCGCCGAACTCGCCCTTCCCGAGGGAGTGAAAGCCGACGGCTTCGGCATCCATCCGGCGCTGCTCGACGCCGCACTGCACGACCCGGTGGCCGACACCGACCGGGCGGCTCTGCCGTACGCCTGGAGCGGGGTTTCGTTGTTCGCCTCGGGCGCCACGAGGCTGCGCGCGCACGTCACCCTGCGGGACCCGGAGACGCTGACGCTGCGGCTGGCGGATCCGAGTGGCCGGCCGGTCGCGCACGTGGCGCGCGTGACAGCGCGTCCCGCGTCGGCCGGCGACCTGGGCGCGGCCGTTCACGAGGCGGGGGAGTCTCTGCTGCGGCTGACCTGGCAGCGCCGGACGGTGTCCGACACCTCCCCCGGCCGGTGGGCCGTCGTCGGCGACGACGACCTGGGCATCCCTGGAGTGTCCGCCGTCCATCCCGACCTGGCCTCGCTGGGCAGTGCCGTCGGGGACGGGGCACCCGTTCCCGACGTCGTCGTGCTGCCCGTGTGGGGGGACGGCGGCGGTGACGTGCCCTCGCGGATCCGCGAGCTGTGCCACCGCACGCTCGCCACCCTCCAGACGTGGCTGGCCGACGACCGCTTCACGACCTCCCGCCTCGTGGTGGTGACGAGGGGAGCGATGTCGATCGGGCCCGGCGACGCCTCTCCCGACCTCGTGGCCGCACCCGTCTGGGGCCTGGTCAGGTCCGCCGAGGTGGAGAACAGCGGCAGGTTCGTGCTGGCCGACCTGGACGCGGGCGGCGGCAGCCTGCTCGCCGACGCGCTCGCGCTGGATGAGCCGGAACTCGCCGTGCGAGGCTCCGACGTCCTCGTGCCGCGCCTCATGCGCGCCGCGGCCGACGGCGGGCGGGGACCGTGGACGGAGCACGGCACGGTCCTGATCACCGGCGGCACGGGCGGCCTCGGCCGTCTGGTCGCCAGGCACCTGGTCCGTGCCCACGGGGTGCGTCACCTGCTGCTCCTCTCGCGGCGCGGCATGGATGCCGAGGGCGCGGCCGAGCTGTGCGCCGAGCTGGAGTCGTTAGGCGCGGACGCGCAGGTGGTGGGGTGCGACGCCGCCGACAGGAACGCGCTGAGCAGGATACTGGCCGCCATCCCGCCGGACCGGCCGCTGACCGCGGTCGTGCACGCCGCAGGGGTCATCGCCGACGGCGTTCTCACCGCGCTGACCCCCGAACGGATGGACGCGGTCATCCGGCCCAAGGTCGATGCCGCCTGGAACCTCCACGAACTCACCTCGGGCCTGTCGGCCTTCGTCCTGTTCTCCTCCGCGGGCGGCACCTGGTCGGTCGGCGGACAGGCCGCCTACGCCGCGGCCAACGTTTTCCTCGACACGCTGGCCCAGGTGCGCAAGCACGCCGGCTTGCCGGCCACCTCGGTCGCCTCGGGTATGTGGGCGGACGCCGGCGGCATGAGCGGGCGGCTGGAGCAAGCCTTCGTCCAGCGTATGAACCGCACAGGCGTCGGCATGCTGTCAGCAGCCGGAGGGCTCGCGCTCGTCGACGCGGCCGTCGGCTCGGGCGAAGCGGTCCTCGCGCCGATCATGCTGGACCTGCGGCCGCTGCGTACCCGCGCGGCGCAGGTGCCGCCGATCATGCGCGGTCTGGTTCCCGCGCCATCCAGGCGTACGGCTCAGGCAGCCGCCACGGGACAGCGCAACCTCCTGGCGCAGCGCCTGGCCGGGGCATCCGACGGCGAGCGGGACCGGATCCTCCTGGAGCTCGTCCGCGAGCGGGCCGCGACCGTGCTCGGCCACGCCGAGGCCGAGGCGGTGCCGGCTGACCAGGCCTTCCGCGAGCTGGGCTTCGACTCGCTGACGGCACTGGAACTGCGCAACGGGCTCAACGCGGCGACGGGACTACGGCTGCCTTCGACGCTGGTGTTCGATCACCCGAGCGCCCGCGCTGTGGCCGAGCACCTCAAGGAACAGCTCCTCGGCGCCAGGCCCGACGATCGACCGCCGGCCACCCGGCAGGAGCGCACCGACGAGGATCCCATCGCGATCGTCGGGATGGCCTGCCGCTATCCGAACGGCGTGGCCTCGCCGGAGGACCTTTGGCAGCTCGTCGCGAACGGCGTCGACGCCATCACGCCGTTCCCGGAGGACCGCGGATGGGACATCGCGGGGTTGTACGACCCGGAACCCGGCGCGCCGAACAAGTCCTACGTCCGCACGGGCGGGTTCCTGCGCCATGCCGCGGAGTTCGACGCGGAGTTCTTCAGCATCAGCCCCAACGAGGCGCTGGCGATGGACCCGCAGCAGCGGCTGCTGCTGGAGGTGTCGTGGGAGGCGCTGGAGCGGGCCGGGATCGACCCAGCCTCGCTCAGAGGCAGCCCCACCGGTGTCTTCGCCGGCGTCATGTACCACGACTATCCAGGGCAGACAGCCGGAGGGTCGATCGCGTCCGGCCGGATCGCCTACACGCTGGGTCTGGAGGGGCCTGCGGTGACGGTGGACACGGCGTGCTCGTCGTCGCTGGTGGCGTTGCATCTGGCGGGGCAGGCGCTGCGGTCGGGGGAGTGTTCGCTGGCGCTGGTGGGTGGCGTGACGGTGATGGCGACGCCGGAGACGTTCGTGGAGTTCTCGCGGCAGCGTGGGCTGGCGGCTGATGGGCGGTGTAAGGCGTTCGCGGGGGCGGCGGACGGCACCGGCTGGTCGGAGGGTGTGGGGTTGCTGGTCGTGGAGCGGTTGTCCGACGCGCGGCGCAACGGTCATCCGGTGCTGGCGATCGTCCGGGGCAGCGCGGTGAACCAGGACGGCGCCTCCAACGGTTTCTCGGCTCCGAATGGGCCGTCGCAGCAGCGGGTGATTCGGGCGGCGTTGGCGAGTGCGGGGTTGTCGGGTGTGGATGTGGACGTGGTGGAGGGGCATGGGACGGGGACCAGGCTTGGTGATCCGATCGAGGCGGGTGCTCTGCTGGCGACGTACGGTGCGGATCGGTCTGTGGATCGGCCGTTGTGGTTGGGGTCGTTGAAGTCGAATGTGGGGCATACGCAGGCGGCGGCGGGGGTCGGCGGTGTGATCAAGATGGTGTTGGCGTTGCGGCATGGGGTGTTGCCGCGGACGTTGCATGTGGATGTGCCGACGCCGCATGTGG
>NZ_JBEZFS010000095.1:0-4040 GCF_040649575.1 Nonomuraea sp. NPDC048916
TGCGAGCGTGTCAAGAAGCCGGCCAAGAACACCTTTCCAACCAAGAAGCGTGACACTGCGCAACCAGCCACCAAGGCCAGCTACAAGATCACAATCTTAAGAAAAGCGCTCTCACCAGCACAAATGCCTTAACTCACCGGCATTGCCCTGAGCTGGTACGACTTCTGCCGCATGTACGTAGGCATGCGCTGGAAAGGCGCTGCCGCCAAGACCCGCGAGAGCATCGTGGACAGTCTCACGGTCGCCGCGTTCGGCATGCTGACTGACAATGCTTCCGGCCTCTCGAAGAAAGAGATCAGGGCCGCGATGCAGTGGGCCCTTATCCCGCGCCAGGCAGACGAACCGGCACCGCCTCATCTCGACTACGCGGTTCGCCTGCTCGAAAAGGGCACCGTCAACGTGAGCGACCTCGCGGACCCGATCGTGGCGCGCCAAGTGTGCGAGGAGCTCACCCTCACGCGCGATGGCAAGCGCGCGGCAGCCGATACGACGGCCCGCCGACGCCGTGGCCTCAACACGGCGCTTGAGTACGCGATCGATCTCGGCGAGCTGGCCGAGAACCCGCTCAAGCGCGTCAAGCAGAAGAAGGTGGCCAGGGACAACACCGTGGACCGGAGATGCGTGGTCAACCCGGTCCAGGCCCGCGAACTGCTTGTGGCCCTCTCCTACGTCGGCAGTTGGCATCGCGGGCGAGGCCGCCGCCTCGTGGCGTTCTTCGCCACGCTCTACTTCGCCGGCCTCCGCCCGGCCGAGGCGATCGGGCTCCGGGAAACCGACTGCGCTCTTCCCGAGGAAGGATGGGGCTTGCTCACTCTCGAAGTCACCCGCCCGAGCAGCGGCAAGCAGTGGACTGACGACGGGACCGTGCACGACCGACGCGGCCTCAAACAGCGAGAGGAACGAGAGGTCCGGCCCGTGCCCATCCCGCCGGAACTGGTGAGCATCCTGCGGACGCACCTTAAAGAGTTCGGCACGGCCCCGGATGGCCGACTGTTCCGGAACGAACGCGGTGGCATCCTCGGCGCATCCAGCTACTCGCGGGCCTGGGAAGAAGCCCGCCGTCTGGCCTTGACCCCGCAACAGGTCGCTTCACCTCTCGCCGGAAAACCCTACGACCTGCGTCACGCCGCCCTGTCCACGTGGCTCAACGCGGGCGTCGACGCGACGGTGGTAGCGGAGCGCGCAGGCAACAGCGTGGAGGTCCTCCTCAAGCGGTACGCCAAGTGCCTCGATGGGCGCGACGGTCAGATCAATCTCCGAATCGAGGCTGCCCTTGAAACTTGATCAACTCTCATGATGGACCCTGGCCACGCTCTCAACCATGGAGACGACGGAGATCGGGCGGGACCTTCTGTCGCGCAGGCGGTCCTCGCCCCGATGGCGGCAACGGTCGGCCCGACATGACTGATAGCCCTGGTAGTCCTGAAGTTTGCAGTTAAGGAGCATCACTGCAGGCTGTAGGTCATACTCTGACTATGGACTGGAAACTTGTTTTGGAGTACATAAGAGTACTTATATGGCCGACCTTAATATTCTTGGTCGCATTAGTATTCAAAGGATCGCTGGGGCAATTGATTGGACGCATAACAAAGGCTGGCGCGGCAGGCGTAGAGCTAGAATTTGACCGAGCCGAGGAAGCCATCCGCCAAGCCGAGGAAGTGATAGGGCAGATATCCGAAGGCTATTCCGCGGCGCAACAAGCAACAGACAAGCCCTTAAACGCCTCTGGGGATGGAAGCTCTCACGACGATGAGCAACGCGCCCAGACGCTAGTCCGGTCGCGCTCATACGCCACAGGCGTTTCATCCGAGCAAGTAACCCGCCACGCCATCGAGGCCGTGCTGGCGCAAGGCGCTCGGATCGGCTGGGAGTGGGCTAGAAAGGGCGAAGAAGAGCCTCCGCGACTGGAGATCTTTTGGACTCTATCGGGGTACCCTCAAGTAAAGCCTCGGCGATTCTGGGAAGTGCTTAAGCCATCCACTGAACGTGACTACGAAAGCCAAATTAACGGTGCCCTAAATAGAATCGTGCACTCTGGATACATCCGTCGTGAGGTGCGAATGGATAAGAGTATGCTGGATTTCGCACTAGAGACAGATGATGGACTGATCGCCATCGAGACACTGGTGAGTATCAACCGTCGCACACTGATAGAGCAACTTCGCAGACGTTTTGAAGACGTGAGCGAGAGCGATGCCAACATGGCGGGTTTCGTGATAGTTGCTCAGGAGATGCCGTCGTCAGGCATCATTGCTTACATGGAGACTCTGTGGTCGAGGGACGAGCTAAAAAAGGTAGATATCGTTCACTGGAGCGACAAGAGCGATGACCATACCTTGCTGCAAGTTCTGCACGGCTTCGCCCCTTCCATCCCCCCGTTCTAATTGGCTTGATGACGTTCAGTCACACTCAAATCTGCCGTTGACTAATTTTTGACTTCGATCTAACGTCTGCCGAAAATTCCTCGATAACCGCTTGGTCTACGCATTTCTGCACCCACAGCGTGACGAGGGTATCCCAGACCACATCCTTTGATCGCCGGATCCTATCGCCTACCACCAGAGGCCAATCATGTATGTCTTGACGACGCATCGCTTCATCGAGAATTGACGACATTTCGGAAAAGCGGATGCCGAACCGCTCTTCGACATCCGGCCAATTCTTCTCTTTGAGGTCGCGAAAAACGACGAGTTCTGGCTCTTCTTTGCCTGGCAGAGACACGCAACTGTTGTAGGTTTTCGAGCCGTCGACGACGCCTGCAGCAGGGTAGGGCAGCGATCCTTTCGCACTCAGATCCGCTAGCTGTTTTACCACAGAATATGAGCCTACGGGGTAGGTCTCCACGTTGTATGGATCGTGAGACGCAGCAACAAGAGCACTGATCATGGTAGCGGCTCGATCGTCTTCGCAGAATACCGTGATATCCGGATGGGTTCGATCGTCTATAGCGCTGAGGCAAAACTCTGGGGTGGCGCCATGGATAACGTTGATTCTATCTCTATTCCGCTGCAGGAGAATGCGTGCCTCTGGCGGTATCTCCTCTAGCACATGAGAACTGTGCGTAGTTAGAATGACCTGGATCCCTTTTTCTCGGGAGATCTTAAGAAGTTGCTGCACCAGCCTTCGTTGAGCTTTGGGGTGAAGTGATGCATCGACTTCATCTATTAAAAGTAGTGAATCGTTGGGAATTCTTTCCAGGGTGCGGAATAGCTGCAAAGAGGCGGCCTCGCCTGCCCCTTGGTGGAATGCTGAATAGTCGCCAAATCTTTGAGCAAGAATTCCGACCTCTCTGTCAGAATTTGTGGTGCTAGCGAAGCGTGCTGCAGAAAAATCTCGATTCAAGATGTATCCGAGATCGTTTATGGAGCGCTCGGCGAGGGTTTCAGATGAAGCTTCCCTGTTCGATCGTTTGGTCACCTGTGCATACCCCATGAGAGCGTCTAGAGGCATGACTCTGGAAACATCTAGTAGGAAGATATGTCGATTTGGTCTACCCGAACTGATACGCCAACGGTCCGTTGGCTTTCGGATGGTGACCGGATTTGCTTGCTCGCTGAGGCGACATGTTATTTCTACATCCGTTACGGTGTCCCAGGCGGTGTTCATAAAGAACCGGCCAGGCTGAAAAGAGGACCGTCCTTCACCGGCCTGCTCATACGCACATGCTGCCGCCTTGATGACAGTAGTCTTCCCGGTGCCATTCTCTCCGACGATCGCAGTGACTGGAAATTGGAAATCAATGCGCGTCGCTTCCTCCTTCGGGAAGCCTCTCAGATTCCTGATAGATATGCTGGTCAACAATCTGGAATAGCGGCCAGAACTCATGGCGCCACGAATTCTGTTCACTTCATGACTAAGCGCCATTTGTTCCTCCGCTTTCATGGTTGTACCAACCTCGATGACTCACGGGGTGGCTGTCCCTCTTGATCGATTTCGGCTGATGGAGATTTCTGCCTGGTCGTCCTGTTCGCTGCGGATAGGTGGCGTGGCAGCCTGCCCGGGACGCTCGGGTGGGCGGCGGTTCCACGGGCCGCGATGAG
>NZ_JBEZFS010000096.1:0-3038 GCF_040649575.1 Nonomuraea sp. NPDC048916
AGAGCACAGACCCGGGACTACACCATCGACAACAACTCGTCGATCCTCCAATCTGCGAGTCCACTCGCAACAAGCGACCTCGTGTCGCACGCGCTGGCCGCGACCGGCCGAAGAGCCGCAGCGCGGCCAGCGACCGCCCGACGCGCGCGGGACGCCGTAGGCGGCACGCGCCTTGAAACCGTAGAGAAAGTTCTCATCCAGGCTGAGCGCCAAAAATTGATCTTGGTCGGCCCTAAATCTTGGACGACTGTTCTAAGGCCCGTTGGACTGCCAGGGCTATCGTGCGTGTCCGGAGAGGAGGGCGTGCCATGTGGCCCATCCTTCGCGTGTGTACATGCGGTGCGATTCAAGGGTGACGGTGGCGTCGATTCGTGTGCGTTTGATGTAGGTCTGGCCGCCTGCTCCGCATAGTTCGTAGACGATGTTCTGGCAGTCGCAGGTCCAGGCGATGACTCGGCATGGTGAGTCGCCGCGTGGTTGGAGCCAGTCGAGTTTGGTGCAGCCTGGTCGTGGCGGGGGGATGTGGGGCGACAGGCAGTGGTTCACGCGGCGGCGGGGTTCGGCGGCGCGAGGGGTAGCAGGGCCCAGACGGTGTGGCCGTGGTGGTCGCCGTAGACGCCCCAGCGGGTGGTCAGTTCGGCGACCAGGTGCAGACCTCGTCCGTTGGGCTGGTCTGTGCCGGTGTGCTGGATGCGGGGAGTCAGTGGGCCGCCTTCGTCGGTGACGGCGAGGAGGAGGAGTTGGCTGCCCATGTAGAGGGTGAGGTGGAAGTGGCCACCGGCTGCTCCGCTGTGGGTGTGGCGGATGGCGTTGGTGGCCAGTTCGGAGACGATGAGTTGGGCGGTGTCGGCTTCGTGCTGTCCGGTTAGGTAGCCGGCGGTGAAGTGGCGGGCTCGGCGGATCTGGTTCCGGGTCCCGGGGAAGGTGCGGCGCCACCGGTGGATCTCTTTGTGGCTGTCCTGGTTGTTCGGGGCTGGAATCATGTCGGCGTACCTCGCGTTCGTGCAGTTCAAAGCACTGACATCTGCCATCGATACTTAAAGTACTGGTACCATACTTCTAGTACAAGTGATTCGATGTACTTGCGCCGCACAATAAGTACTGGTCAGGTAAAGAGCAGCGATCCAGGTAGGGGCGGCGACCAAGGAGGGTGCATGTTCGGACTCATGGTCCGGTTCACCTGCAAGGACGACACGAGCGCCACGGCGTTCGACCAGCTCGTCACCGAGACGATCGAAGCGATCCGCCGACACGAGCCGGGAACCCTCGTCTACGCCTCACACCGGGTGGACGGCCGGCCGCTCCAGCGGATCTTCTACGAGCTGTATCGAGACCGGGCCGCGTTCGACGCCCACGAGCAGACCGAGCACACCAGGCACTTCCTGGCAGCGCGCGAAGATCTGCTGGCCTCGGTCGAGGTCGACTGGCTTGACCTGCAAACCGGGAAGGGCGTCACGCCGTGAGCACCGAGTATCAACGCGCGCTCGGGCGGCGCATCGCCCAAGAACGCAAACGGCGCGGCCTGTCGCAAGCGGAGCTGGCCCGGCTGGTGGACCGGTCGGTGGCGTGGCTCTCCCAGGTGGAACGCGGCGTGCGCAAGGTCGATCGCATGTCGGTGCTGGAGAAGGTCGCCGAGACCCTTGATGTGCCGCTGTCGGAGCTGGCCGCCGAAGCGCCCGTGGTCGCCGCCACCGCCGAGGAGGTTCCCGGCACGGCCGGGCTGCGCCTGGTCTTGTCCGGCGCTCACTCGCTGCAGGCGATGTTGCACGCGACGCCCGTTCCCGCCACCGCGGAGCTGAAGCCGCGGGTCGATCACGCGTGGGAGTTGGCGCACGCGAGCCGCTATGTCGAGCTGACCGACCTGCTGCGCGGGCTGGTGCCGATGCTGGAGAACGCGGTCCGCTCAGCCCCGCCCGAGCGGCAGGCGCAGTTGTTCGAGTTGCTGGCCGTGACCTATCAGGCGTGCTCTGCGGCGTTGGCGAAGCTGGGTGAGCCGGAGGCCGCGTGGATCGCCGCTGATCGGGCCATCGGCGCGGCCGAGCGTGCGGGTGATCCGCTGATGATGGCCGCCGGTGCTTTCCGGCTGGGTTTCGTCTTCTTGGGGGCGCGTCACTTCGATCAGGTGGAGGAGACCGCGCGGACCGCCGCCGAGGCGCTGTGGTTTCTGACCGATCAGGGCAAGCCGGAGGCGATGTCGCTGTGGGGCGGCCTGACGCTGCAACGCGCCGTGGCCGCCTCCCGGCTGAACCAGGCCGACACCGCTTATGAGCATCTGGCCAAAGCCCGGGAGATGGCCGGACGGCTCGGGGATGGGCGTAACGACTACAACACCGAGTTCGGGCCGGCCAACGTCGCTCTGCATGAGGTGGCCGTGGCGGTGGAGGTGGGTGACGCCGGGCACGCGCTGCGGGTGGGGTCCGCGGTGGACACCTCGACGCTGTCGGGTGAGCGGCGGGCTCGGCTGAACATCGATCTGGCCCGTGCGCACGCTCAGCGTCGTCAGGTCGATGAGGCGGTGTTCGCGCTGCTGGCGGCGGAGGCGATCACGCCTGAGCAGATCCCCAACCATCGCGTCGTCCGTCAGTTGGTCTCTGATCTGCTGGCGATGCAGGATCCGGCCTCGTCTGAGCTGCGTGGGCTGGCCGACCGGGTGGGGGCGTAGAAAAAGTACGTGTCGTAGTACTGAAAGTACTAGCAGTTACTCTCGGTACGGGGTAGCGTTTGTGCTGTAGCCGGAACTCTCCGTAACCGGAGGGTGACAGTCCAGCACAAACGCTCTTCGCGTTTTCAGGGGTGGATACCGGAACGCCACTCCCCGCGAGGAGGACACAGGCCACACATGAAAGTGGCCTGAGCGGGAGACCCGCCCAGGCCCGGATGCGATAAGCACCCTAGTGCCGTAGCAGATCGGGTTTGCCCTGTTTCGTAACGGCACGCCGATCAAGGTCCCACCTCGGTCGGCGTGATCGTTTCAGACTGCTGTGGTGGCTGAACGGGTTCGCGTCCGCGAGATCGATGACGATGAAGGCAACCGGCTG
>NZ_JBEZFS010000097.1:0-2935 GCF_040649575.1 Nonomuraea sp. NPDC048916
GGAGATCAAGCGGCTGTTCGCGGCATCGGGCGGCACCTACGGCTCGCCGCGGATCACCCAAGACCTGCACGAGGCGGGCTGGCGGGTGTCGGAGAACACCGTGGCCAGGCGGATGGCCGAACTCGGCTTAGCCGGACGGGCGCCGAAAAAGCCGCGCTCGCTGACCCGGCAGGGCAGGCGGCCGGCCGCGCCTGATCTGGTGCGCCGGAAGTTCACCGCGGCCGCCCGGGACGTGCTGTGGGTCGGTGACGTCACGATGATCACCACCGATGAGGGGCCGCTGTACTTGGCTTCGGTCGAGGACCTGTTCTCCCGCCGGCTGCTCGGCTATGCCATGTCCGAGCACCATGACTCGGCGCTGACGGTCGCCTCGCTGCAAATGGCCGTGGCGACCCGGGGCGGCGACGTAGACGGGGTGATCTTCCACTCGGATCGCGGGTCGGAGTACACCGCGGCCCGCTACCAGGCCGAATGTCGCAAGCACGGGGTGGTGCAGTCGATGGGCCGAGTCGGGTGCGCGCTCGACAACGGAGCCGCCGAATCGCTCAACAGCACCCTGAAGGTCGAGTTCGTGCACCGGCAGCACTTCCGAACCCGAGCGGAGGCCCGGCTGAAGATCGCGACCTGGATCGCGGACTTCTACAACGTCAAACGCAGGCACAGCGCCAACGACGGGCAGCCGCCTGTCACATTCGAGCACCAGATGATCGAGAAGAGGCAAGCATCATCAGCCCTGATGAGGGCCGCCGTGGCATAGGACCATCTCCACAGATTGAGGGGATTGACAGCACGTCGTACAAGTGGCTGGATCTTTCTGCGCTGTGCATTAAGCTTCTGCCCCGGGATGACATCAACCGGATCAAGTACTTCACCGCTCGCATCACAGCGCGGCCGGGAGACCCTGATAGCCCGACCCGCCAGGACATGTACTTGCGCGCTTTGGGAACCATCCCGCACGTTTCAGTCCATTATGGGCATTTCCAGGAGACCAAGCCGCGCATGCCACTCGCGACGCCCGATCCCTCGGGTCCTCGCACAGTGAAGGTGATCAAGACCGAGGAAAAAGGCTCCGATGTCAATCTCGCGAGCCATCTGTTGCTGGACGCCTTCCGGGAAGACTGCGAGATGGCCGTGGTGGTCAGTAACGATTCCGACCTGAGAGAGCCGATCCGGATGTTGATCGAAGATCTCGACGTCCCGGTAGGGCTGGTAAATCCGCACAACCCTAGGTTTCGCAGTCGTGACCTGTTGGCGTTGTCTCCACGCTTCTTCAAGCAGATCAAGTCGAAGGCACTCGAAGATTCGCAGTTTCCCGACGTTCTCCAGGATGGCTCGGGAGAGATTCGCCGACCTGTCAAGTGGTGATAACGCAAAGGCCCCGCCCGGAGGCGGGGCCTGCACCTACCCACCGAAGCGGGTAGGGGAATCGCTGTTAACAGTACCAGCGAGTCTGCAGGCTCAGTCAAGTCGCCGATCGTCACATGGCGATTACTTTACGTGAGGAGTGTCATGGGTCGATCGTGGCGCACTCGAATCGAATCTTCTTAGGGCTTGGAGTTGGCCGCGGCCGGGCACGGGGCGGGTCGGATCGTCAGCCTGCTGGATCGCTCGCCGTGGACGGTGTGTTCCTGGAGGCGGCGGGCCCGAAGCCGGGCTGAGCAGGTGCGGGCCACGCTGGCCGGATGGCTGGTCGCTCTCGATCCAGACCCTCCACCGATCGAGCCGTCACTGTCGGCGTGGGGTGATGCGGTGTGCATGCTGGCCGCGATGGTCCGCTGGCCCGAGCTGAGGGCGGGCCGGACCGGGCCGGTGAGTACGCCGGGGAGAGATCGTCCGGTGGGTCAGTGCTCGCGTTGTCGTTGTGGCGGCTGGCCGCGGTGCTTACCAACGGGAGTCTGCTCAGCCTGGTCCTGGTCGTCAGGGGGATCAACACGAACCGGCCTCTGGTTACATTCTGTTACTGACGGACCGCTCGCTCTACACCAAGCACCAGTTGGCCACAGCAGCGATCAACCCGCCCGCCCGTACGGCGGCGGGCGATGGTGGCCGCCGCTTGTCACGACGGACGGGTCGATGACGATCCAAGCGCCGCGCTGTTTCCCTTCAGGAAGGTCAGGGCCGCCCCGTGATCCGCATGCTGATCTCGATCGCGCTCAATCGGCACCTGTCCGGCGATCCCCGTTATGCGCGCTGCGTGACCTGCGGCACCACGGCCAGCGAACGCGAGGCCCCGCTGCGGATCTTGGTGCGGTTCACCACCGTCGACGGGTGCCTGGTCGACGAGGACCAGACACCGCCGGAATGGACCTGTCCCCCCTGCGACCGTGCCGGCCCGCTCCAGGTGGGCGAGTTGCTACCGAACGACACGCTCATCCGCTGCCGACGCACGCGCCTGTGCCGGTATCGCTGGAAGGTCCCGGGCAGCGCCAAGATGGTCGTCTGTCCGCGCTGCTACACCGCCCAGCCCCGGCCCTGCCGAATAGTTCCTGTCCTCGCTATGACCCCATTTGCTGTCCGCGGCCGCCGCTCCACGAGCTCCTCGTCCTTCGTCCTGCAGGGCAGCGCGCGCACCATCCAAACGCCGTGTGCCGGGCGGATCTGCGGGAGCAGCGCGCTGGGGTCGTCGGTCATAGGCGGCGCCACGTCGGAGGAGGTCGTCCGCCTGTACTCGATGCGGCGGCCGAAGTTGGGCCGCAACGTGAGTCATGTGCAGAGTGGGGAGAGAGACCGTCATTGCTGCTGCACGACGGGCGGGCAGGGGAGCGGTGCAAGGTGCTGGCTTACGCTGACCTCAGCTATTCAGGCGGTATTTCCCGGTGAAGATCAATAAATAAAGAAGGTGCCTCCGACCTGCGATGATCGGATTGCTGAGATCACAACATCGCACAGAACGGACGCACCTTCCGGGTGAACGCTACGGCATGGGACCGCCGCT
>NZ_JBEZFS010000098.1:0-2659 GCF_040649575.1 Nonomuraea sp. NPDC048916
CGCGCGTCGGGCGGTCGCTGGCCGCGCTGCGGCTCTTCGGCCGGTCGCGGCCAGCGCGTGCGACACGAGGTCGCTTGTTGCGAGTGGACTCGCAGATTGGAGGATCGACGAGTTGTTGTCGATGGTGTAGTCCCGGGTCTGTGCTCTGTGGCCCGTCCCCGCCTTGGCGGGCGTCGCTGGTAACGGCGGGGTCCGAAGCCCGAGGCAGAGCCCAAGGATTCCCGATTCCATCCGGGAGTTACAGGTGAGGGGAAGGCCGGACGGGTGAACGCGAGTGAATCCCTGAACGCTTCGTCACGCGAAGCCCCGGATGATGGAAGGCAGGACTGGGGTTGAGGGCTGGCCGCTGGGAAGCGGCAGGTGGCAACCGGTGGGTGCTGGCCGGTTGCGTGAGCACCACCGCCCCGGAGTAGAGGGGGCACCCAACCCGGCCGTATCTCGCGCAAGTGGAACGTGGAAACCCCGGCAGGGGTCCGCGCCGTCACGTGTGGTGGCGTGGTAGGCGACTCGTGAGGGAAGCCGATGCCCGGCCGGGACAAGGATGCCCAAGAAGCAGAATGCCGGTGGCCGAAAGGCGACACGAAACCGCAGGTCGATCAAGCGGCGCTCTCCTGCCGTGACCTTGGGGATAAGTGGCCGGATACCGGCACCAGCCCGGTGCCGGGCCTCCTGGAGGAGGTTGCTGACGTGGGCAGGTGAGCCGATGGACATCGTCGGTCATGGACGCTGAAACCGAGGGACAAGTTGGACGCCATGATGAAGGTGCCCGCCGCTGCCGATGGTGCGGCCGATGCTGTCATGGTGAACGGACTCTCGGACGCCTCTTGGGACGGGCTCAGCCGGGCACGCGGTGTCGGGATGGGTCAGGCTCGGGAGAACGTACGGCGGCTCAGGCAGAGGATCTTCAAGGCGGCGTGGGAAGGGGACCTGAAGAGGGTCCGTAATTTGCAGAAGCTGATGCTCCGCAGTCACAGCAACACGCTGGTCAGCGTGGAGCGGGTGACGGAGGTCAACGCTGGCCGCCGCACGCCGGGGGTGGATGGTGAGGTGGCGCTCACCGACCAGGCCAGGACGGAACTGATCGCGCGCGTGCAACGCGAGGCTAGGTCCTGGACGCCCCTGCCGGTGCGGCGGGTATACATTCCGAAAGCCGGTACGACGATCAAGAGACGGCCGCTCGGCATTCCAGTGATCTTCGATCGGGTGTTGCAGGCCCGGGCGAAGAACGCGCTGGAGGCCGAATGGGAGGCCCGCTTCGAGGCCCGCTCGTATGGGTTTCGGCCGGGCCGCGGCTGTCACGACGCGATCGAGGCGGTCTTCAACGCGCTGAGCGGCAAGAACGCCAAGCGGTTGTGGATCCTGGACGCGGATCTGACGGCGGCGTTCGACCGGATCGATCACAGCCAGCTGATGACGGCCCTGGGCTCCTTCCCCGCGCGGGACCTGGTTCAGGGCTGGCTGCGAGCTGGAGTGATCGAGGCCGGTACGGGCTTTGCCCCCACCCAGGAGGGCAGCCCGCAAGGCGGGGTGATCAGCCCCGTATTGATGAACGTCGCCCTGCACGGGCTGGAAGAGGCCGCCGGAGTCCGCTACTACACCCACGGCTCGGAGGCGGGCTGGACCGTGGACGGGACCCCGGTGTTATGCCGATACGCCGACGACTTCATCGTTGCCTGCCACAGCCAGGAGCAGGCCGCGAAGGTCACGGCACAGCTGTCCCAGTGGCTGAAGGCCCGGGGACTTGCCCTGAACGAGGACAAGACGAGGATCGTCCATGCCTGCCAAGGGTTCGACTTCCTTGGGTTCAACATTCGCCGCTACCCCAACGGGAAGCTGATCATCAAACCCAGTGCGGCGGCCGTCCGGCGGATCAGGAGCCGGTTACGCGAGGTGTTCCACGCGATGCGCGGCACCTCGGCATCAGCGCTGATCTGGAAGCTCAATCCGATCATCTCCGGATGGGCCTCCTACTACCGGACGGCGGTCTCCAGCGCCACGTTCAACGCGCTGGACGACTACGTGTGGAAGCTCGCCTACAAGTGGGCCATCCGCCGTCACCGCACCAAACCGAGGAAGTGGATCGCCGCTCGCTACTTCGGCCGGTTCCACCCCGCCCGAGGCGACATGTGGGTCTTCGGCGACCGCGACAGCGGCGCCTACCTGCAGAAATTCGCCTGGACCAAGATAGTCCGGCACCAGCTGGTCACCGGCAGGGCGTCTCCCGACGATCCCACGCTGGCTGACTACTGGGCCAGACGGCGGCGCAGGCACACGCCCCCGCTCAGCGACCACATCGTGCGACTACTCCGTAAACAAGCCGCACGCTGCCCGCTCTGCGGAGACCACCTCCTGCACGCCGACAACGAACCATCGCACCCACACGAGTGGGAGCAATGGCACAAAACCGTCCGCAAGGCGATCACCAAGCAAGCCCTGGAGACCGCCACCACCGGACGGGCCGGCACGTCGGACAAGGACCGGATTCGCCTCATACACACCCACTGCCGACGCCGGCTCCCATCCGGCCCAGGCAGCCAACCAGCACTTCTGCCTACCACACCGCCCTCGCGGCTTGCTTGAGCCGGGTGCGAGGACGACTCGCACGCCCGGTTCTGAGGGGGCCCTGGTGCAGCAATGCACCAGGGCTACCCGACCGCCC
>NZ_JBEZFS010000099.1:0-3013 GCF_040649575.1 Nonomuraea sp. NPDC048916
TGGTGGTGGGGTGGGTTGGTTGCTGTTTGTTGTTTGAGATTTGCATAGTGGACGCGAGCATCTTTGTGGCCAAGTTTTTTAGGGCACACGGTGGATGCCTTGGCATCAGGAGCCGATGAAGGACGTGGGAGGCTGCGTTAAGCCTCGGGGAGTCGCCAACCAGACGTTGATCCGGGGATGTCCGAATGGGGAAACCTAGCACCAGTCATGTGGTGTTGCCTCCGCTTGAATGTATAGGGCGGTTGGTGGTAACGCGGGGAAGTGAAACATCTCAGTACCCGTAGGAAGAGAAAACAAGAGTGATTCCGTGAGTAGTGGTGAGCGAAAGCGGATGAGGCTAAACCGGGCGTGTGTGATAGCCGGCAGGTGTTGCATGTCCGGGGTCGTGGGACCTTCTTGAAGGGGCTGCCGCTTCTTCGAACAGTGAGAAATCCGTCTGATAGTTGAAGCCTCTGGGAAGGGGCGCCGTAGACCGTGAGAGCCGGGTAGGCGAAATTGGATGGACTGTTTGAGGGGATCCCAAGTAGCACGGGGCCCGAGAAATCCTGTGTGAATCTGCCAGGACCACCTGGTAAGCCTAAATACTCCCTGGTGACCGATAGTGCACGAGTACCGTGAGGGAAAGGTGAAAAGTGCCCCGGTGAGGGGTTGTGAAAGAGTACCTGAAACCGTGTGCCTACAAGCCGTAGGAGCTTACTGGGCAGGTTGAAGCTCAGGTAAGACTGGGTGGAGGACCGAACCCACCAGGGTTGAAAACCTGGGGGATGACCTGTGTGTAGGGGTGAAAGGCCAATCAAACTCCGTGATAGCTGGTTCTCCCCGAAATGCATTTAGGTGCAGCGTTGCGTGTTTCTTGCCGGAGGTAGAGCACTGGATGGCCGATGGGCCCGACAAGGTTACTGACGTCAGCCAAACTCCGAATGCCGGTAAGTGAGAGCGTGGCAGTGAGACTGCGGGCGATAAGGTTCGTAGTCGAGAGGGAAACAGCCCAGATCACCGACTAAGGCCCCTAAGCGTGTGCTAAGTGGGAAAGGATGTGGAGTCGCAGAGACAACCAGGAGGTTGGCTTAGAAGCAGCCATCCTTGAAAGAGTGCGTAATAGCTCACTGGTCAAGTGATTCCGCGCCGACAATGTAGCGGGGCTCAAGTACACCGCCGAAGTCGTGGCACTGATACGAGTGATCGTGTTGGTGGGTAGGGGAGCGTCGTGCAGCCGGTGAAGCAGCAGAGTGATCTAGTTGTGGAGGCTGTGCGAGTGAGAATGCAGGCATGAGTAGCGAATCGAGGGTGGGAAACCCTCGCGCCGGATGACCAAGGGTTCCTGGGCCAGGCTAATCCGCCCAGGGTAAGTCGGGACCTAAGGCGAGGCCGACAGGCGTAGTCGATGGACAACGGGTTGATATTCCCGTACCCGCTTCAATGCGCCCATATCGAACCTCGTGATGCTAAGAGTCCTTAAGCCCCTGACGCTCTTCGGAGTGTGGGTGAGGCTGAACGCTCGATCCGATCGGGTAGTAGGTAAGCGATGGGGTGACGCAGGAAGGTAGTCCAGCCCAGGCGATGGTAGTCCTGGGGTAAGCATGTAGCCCGTGTCGTAGGTAAATCCGCGGCACATTGTGGGTGAGATGTGATGCCGAGCCGATTGTGGTGAAGTGGATGATCCTATGCTGCCGAGAAAAGCCTCTAGTGAGTGTTGTGGCGGCCCGTACCCTAAACCGACTCAGGTGGTCAGGTAGAGAATACCAAGGCGATCGGGTGAACTGTGGTTAAGGAACTCGGCAAATTGCCCCCGTAACTTCGGGAGAAGGGGGACCTCTGCTGGTGATGAGCTTTGCGCTTGGAGCTGGTGGGGGTCGCAGTGGCCAGGGGGAAGCGACTGTTTACTAAAAACACAGGTCCGTGCGAAGTCGTAAGACGATGTATACGGACTGACGCCTGCCCGGTGCCGGAACGTTAAGGGGACCGCTTAGCCAGTTTTCGGACTGGCGAAGGTGAGAACTTAAGCGCCGGTAAACGGCGGTGGTAACTATAACCATCCTAAGGTAGCGAAATTCCTTGTCGGGTAAGTTCCGACCTGCACGAATGGCGTAACGACTTCCCCGCTGTCTCAACCACAGACCCGGCGAAATTGCACTACGAGTAAAGATGCTCGTTTCGCGCAGCAGGACGGAAAGACCCCGGGACCTTCACTACAGCTTGACATTGGCGTTTGGAGCGTCTTGTGTAGGATAGGTGGGAGACTGGGAAGCTCGGACGCTAGTTCGGGTGGAGTCATTGGTGAAATACCACTCTGGTCGTTTTGAACGTCTAACTCTGGTCCGTGATCCGGATCGGGGACAGTGTCTGGTGGGTAGTTTAACTGGGGCGGTTGCCTCCTAAAGGGTAACGGAGGCGCCCAAAGGTTCCCTCAGCCTGGTTGGCAATCAGGTGTTGAGTGTAAGTGCACAAGGGAGCTTGACTGTGAGACTGACGGGTCGAGCAGGAGCGAAAGCTGGGACTAGTGATCCGGCATCGGCGTGTGGAAGCGGTGTCGCTCAACGGCTAAAAGGTACCCCGGGGATAACAGGCTGATCTTCCCCAAGAGTCCATATCGACGGGATGGTTTGGCACCTCGATGTCGGCTCGTCGCATCCTGGGGCTGGAGTAGGTCCCAAGGGTTGGGCTGTTCGCCCATTAAAGCGGTACGCGAGCTGGGTTTAGAACGTCGCGAGACAGTTCGGTCCCTATCCGCTGCGCGCGCAGGAGACTTGAAAGGAGCTGTCCCTAGTACGAGAGGACCGGGACGGACGAACCTCTGGTGTGCCAGTTGTACCGCCAGGTGCACGGCTGGTTGGCTACGTTCGGAAGGGATAACCGCTGAAAGCATCTAAGCGGGAAGCTCGCCTTGAGATGAGGTCTCCCACCACGTGAGTGGGTAAGGCTCCCGGTAGACGACCGGGTTGATAGGCCGGAGGTGGAAGCACGGTAACGTGTGGAGCTGACCGGTACTAATAGGCCGAGGACTTGACCACAA
>NZ_JBEZFS010000100.1:0-2309 GCF_040649575.1 Nonomuraea sp. NPDC048916
GTTCGCGACCATCATCATGGCCGTGCTCGAAGTCCGCTTCGCGCCCGGCTGGAGGCGGCAGGCGAAACTGGGGTCAGCCGAGTCGGCTGAGGAGGCTGCGAAAGCCAAGGTGACATGGCGGCGATTCCGCGTCGCCCTGCCGCTCCTCTTCGGGATGTTCGCGGCGTTTTTCGCTTCCACCATGTGGGAGCACCTGATCGAGCCGCTGAACTGCGTCGCCAACTGCGAGGCGCAAGACCCGACCAAGGAGATCTGGGGCCACGTCGGCGTCCATCAGGAGTACTTCGCCCAGGCGAGCCAGATCATCCCGCTCCTGCTCATCGCCGTCGGGGTGGAGGCGCGGCTCTTCGACCAGTTGCGCCGAGGAGCCATCGAACGAACTCTGATCTTGGTCACCGTGCTGACCTTGTGTGTCGGCGAGATGCTCGCTATCTCCGCCATCACTTCCGAGACACTGAACCCATGGCATGAGTACACCGCGTTCGTCGTCACAGCACAGGCATGCTCGATCGCACTCATCGCCCTCCTGTGGGCGCTCGCTCGCTCAGGCCGAACAACAGGAGTCAGGTGGCCTCCGGCGAGAAGGGCACGGCGCACGGCCATGCGATAGCGGTACGTCGAGTGCAACCGGCAGCAGGGCGATCCCGGGGCGTTCAACGCGAGTCGTTGCAGCTCCACCCGATGTGCTACCCAGAACCCTGCATGATCTATGGCCGGGTGGCGGCGCTGTATTGGCGGAGAAGCTCGAGGCTGAGGGCGGACGCCCAGGTCCAGGTGACCGTTCCGCCGAGAAGCAGCCAGCGGAAGTCGCCAGTCGCCGCGGCGCTCCCCGCGGCCACGAGGTCCACTGCGACTGCGGCGATGCTGTAGGACGCCCAGGCGTGCTGACCGCGGCGGATGAACCGTCGGACGAAGGCGACAATGGCGGCGTCCAGGGCGAGGCCGGAGACGAGGGCCACCATGTCGTGCGCACGCCCCTGCCAGGAAGGCGTGGCCGCGCCGGTGCCGGCCGTGGGGAAGTCCGACACCGGGTCGGTGACGAATATCGCCGCCGCGATGAGGCCAAGACCGTATAGGCCGATGAGCCGGGGTCCCCAGACGCGCGCGGGACCGGTCCGGAGCGTACGGCGCGCACCGACGGCCCCGCCCGTCGCGCACAACCCGGTGACGACGAAGTTCGTGATCTGGATCCAGCCGAGGTCGCCGAGGCTGAGGGCGCTGAGCGGGTGTCGACTCGGGTCGAACCCGTCTCGAGCGGCCGCTTGGACGAGCACGGCCGTAAGGAACAGTGGACCGGCGACCGCCCCGCACACGAGCAACACGCGGCTACGGGTGAAGCGGCCGCGGTTGGGTTCTCCGGCGACCGTGCCGCGTCGGGTCGGGGTTGTCACGGTCATCGCTCCGTCGAACATGGCGGCCTGGTGTTCGGGGGTGTTCATGGTGCGACCCTGTGCATCGTGGAGGTGTAGCCGCCGCCGGGGAAGGTCCACTCTCCGACGTTGGTGTCATCGTCGACGAAGGTTCCCTTGTAGTAGGACGAGGACCCAGGCTCGCCGCCCCAGATGGTGAGGCTGTCACCGTCCAGCTCGTACACGTAGTCGAGGGTGTTGCCTCGGGTGTCGTAGGCGCGGGAGCGGACCTCTGGGCTGGGCGGCTCCCCAAAGGGCTGCAGGTGGCCGATGACCTCCAGCGCCTTGACGCTGCTGCCGAACAAGTGCATGTCGATGTGCTGAAGCAGGAAGAAACCGCCTTCCATCCACTCATACCTGACAGTGCCGGTGCTGTCACCGGTGAGTTCCCAGGTGCCTACCAGACGGTCCAGTGACCGCATGTCAGGGCTGGGAGTCGGGGTGGGGTTGTTGGCGCTCATCGCGGTCCTCTCGATAGGTAGGTGTCTCTTACGGTAGGAAGGGGAAGTGGCGGAGATATCTCAGAAATCCGCAGGCTCGCCCGACCGCAACAGGGTCTTGCTGCAGAGCGGGCTCCTGGAGCCGGAGCTGTTCGATCGGTACTTCTCGGTCCGCGCCTTCGAGCCGGCTGACGACCTGGCGGTGTGCGTGTCGCACTACTGGGTCCTGCGGTGGTGGCTGCCCCACAACGTGACCTACCGACCGGTCGAGGTGCTGCCCGCTCCGATCGTGCACGTCTTCTTCACAGCACGGGAGCAATGATCGAAACCTGTGGATCTGATGGGAAGGGTGTACCTTCCCGAATCATCTGATCATGGTTTCGAGATAAGGCCGACGCGCCAACGTCGGTCGGGAAGGCACACCCGTGCTCACCGTAGTGCCCGAACTGCCCGTTGACGA
>NZ_JBEZFS010000101.1:0-2265 GCF_040649575.1 Nonomuraea sp. NPDC048916
TGGTTTGGATTTGTCGGCGTTTGTGTTGTTTTCGTCTGCTGGTGGGTTGGTGTTGGCGGCGGGGCAGGGCAATTATGCGGCGGCGAATGTGTTTTTGGATGCGTTGGCGGTGCATCGGGCTGGGTTGGGCCTGCCCGCCACCTCCCTGTCCTGGGGCCAGTGGCTCGACGCCGGCGGCATGGGCTCCGATCTGGACGAGTCCTACCTCAAGAACATCAGGAACCTGGGCCTGCGACCTCTGCCTGTCGAGGAGAACCTGGCTCTGCTCGATAGGGCCATGGTCAGCGGGGAGCCTCACCTCGTGCTGATGGGCGTGGACGTCAACAAGCTGCGAACCTCCGCCGACCGGATCCTGCCGATGCTGCGCGGCCTGGCGGGCAGGCCGAGATCGCGGCAGTCGTTGGTCCAGGCGTCCATTGCTGATCGGGTCGCCGGTCTGGGTGATGTGGAGCGCAAGGAAGCCCTGCTTGACGCGGTCAGAACGCAGGTCGCCGCGATCCTCGGGCACGACGGCGCCCAGGCGATCAGCCCGGCGAAGGCGTTCAACGAGATTGGCTTCGACTCGCTGGCCGCCGTGGACCTCCGCAACAGACTGGCCGCCGCCACCGGGCTGCGGCTCAGCGCGACGCTCACGTTCGATTACCCCACCCCCCGGGCGCTTGCCGAGTATCTCGCCTCCCGGATGTCCGGCACCGCGCAAGCCGTGCCGAAAGAACGGCCCGCCTCCACAGCGGCGCTCGCCGGCGACCCCATCGCGATCATCGGCATGGCCTGCCGCTATCCCGGCGGAGTGCGCACGCCGGAGGACCTGTGGCGGCTGGTGGCCGACGGCAGGGACGTGATCTCCGGATTCCCGGCCGATCGCGGCTGGGACCCGGACCTCTACGACCCCGAGCCTGGCAAGCCGGGCAAGACCTACACCCACGAAGGTGGCTTCCTTTACGACGCGGCGTTATTCGACGCCGACTTCTTCGGGATCGGCCCACGTGAGGCCCAGGCGATGGACCCGCAGCAGCGCCTGCTGCTGGAGACCTCCTGGGAGGCGTTCGAGTGGGCCGGCATCGATCCGCACTCGCTCACAGGCACCGACACGGGCGTGTTCGCCGGTGTCATGTACCACGACTGGGGCCTGCGGATGGGGCCGCTTCCCGAGGACGTCGCGGCCTATCACAGTAAGGGCAGCCTCTCCAGCGTGGTCTCAGGACGCGTCGCCTACACCCTCGGACTGGAGGGGCCGGCTGTCACCGTCGACACCGCCTGTTCCTCCTCTCTGGTCGCCCTTCACTGGGCCGCCCAGGCCCTCCAAGGCGGCGAGTGCTCGCTGGCACTGGCCGGCGGGGTGACCGTCATGTCCACTCCTGACACGTTCGTGGACATGGCCCGGCAGGGCGGCCTGGCCCCCGACGGCCGCTGCAAGTCCTTTGGGGCCGGGGCGGACGGCGTGGGCTGGAGCGAGGGCGTCGGCCTCGTGGTGCTGGAGCGGCTATCCGACGCCAGGCGCAACGGGCACCACGTGCTGGCGCTCCTGCGGGGTTCAGCAGTCAACCAGGACGGTGCCAGCAACGGGCTGACCGCGCCCAACGGTCCCGCGCAGGAGCGGGTGATCCGCCGGGCGCTGGCGGTGGCCGGGCTCTCGGCAGGGGACGTGGATGCCGTCGAGGGACACGGCACGGGCACCACCTTGGGTGATCCCATCGAGGCGCAGGCCCTGCTGGCGACCTACGGGCAGGAGCGAACCTCCGGCCAGCCGCTGCGGCTCGGGTCGATCAAGTCGAATCTGGGCCACACCCAGGCGGCCGCGGGCGTCGCGGGCGTGATCAAGATGGTGATGGCGATGCGCCACGGCTTGCTCCCTCGGAGCCTGCACGCCGGCACGCCCTCCGACCAGGTCGACTGGGACTCGGGCGCGGTGGAGCTCTTGACCGAGCAGGTCTCGTGGGGGGGCTACGGCAGGCCGCGGCGGGCTGGTGTGTCGTCGTTCGGGGTCAGCGGCACCAACGCCCACGTCATCCTCGAGGAGGCGCCCCAGATCCTTGGCGAGCCGCCCCAGGTTCTTGGCAAGGCCCCGCGGTCGCACGCCGCTTCGGGCTCTTCTCCGGGCTCTTCTCCGGTGCGCAGCGAGATGCCCGGTGTGGTGTCTGGTGTGGTGCCGATCGTGTGGCCGGTGAGCGGCAAGTCTGCGGCAGCGTTGCGAGCTCAAGCCGCGCAGCTGCGCGTGTTCCTGGACACCCTCGACGATGACGCGCTCACAGCGGCCGGCCGGGC
>NZ_JBEZFS010000102.1:0-2195 GCF_040649575.1 Nonomuraea sp. NPDC048916
CACCACACCCAGCGGAATCCGCAACAGCGCCGACACCTCAGCCACCGACCGAACCTGCCGACACAACTGACTGATCGCCTGATACTCCGGCGTGATATGCGAAAACTCCCGATGCTCAGCCGTCGCCGACGAGACGAGGGCCTCCATGGCCAGTTTCACGCGCGGAGCGGTGCGCCCGCCCGTCACCGCGTAGGGGCGTACGGGCGACGCCGGGTCGGAGGCCGGCGGTGACATGGGCGGGGGCTGAGGCTCCCAGCCGCCGCTGTTCCATCTAGGGTCCGTCACCTACATCACCTGGACTGGGTAGCGCGCAACTCGGCGCGCACCGCGGGAGTGAGCACCTGACCGGCGCGATCCACCATGAGCGTCATCTGATAGGCCACCAACCCCATGTCACAGTCAGGAGCGGCCAGGACCGCCAGGCACGAACCGTCGCTGATCGACATGATCAGCATCAGCCCTCGCTGCATCTCCACGATCGTCTGATTGACCGCGCCGCCCTCGAACACCCGGGAAGCGCCCTGTGTCAGGCTCACCAACCCCGAGGCGATCGCCGCCAACTGGTCCGCGCGGTCGGCCGGGAATCCCGACGAGGCCGCGAGCGGCAAGCCGTCAGAAGAGACGACGACCGCGTGGGCGACGCCCGGAACGGTGCTGACGAAATCAGTGATCAACCAGTCGACACCGCGTGCGGCATGACTCAGGTCGTTCATACACCCTCCTCCCTGCTCTCAACGTTCCTCGGACCAGACGGGTACGCCTTGCCCTCGCTGATGTCGTCGCGCGCGGCCCGGAAGCCCTGCTGGAAGCTGGACAACCGGCTGCGCACCCGGTCGGGCGACACCGACGGCATCGGGGTCACGCCCTTCGGCGCCGACGCCGTGTCCGCCGAACCCGGCACCAGGTTCGCCTTCGGCACCCGCTTCGGCAGACCTGACGCCGTCGCCCCGTCACGCACCGGCTCCACCACGGCCTTGGCGGCGCTCCATCCGGCGTCGGCCTTGGACGAGCCCCAGGTGGCGCCGGTTTCGCTCTGCTCGAACCAGGCGGACTCGACCGAGGCGAAGATCGGAAGGTACTCGTCACCGGCGGACGGCGGAGTGTTCACCGCCGGGATCGGACCGGTGGCCGCGGACTCGGTCTCCGGGAAGTCGTACCTGGAGGTGCGGCGCGAGGAGTCGCCGTCGCCGAGATCCCAGTTCGGCGGGTCGTCGGCGGCGGTGGGCCGTTTGGGCAGTCCGTTGCCCTCGCCGCCCGTCCAGCCGCCGCCGCCTCCCGTGCCGCGTGACGGCACCCACACGTCGGCGGTGTCGTAGCCGCCGCTGCTGGCGCGGGGGTCGGAGGGCCAGTTGCCGCCTCCGGAGGGCCACTGGGGCATGGACGGCCAGGCGCCGACCGGCTCCGGTACCGATGTGCCCGGGCCCTGCGGGTTGGACGGGTAGGAGGGGTGGTCGGGGCCCATCTGGTAGGAGTTGGCCGGCCACTGGGGCGTGGAGGCGACGGGCTGCGCGGTCGCGTACGACTCCTCGCGGCTGGTGCCGGACGTGCCGCCCGCGAAGGCGGGTGTCTGGGCGCCGAGCAGGATCTCGGGGACGAGCACCATCGCGGTGAGCCCGCCGCCGCCGTGCGGGCGCAGCTGCACCCGGATGCCGTGCCGGTGAGCCAGCCTGGCGACCACGAACAGGCCCATCCGGCGTGACACCGACACGTCCATGGTCGGCGCGTCAACCAGCCGTTCGTTGGCCAGGACGAGCTCTTCCTGGGTCATCCCGATGCCGGAGTCGGTGATCGACAGCATCACGCCGCCGCCGTCGATGCGGCTGCCGGAGACGGTGACGCGGGTTTCGCGGGGAGAGAACGACAGGGCGTTCTCGACCAGCTCGGCGATGAGGTGGATGACGTCGTTGACCGCCTGGCCGGCGACGGAGACGCCGTCGGGGACCTGCAGCACGACCCGTTCGTAGTTCTCGACCTCCGACAGCGAGGCGCGGGCCACGTCGACCAGCTTGACCGGCTGGCTCCAGCGGCGCGGCGGGTCCTGGCCCGCGAGCACCAGCAGGTTCTCGCTGTTGCGCCGCATACGGGTGGCCAGATGGTCCAGCTTGAACAGGTTGGCCAGCCGGCTCTCGTCCTGCTCGCCCTGCTCCAGCCCGTCGATCAGGGTGATCTGCCGCTCGACCAGCGTCTGGCTGCGC
>NZ_JBEZFS010000103.1:0-2171 GCF_040649575.1 Nonomuraea sp. NPDC048916
CACCACACCCAGCGGAATCCGCAACAGCGCCGACACCTCAGCCACCGACCGAACCTGCCGACACAACTGACTGATCGCCTGATACTCCGGCGTGATATGCGAAAACTCCCGATGCTCAGCCGTCGCCGACGAGACGAGGGCCTCCATCGCGAGTTTGACCCTGGGCGCCGTGCGTCCACCCGTCACCGCGTACGGACGGACCGGCGAACCCGGATCAGGAGACGACGGCGCCTGCGGCTCGCGGCCGCCGCTGTTCCACCTGGGGTCCGTCACCTACATCACCTGGACTGGCTGGCGCGCAACTCGGCGCGCACCGCGGGAGTGAGCACCTGACCGGCGCGATCCACCATGAGCGTCATCTGATAGGCCACCAACCCCATGTCGCAGTCGGGGGCCGCGAGCACCGCCAGGCACGAGCCGTCGCTGATCGACATGATCAGCATCAGCCCTCGCTGCATCTCCACGATCGTCTGATTGACCGCGCCGCCCTCGAACACCCTGGCCGCCCCTTGGGTGAGGCTGACCAGGCCGGAGGCGATCGCGGCCAGTTGATCCGCCCGGTCCGCGGGGAATCCCGACGAGGCCGCGAGCGGCAGGCCATCGGACGAGACGACGACCGCGTGGGCGACGCCCGGAACGGTGCTGACGAAATCAGTGATCAACCAGTCGACACCGCGTGCGGCATGACTCAGGTCGTTCATGCGCCCTCCTCCCTGCTGTCGGCGTTCCTCGGGTCAGAGGGATACGCCTTGCCCTCGGTGATGTCGTCGCGTGCGGCCCGGAAGCCCTGCTGGAAGCTGGACAGCCGGTTGCGGACCCGGTCGGGCGACACCGACGGCATCGGGGTGACACCCTTCGGCGCCGACGCCGTGTCCGCCGAACCCGGCACCAGGTTCGCCTTCGGCACCCGCTTCGGCAGACCCGACGCCGTCGCCCCGTCACGCACCGGCTCCACCACGGCCTCCGCCTTGCTCCACCCGGCGTCGGCAGTGGCCGAACCCCAGCTGGCGCCGCTGGCGAACCAGGCGGACTCGACCGAGGCGAAGATCGGAAGGTACTCGTCACCGGCGGACGGCGGAGTGTTCACCGCCGGGATCGGACCGGTGTTCGCCGACTCGGTCTCCGGGAAGTCGTGCCGCGGCGGCCGGAGCGGCGGCCGGGTGAAGTCGTTGCGCTCGCGATGGTTCCACGGTGGCTGCCCGTCGGCGGGAGGGCGCCTGGGCAACCCGTTGCCCTCGCCCGGCCAGCTCCCGGGGGTGCGCGGCGGTGACTGCCAGACGTCGGCGTCGCCGAAGCCGGCGCGCGGGTCGGACGGCCAGCCGCCCGGTTCCGACGGCCACTGCGGCTGCATGGGCCAGCCGCCGTTGTGCTCGGGGGCCGGCGGGTTGGCGGAGCCTGGCGGGTTGGAGGAGTAGGAGGGGTGTCCGGGGCCCATCTGGTAGGTGCCGCCCTGCCAGGGCGGGACGGGCGCGGGAGAGGGGGCCAGTTGCGGCCCGCTGAAGGCGTCTTCCTGGGGCGGGCCCGAGTTGGCGTAGGCGGGCGACTGCGCGCCGAGCATCGACTCCGGCAGCAGCACCATCGCGGTCAGCCCGCCGGAGGCGTGCGGGCGCAGCTGCACCCGGATGCCGTGCCGGTGGGCCAGCCTGGCGACCACGAACAGGCCCATCCGGCGCGACACCGACACGTCGACGGTCGGCGAGTCGGTGAGCCGATCGTTGGCCTGGACCAGCTCTTCCTGGGTCATCCCGATGCCGGAGTCGGTGATCGACAGCATCACGCCGCCGCCGTCGATGCGGCTCCCCGACAGGGTGATGCGGGTCTCGCGCGGCGAGAAGGACAGCGCGTTCTCCACCAGCTCGGCCAGCAGGTGGATGACGTCGTTGACCGCCTGCCCGGCGACGGAGACGCCGTCGGGGACCTGCAGCACGACCCGCTCGTAACCTTCCACCTCCGACAGCGAGGCGCGCGTCACGTCGACCAGCTTGACCGGCTGGCTCCAGCGGCGCGGCGGATCCTGGCCGGCCAGCACCAGCAGGTTCTCGCTGTTGCGCCGCATACGGGTGGCCAGATGGTCCAGCTTGAACAGGTTGGCCAGCCGGCTCTCGTCCTGCTCGCCCTGCTCCAGCCCGTCGATCAGGGTGATCTGCCGCTCGACCAGCGTCTGGCTGCGC
>NZ_JBEZFS010000104.1:0-2120 GCF_040649575.1 Nonomuraea sp. NPDC048916
AAGCTTCTCAGCGCCGATGGTACTGCACTCGGGAGGGTGTGGGAGAGTAGGTCGCCGCCGGACAATCGTTTGATGTGGGAAGGGCCTCCTGGATTAGGGGGCCCTTCTCGCGTTTACGGCCCTGTGTTTACGGACCTTCGTTTACGGCCCGGTGTTTACGGACCTGCCTGCCTGCGTGTTTGCTTGGTTGGTGGGGTTTGGTCGGGTTCCGTTCGGGGCGGGGCCCGGTCGGGCTTGTTCGGGTGGGTTTCGGGCGGGCAGACCGCAGGCTTGTGGTTGGGCGGGGCGCAGCCGGTTGGGCTGCGGGCGGGCGGGCTCGGGCGGGCGGGCTCGGGCGCGGGTTTCGGGTGGTTGGTTTGGGGTTCCGGTGGCGGGGCCCCTTTTTTGCGTTTGCGAAACTGGTCAGGGAACGCACGAACGGTGACCGTCCCGGTGATAGCCACGGTCCAGAGCTCGATGTGTCAACATCGCCTGCCAGCCGGTACTTCATCTCTCAGGCGTGCCAGCTGGATTCGACAACATCGCCACGACCATCCGCCATCTCGCCCGGGACGCCAGCCGTATCCTGCCCATCCCTGGACTCATCTGATCAACGACGACTCACCGACTTCGCCGAGGCCCTGGTGATTCCAGGTTGGGGATCCGCCTTCCAGTGGCCTCTGAAGTGGCCTCGGGCTCCGATTTGTCTTCCCTCTAAGAACGGAGGACGAAGACGCCCCATCCCAGGTAGTGCCGGCCGTACTCGAGATGGGAGCGGCGTGCCTGGTCGAGGAAGTCGCGAATGGCTGGAGTGTCAGGGTCCTCCGGGTTGTTCCGGAGCCACTCGCTGAGTGTCCACCACTGGCTGGCAACGTACCTGTCCCAGCTGTCCAGGTTGGACATGACCATTTCCACCAACTCGAACCCGGCACTCTCAAACCGTTCGCCTGTGCCTGCGAGCGAAGTGAACGTGTCCCGGTCGATTCCGAGTGATTCGTATGCCTCGTCTGGCGGCGGGGTGATCCAGTAGCATTCGCCGACCAGGGCCAGCCCGCCTGAGCGCAGCGGCCGGCGCATCAGGTCGAGCGTGCCGAGCAGGCCACCGCCGATCCAGGTAGCCCCGAGGCACGAGACGATGTCGTACTTTTGAGGCTCGTCCTCGTACTTTCCGGCGTCAGCCTCGACGAAGCTCACTTGATCGGAGACGCCGAGCTCGTCGGCACGCTCTCTGGCGGCTGCGAGGAAGACCTTGCTGATGTCCACGCCGACCCCTCGCAGGCCGTAGAGGGACGCCCAGCGAGTCAGCAGCTCTCCCTTACCGCAAGCCAGGTCCAGCTGGCGGGTTCCTGGCACGATGCTGCAGATCTCTCCTAGGAGGTTGAGTTTGTCATCCGTGAGGGGGTTCAGGATCCGATGCCCGGACTCGGCGATCTCGTGGAAACGCAGCGACATGGTCAGCAGTGTTCCTGAAGTGCGCCATCGGGGCGACTCAATAAGCGGCCTCGGCCCGGCGCGTGGACGTTCCGGAGCTTGCTACGCTGGAACGAGCGGGCCACCCCCACGGGTGGCCTTCGTCGCGTAAGGCCCGAGGGCGGGCGGCGACCAGCCACGGCAGACCGTCATTTGCGTACGGATCTCGCTGAGTGAGCCAACGAAATGGACCAGAAGTGAACAGAGATAACGGATCGGACGGCGGACAGTCCGGGCGCGGCGACCACGAGGAAAGGCGGTCGCCCGGAAATACAGAGGGCGGGGCCGGTTCCCGCGGGCGCGAGGAGCGCGAATCCACGGGCGACCGTCCGTTCCGTTCCAACGAGCGCTCCAGCGATCGTGGTCAGCGGCGTGACGGCGACGATCGCCGGCCCTTCCAGGACCGTGGGCGCACTGAGCGCTCCGGATTCCACGGGCGGGACGATCGCGGTGGGAGCCGCGACAGCGGCCCCCGGCGTGAGGGTGGCTACGGTGGCGATCGTGGTCCGCGTCGTGATGATGAGCGGCGTTCGTTCCGTGATCGTGACGACCGTGGCCCCCGTGGTGAGGGCGGCTACGGCGGCCCCCGACGTGAGGGTGGCTACGGCGGTCCCCGGCGCGACGGTGATTCCGGTGCTGATCGGGGTCCGCGTCGTGATGATGAGCGGCGC
>NZ_JBEZFS010000105.1:0-2033 GCF_040649575.1 Nonomuraea sp. NPDC048916
CCCGGCTTCGACAGATGATTGTTCTGCTAGGGGCATTAACACCTGTCTGAACAGCGGAAACGCCGAGGACACGCCGGAGGGGCGTGTCACTAGGCGTTCGGGGGCCCCACGAGGCGGGATGGGGGCGTGCGGTCAGTCCGCGACGGCCAGATCGAGGATTTTCTTGGGCGCAGGGACGCCGAGGGCGGCCAGCAGGTCGCGTTGGGGCTTGGTGAGTTCGGTGGTCTGCCGGAAGGTGCCCGAGGGGCCGGTATAGGTGATGGCGTGCAGGCGCTGCAGCTCGGCGCGCATCGTGGTCCAGGTCTGCCCGGCGGCGTTCTCGGCGACGCGGATGAGCAGCAGGGCGAGCCAGCACAGCAGGACGTGGGCGCGGATGCGGTCTTCCCGGCGATGGTAGACCGGCCGCAGATCGATGATCGATTTCATGTCGCGCCAGCCCCGTTCCACCTCCAGGAGCTGCTTGTATCCCAGTGCGACGTCCTCGGGGCTCAGGCTGGGGTCGCTGCAGCGCAGCAGGTATTTTCCGTCCAGGTTCGTCTCCCGCTCGACCTTCGCGCGGTCGATGCGCAGCAGTCCGCCGGGGGTGGTGCGCAGGAAGCGGTGCAGGCCGGGTTTGGTGGAGATGACCCCGGCGAGTTCGGCCCGTTTGGTGGCTCTGAGCTTGTCGGTGCCGTCGATCATCTCGGTCAGCTGGGCGAGGAGCTGCTCGCGGACGGCGGCGTCGCGGACGGCCGCCTCGGGGTTGTAGCAGATGATGAACCGATCCTGCGAGCCGATCTTCACTTCTTTGACCTGCAGGTTGTCGGCGACGGCGGCGTAGCGGCCCTGCCGGGACAGGGCGGCCTTGGCCTCGGCGGTGCCCGAGCGGAGCTTCTCGCCGATGATGTAGCCGGTGCCACCGCGCATCAGGTGCCGCCGGTTCTTGGTGGAGGAGAACCCGCGGTCGGCCACGTAGATGACCTTGGATAGGGTCCATTCGCGCAGGTCGTCGCGGACTTGGCGGATCAGCGCGGAATCGCCGGTGCTGCCCGGCCAGGACCAGACCCGGACCGGGATGCCCTCGCGGGTGACCGCCATGCCGACCACGACCTGTGGCAGATCGGGCCGTGAGTCCTTGCTCTTGCCGTAGGAGCGGAATCCGCGCAGTTGCACCTTCTGCCCGTCTTCGGGGTCGTCCTCGTCGCGGTCTCGGCCGGCCGATGAGGTGGCCGGCTGGTCAAGACGGTGGCCTCGCTCGTCACGGGCGATGGCCTCATCGGCTTGGCCGGTCTCGAAATAGGTGCTCGTCGTATCGAAGAAGATCAAGTCGACTTCAAGGTTCAACAGGTCGGTGACCTGGAAGTACACCTCTTTGGCCAGGTCGGGTTCGATCTCGGCCAGCCAGTCCATCGCCCGGTAGCATGCTTGCTCGTCGATGTCGGCCAGGCCGTCGATGTGCACGTCGGCGCTGATCCACTCGGTCGCGGCCAGCTTGGACGAGGGCGCCAGCGCCCGGTTGGCGACCAGCGCGAACAGCGCCCGCTCAGCTCGGGCGCCCATCCGGCGCCCGCTCAGCAGCCGCGTCATCGTGGCGGCGATGCCCAGCCGCCGCCACAGCCCGTCCAGCACGTGGGTGCCGCCCAGCGGCCGTGCCTCCAGGAAGTCCAGGCCCGGCCGGGCGCTCAAGGTGGCGGCACGGTCCGGATCGAGCAGCCGTCCTAGCGACACGACAAGCCGTTCGATCGCCGCCCGGTCCAGCTGGTCGGCGCGGCCGAAGGAGTGCAGCACCTTGGTCCGGGACCGCTGCGCGTCGGCGTCCCACTCGTTGTGGGCCAGCTGCAGATAGCGGATCTCCTGGCCGTCCTTGGTCCGTCGAATGGCCGTCTTCACGTACATGCCACTAGACGATACCGCTACATCCCAGCGTAAATGTCGTTTGCAGCCTAAAGCGTGTCACTAGGCATTTCCGGTGATTCCGCTAGGCGTGCGGACCGTGACCTGCGCGTACACGCTCATCATGCCCCCAGACTCCCGATGATCTGTCGAACCCGGGA
>NZ_JBEZFS010000106.1:0-2002 GCF_040649575.1 Nonomuraea sp. NPDC048916
TGGTTTGGATTTGTCGGCGTTTGTGTTGTTTTCGTCTGCTGGTGGGTTGGTGTTGGCGGCGGGGCAGGGCAATTATGCGGCGGCGAATGTGTTTTTGGATGCGTTGGCGGTGCATCGGGCTGGGTTGGGCCTGCCCGCCACCTCCCTCGCCTACGGCATGTGGGCGGTCACGGCCGATGACGGCGAGAGGAAGCGCATGGCACGTCTGGGCATGCCCGCGATGCCGGCCGAGGAGGGGCTGGCACTGTTCGACGCGGCGTTAGCCGTACCAGATGAGCCTGTTCTGGTGCCGCTGCCGATCGACCTGGCCGCGCTGCGCGCTCGCGTCGACGAGGTGCCCGCCCTGCTCAAAGGCCTCGTGCGCAGGCCTGCGCGGCCCGCGGCGCAGGCCGCCGGTGATGACGCGCGCGGCGGCGCGCTCAGGCAGCGGCTCGCGGGCATGTCCGAGGGTGAGCGTGACCGGCATCTCCTGGCGGTGGTGCGCACGCACGTCGCGTCGGTACTCGGCCATGCGGGCGCGGAAGCCGTCGGTGCGGATCGGCCCTTCAAGGACCTCGGCTTCGACTCGCTCGCCGGCGTGGAGCTGCGTAACCTCCTCGGGTCGGCGACAGGCCTGCCGTTGCCGGCCACCTTGGTCTTCGACTACCCGAACCCCCGCGCGATCGCCGACCATCTCAAGACCCACTTCGGCGCCGCTCCTGAGGTGGCCGTCGCCGTGCGGGCCCCAGCGGCGACCGGCGAGCCCATCGCGATTGTGGGGATCAGCTGCCGCTATCCCGGCGGCGTGCGTACGCCGGAGGACCTGTGGCGGCTGGTGGCCGACGGCAGGGACGTGATCTCCGGCTTCCCGGCCGATCGCGGCTGGAAGCAGGACCTCTACGACCCCGAGCCGGGACGGCCAGGCCGTACATATGTCAAAGAGGGTGGGTTCCTCTACGACGCCGCGGAGTTCGATCCCGAGTTCTTCGGCATCATGCCGCGCGAGGCGCTGGCGATGGATCCGCAGCAGCGCCTGCTGCTGGAGACCTCCTGGGAGGCGTTCGAGCGGGCCGGCATCGATCCGATATCGATGCGCGGCAGCCAGACCGGGGTCTACGTCGGAGTGATGTACCACGAGTACGGCAGCAGACTGCCGTACGTTCCCCCGGAGCTGGCCGACTATGTCGGCAACGGCAGCGCCGCCAGCGTCGCCTCGGGGCGCGTCGCCTACACCCTCGGGCTGGAGGGGCCCGCGGTCACCGTCGACACCGCCTGCTCGTCCTCGCTCGTGACGCTGCACACGGCCTGCCAGGCGTTGCGTCAGGGCGAGGTCACCATGGCGCTGGCCGGCGGCGTGACGGTCATGCCGACGCTCGACGTCTTCGTGGACTTCAGCCAGCAGCGGGGCCTGGCCCCCGATGGCCGCAGCAAGGCGTTCGCGGCCGCGGCCGATGGCACGAGCTGGAGCGAGGGCGCCGGGATCCTCCTGCTGGAACGCTTGTCGGACGCTCAGGCGAACGGGCATCCGATCCTGGCTGTCATCCGCGGCTCGGCCGTCAACCAGGACGGTGCCAGCAATGGGCTGACCGCGCCCAACGGTCCCGCGCAGGAGCGGGTGATTCGCCGGGCGCTGGCGGTGGCCGGGCTCTCGGCAGGGGAGGTGGATGCCGTCGAGGGACACGGCACGGGCACCACCTTGGGTGATCCCATCGAGGCGCAGGCCCTGCTGGCGACCTACGGGCAGGAGCGAACCTCAGACCAGCCGCTGTGGCTGGGCTCGCTGAAATCGAACCTGGGCCACGCCCAGGCGGCCGCGGGAGTCGGCGGTGTGATCAAGATGGTGATGGCGATGCGCCATGGCCTGCTGCCCAAGACTCTGCACGTGGACGAGCCGACACCGCACGTCGACTGGGGCAGCGGCCATGTCAGGCTCCTGGCCGAGCCGGTGGAGTGGCGGGCCGTCGGCCGGCCGCGCCGTGCCGGGGTGTCGTCCTTCGGTATCTCGGGCACCAACGCTCACCTC
>NZ_JBEZFS010000107.1:0-1912 GCF_040649575.1 Nonomuraea sp. NPDC048916
TCTCAGGCAATGGCTGCTATGTCCCCATCGTCGAAGTAGATCGACTGATGGAGCTGACCGCCGAGAGCAGTGGCGTACCGGGCGAGAACGTCTTGTCCGGAGATCTTGCCTTGCTCGATCTGCGAAACGCGGCCCTTGGTGACCCCCTGCGCTGTGCGATGTCCTGCTGGGTCATCCCCCGACTACGGCGGATCTCGGCAAGCCGGTGTCCTTGCACCTTGGCGAGGAGTTCCTGCTTGCCCGCCTCCACGGCTTCCTCGCCGCCGGCACGTTCGACATGCTCAGCACGGATGTCCTTCCAGCGCGCATATTTCGTCACGATCCGCCCTCCTCCGCCTGCCGTTCATTCATGTACCAAACCGCAGACAGTTAACGCTGATCGGAGGGTGATCTGGTAGCCCGTCGCCGTGCTCGCATGATCAGTCCCCGCGCCTCGGCGTATGTCACGAAACCAAAGCCAGCGAGTGCCAGTACGCGCTGAACCCCCCAAGATATGTCGAATGCCCAATGAAGCCCCATCGGGCCAAGCACCACCGACCAGACCTGTCCGGCGAACAGTGAGAGGCCGACGATAAACATGACGTAATTCAGCCAGGCAGGGCTGGAAAGCATGAGTTGATCGTCACCCCACCTGCATGGAATCGCCCGGAAAAATCCGATCCTCCATCGCTGAGACTCCGGTGTCTTTTCATGCACATAGGAAGTCTGACATCTCCGCAGGGAGTGAGGTAGAGCCAGTTTTGTCGGCAACGCACTCCAAAGCGGCAGAGCCCACCGATGCCCGGTGGGCCGGGGCTGAGGAACGAAGCCCTGGACCGTCGATCGCCCCCAGCCATCCACGGCGGCCGGCCACAGGAGGGCGATCGTGAGGGTGGCATCGGTGCGGCGGTTCGGCCAGGAACCAAACCGCATTAGCAGCTCTGATCTTGCCTGTCCCGATCGGTTCCACGTAGGCCAGCGTATACATTCGATCCAGTCTGAACGGCATTGAACGGCTGAGAACTGCAGCTAAGACTGCAACTAGAACCGTGTCACTCGCGGGCCGCAACCCCGCATCCGGTGAGTCGGGGCCGGAGGTTCCGGATCGTCGATCGCCCCGACCTCGTACGGCGGCCAACCACGCTGGGGCGATCGTAGGGCGATACTGGATACGGTCATAGAGAGCGGCCTGGACGCTGAAGCAGCGAGGAGGACGGAGAATATCGCCTCGAAGAGGGTAGCCCGTACAGGATCTTCGATTCAACCTACCGCTGCATCTTCAGCACTCCGCGAAGACTCAGTCAGCCGACGGCGTCTCCTTTTTAACCTTCCGTACCCACCACACGACCGGAGCCGCTAGTCCCATTAGAGCAACCAGGCCGATGACCATCAGGATGATGCTCATCCCCGGCAGATCGAACACGTCCAGTTGCTCGATCGGCCACGACGAACCGAACAGCGCGAACGCCCCCCAGACCACGCCAAATCCGAGAGCTACCAGAACTAACTCTCCGAAAAATTCTCTGACAAATTTGCGTACGTGGCGCATCGTGTACCCCTTCGTCTCATCCGATCATGCCGCACATCGAACGAAGGTGAGCAGCGACTACTGATCGGGTTTGGAGGCGAAGTTGGGCTTGTCGTGGAGGGGGCGTGGCTGGCGGAATGGCCGTATGCCACCCAGAGGGCCAGCGAAGCGAGTTCGGCCGGCGACGACCCGGCGGAAAGTCGTGCGCGGTCCGGCGGCGGCGTGGCCCACATTCGGCGGATGAGTAGAGGTGCCGCCTTGATCTAAGGTGCTCATGGGTTTCTGGACTATCCTTCGGCTGCTGTGATGTAGGCGAGGTTGGGGTCGCGGAAGAAGCTGCGGATGAGAGCCGGTGTCTTCTGCAGGCGCCGGAGTCCGGAGAGCATGAGGGCTTTCACCTGCTGA
>NZ_JBEZFS010000108.1:0-1850 GCF_040649575.1 Nonomuraea sp. NPDC048916
CAGCACCTGAAGCTCCTGGTTGCGACGGTGATGGTTGTGGTGATCAACCCGTCTACCAGGAGCTTCTTTGCGCCACCTGCCGAACATCAGCATCGCGATCATGCTGTGATCAGGGCACGCGTCCAGGAGGTTGGAAAACGTTCAGTGGGTTGCAGTTCGCGTTGCAATACGAGAGCGTCCGGAGGGGTTCAGGATGGACCGCGCATAGGCGTTGACCTGCATTGGACGACCTGGAATGACTCGAACTGGATCTTTTAATCCGCAGGTTCCCAGGCCGCCTGGGTTCCCGAAGGGTGGTGACGGTCTCCGGTGCTATCCAGCGTCCCCGGCGTCGTGCCCGATCGCCTACGGCAAGCCGTACCCATGCGGGGAGGCGCGGGGAACGCGATCAGTGCCGTGAGCTGCGTCTTCGCTGGTCGTTCAAGATCGGCATGCGTCTTTGCAAGCAGGAAGTCAGGAGTTCGAATCTCCCAGGCTCCACCAGCAAAACGCACCCTCGCCGAAGGTCGTTGGCGAGGGTGCGTGACGAACTGAGTGACTACGGCGTCTGCTTACGACGGACGATCTCCGTAAGCGCCCGGATGAACAAGACGAAGAACCACCATTGCGTGACGGTGCTTCCGGTCGGAGAAGATCGCCACGAAGGCGGCGACGGGGATCGGGAGAAGCACCAAGAGGACCGTGAGGGATCCAAGGGTGACGAGCGACATCTGCGTACTCCAAGTACGACAAGGACGCTCATCGCGTCCAAGTCGCGGAGCTACACGTCAGCTCACACAGAGTCCGAATTGCCTAGAGGCAGGCATGCCATGCGATGGGCAAAATCAACGATAGCGTGCATGGGCTCGACGGTAGTACAAGCAGCGCCTTCGGCTCCGCGCCGTCGCACAGCATGAGAAGTTCCCGGGCCTACGTGCCCGTTGGCGAGTAGGTCCTTGCCGGGTGGATGGACCGTCGGGCCATCAACGGGCCAGCAAGAAGGCCAACAGCGGTCACTCACGGGTATGCACGGAGCGTCCAACACGCAGGTCGAGGCGCGTCTATTAAGAATCTTGCCAGCACGCTGACGGGGAGCGTGCTGAAGCAGCCGATGAGCTGTCGTGCGGCGCGGGGCGGCAGCCCTGGTGCGCTAGTTTCCGGGTAGAGAGGTATACTATTCGCTATACTGCGGTATGTGGCCGACGAGTCGGACGTCTACATCGTCGACGAGGTGCGCGAATGGATCGAGCAACTCGACGACGCGACACATAAGCGTGTCGTGCAAGCGATCGATCTGCTTGCTGAAGGAGGGCCAGGTCTGGGGCGGCCGCTGGTCGATACAATCACCGCTTCACGTCTGCAGAACTTGAAGGAGCTGCGGCCGGGGACGGTGCGGATCTTGTTTGCCTTCGATCCGTGGCGATCCAGCATCCTGCTGGTCGCGGGTGATAAGGCCGGGCAGTGGAACGCCTGGTACAGGCAGGCCATCCCGATCGCCGAGCAGCGCTACGAGGTCTACATGAAGGAACGGCGGGCGGAGGAGGGCGGATCGTGACGAAATATGCGCGCTGGAAGGACATCCGTGCTGAGCACGTCGAACGTGCCGGCGGCGAGGAAGCCGTGGAGGCGGGCAAGCAGGAACTCCTCGCCAAGGCGCAAGGACGCCGGCTTGCCGAGATCCGCCGTAGTCGGGGGATGACCCAGCAGGACATCGCACAGCGCATGGGGGTCACCAAGGGCCGCGTTTCGCAGATCGAGCAAGGCAAGATCTCCGGACAAGACGTTCTCGCCCGGTACGCCACTGCTCTCGGCGGTCAGCTCCATCAGTCGATCTACTTCGACGATGGGGACATAGCAGCCATTGCCTGAGA
>NZ_JBEZFS010000109.1:0-1741 GCF_040649575.1 Nonomuraea sp. NPDC048916
CCTCAGCTATTCAGGCGGTATTTCCCGGTGAAGATCAATAAATAAAGAAGGTGCCTCCGACCTGCGATGATCGGATTGCTGAGATCACAACATCGCACAGAACGGACGCACCTTCCGGGTGAACGCTACGGCATGGGACCGCCGCTTGTCTGTCCGAGGGGACGGCAAGGGGCTCATCGGACACGCGGGAGCCACGCTCCTGCGCAAATGCGCTGATCAGACGGGGTTAACCGGAGCGCTGGGCGGTGTGTTCGCCCGGCTGGGCGGGTCTGTGGTGTGGGACCGGGGCGTGGTCCTCGTCCAACTCGCGGTGGCGATCGCGCTGGGAGCCACCAGCATGCGGCAGATCGCCCTGCTGTCCCACCAGGAGCAGCTCTTCGGCAGGCCGCCCTCGGACTCCACCGTGCGGCGGACGCTGGAGCCCGTCGGGACGTCGGAGCAGTTGCAGGTCCGGATCGCTCGGGCGCGGGCGCGGGTGCGGCGGCACGTGTGGCGGCTGGTCGCCGCGACCGAGACGGGATTCCCCTGGCTGAGCGTGGCCGGCAAGGTGCTGACCGGCTGGATCGTGATCGACCTGGACGCGACGCTGATCACCGCCCACTCCGGCAAGCAGGGCGCCTCTGCGACGTTCAAGAAGGGCTACGGTTTTCATCCGCTGGCCGCCTGGTGCGCCCAGACCCAGGAGTGCCTGGCGATGCTGCTGCGCACCGGATCGGCCGGCTCCAACACTGTCACCGACCACGTGCGGGTGCTCACCGAAGCCATCGCTCAGGTCCCCGACGTCTTCCGCGCCAAGCTCTGGATCCGGATCGACGGCGCGGGCGCCACCCACGACCTGGTCGAACACATGAAAGGCCTGAACACCACCCGGCGCACCGTCCGCTTCACCGTCGGCTGGAAGATCACCGATACCGACGAGACAGCGATCGCCAAGCTCCCCGAGACCGCCTGGCAGGCCGCCGTCCGCCAGGATGGCGAGGTCCACGAGCACGCGCAGGTGGCCGAGCTCACCGGCCTGGACGCACGCGCCCAGCTGTGGGGCGTCAGGTTGCTGGTCCGCCGCGTGCGCCCCTCGGCCCGCGACGCGGCGCAACTCACAGACCTGGAGAAGCGGACCGGCTTCAAGTACGCGATCATCGCCACCAACCTCGGCCCTCGCGGCCTGCGCGGCATCGGCGGCAGCCACCAGCTCGCCTTCATCGACGCCGTCCACCGCGACCACGCCGAAGTCGAAGACCGGGTCCGCTGCAACAAGGCCATGGGGTTGCGCAACCTGCCGTCCAAGACCTGGAACGTCAATGTCGGCTGGGTCCTGGCCTGCAACCTCGCCGCCGACCTCGACGCCTGGACCCGGCTACTCGGCCTACACGACGACCCGGAGCTGGCCCGCGCCGAGCCACAGACTCTCCGCTACTGCCTGTGGCACCTGCCCGCCAGGCTCGTTACCCACGCCCGCCGGCGAATCGTGAAGATCAGCGCCACCTGGCCGTGGAAACACGCCTTCCTGACCTGCTGGCAGCGGCTCTGCGCCCTGCCCGCACCCACCTGACCATCGCGAACGCGTCCCACCTATCCCAGGAGGAAGAGCCCCGGCCTCATCGCGGCCCGTGGAACCGCCGCCCACCCGAGCGTCCCGGGCAGGCTGCCACGCCACCTATCCGCAGCGAACAGGACGACCAGGCAGAAATCTCCATCAGCCGAAATCGATCAAGAGGGACAGCCACCCCGTGAGTCATCGAGG
>NZ_JBEZFS010000111.1:0-1725 GCF_040649575.1 Nonomuraea sp. NPDC048916
CAGCACCTGAAGCTCCTGGTTGCGACGGTGATGGTTGTGGTGATCAACCCGTCTACCAGGAGCTTCTTTGCGCCACCTGCCGAACATCAGCATCGCGATCATGCTGTGATCAGGGCACGCGTCCAGGAGGTTGGAAAACGTTCACTGTGTTGGTCGTCACGTCATTGATTGACGAGACGGCCAACATGGTTATCAGAGCACTGATCGAGCGCCGGGTGCAGGTGGCCCGCGTCGATCCTGCCGACATCGGTACCGCGCTGACGTTCAGCGCCGTGCTCGGCGACGGCCGCGATTCCTGGGGTGGCCAGCTTCGCACGCCAAGTCGTGATATCGCGCTGGAGGAGGTTGGGTCGGTGTACTACCGCCGCCCCAGCTCTTGGCGTAGCAGCTTCCCTGATGAGCAGGCGCGACGGTTCGCGGATACAGAAACCCGATACGGCTTGGGCGGACTGCTGAGGACCCTGCCGAACTGCCGCTACGTCAACCATCCCTTTGCGACCCAAAAGGCAGACTTCAAGGTCGCTCAGTTGCAGGAGGCTGCCCAGCTGGGCATGAAGATCCCCAAGACGTTGGTTACGAACGATCCCAAAGCAGCACGAGCGTTCGCCGCTCAGCATGGGCCGATCGTCTACAAGTCGTTTCGGGGCGCCCCGCGCACCTCAGACGGTCATGTCGGGGCGATATGGACTCAGCGGGTCACTGAGCAGGAGCTTGACGACTCCGTGTCGGTGACTGCCCACATGTTCCAGGAGGAGATACAGAAGACAGCTGATGCGAGAGTGACTGTAGTCGGCCGAGAGGTGTTCGCGAGCCGGATTACCACCTCGGACGGCGCGCTGGACTGGAGGTGCGGGGATTGGGGCGAGCTAGTCCACGAGCACATTGACGTGCCCGAAGTGACCAGGAAGGCCCTATACGCCTATCTCGACTTCTTTGGCCTAAAATTCGGCTGCTTCGACTTCGCCCTGGAAGAGAGCAGCGCAGGCGACCAATCCTCCGAAATCTGGACATTTGTCGAGTGTAATCCCAACGGACAATGGGGATGGCTGCCCGACTCCGACGCGATAGCGCACGCCTTCGCTGACGTACTGCTGGAAGGATGGTGGCCATGAGTGACATGGCCGCAGGCCTCCGCCTCGAACTGGCGGACAAAATAGGATCTGCCGGCTGGCACAAGGCGCTAGAAATGGTGCCTCGCGAGTGGTTCCTAGGGGATGCCGTCTATAGGGTCGACAAGACCAGAGGCGACCTGTGGGCGCCTGTCCGCCGTGCCGACACGGCTGAGGATGAATGGCTTGCCCTGGCCTACGCCAACGAAACGTGGGTGACACAGGTAGCCGGGATCATGGCCGAAGACGTAACAGGCGCCGTGAGGGGGCACCCGTCGTCGTCATCCACGCTCCCGGGCCTGGTCGTACGGATGCTTGAAGCCGCCGAGATCGAAGAAGGCGACACCGTCCTAGAGATCGGCACAGGTACGGGCTACTCCACATCGCTGATGTGTCAGCGGCTCGGAAACGACGCGGTCTTCTCGATCGAGTACGACCCGGTGGTCGCCGCTCGTGCCCGTGAGGCGATCACTGAACCTTTTTCATCCTCAGGCGCCCTGGGCAACTCGGTGGTTCTGAAGGACGGCGATGGCCTTACAGAGGTGGCCGGCCTTGGAAGGGCTGCAGCGTAGCTTTCGGAGGATCTTCCAGCTCTTCAGCTGGGCGTTCGCGCGTT
>NZ_JBEZFS010000112.1:0-1651 GCF_040649575.1 Nonomuraea sp. NPDC048916
GCAATGCCGGTGAGTTAAGGCATTTGTGCTGGTGAGAGCGCTTTTCTTAAGATTGTGATCTTGTAGCTGGCCTTGGTGGCTGGTTGCGCAGTGTCACGCTTCTTGGTTGGAAAGGTGTTCTTGGCCGGCTTCTTGACACGCTCGCACTGACGGTCTCGACGTCGTGGAAGCAGGTCGTCGACGATGTCGCGGACGGCGTCGCGTCGGGCTTGGGCGGGTTCTGCTGATGCGCTGACAGCGTGGTCGCGAGCGACGCGGACCGTCACAGTGAAGGAGATGCGGTCCGGGTCGATGCCGATGGTCAGGGCCGCCTCGCACTTCAGCGAGCACAGCGCCTGGTAGACGGTGAGCAGCGCGAACAGCTCCTGGCAGACGAGTTCGGGAAGCTTGGAGCGCAGAATGAACGCGGCTCCGCGGAGCCGCGTCTTGAATTCGCCATAACCGTTCTCGATCTCCCAGCGCTCGTGATAGACGGCTGCGATTTCGGCTGCGGGTGCTTGCTCGTGATTGAGAAGGGTCGTGACCAGGCGGAACGGTTCGGTCCTCGTGCGGCCGTCCGAGGTTTTGATCGTGATCGTGTATTCGATGATGCGGACGAGGTGGCCGTGCGGTGTCCGCCCCAGGCTGTGGCCGCGCGCTCTAGCGGCGCCGTGCCGCAGGTTCTCGGCCGGGGTGGGCATGATGGACAGGTACGACCCGTCCGGCAGGATCTCGACGGGAGGGAACACCAAGTTCTTCTTGATCCGCCAAAGCATGTCGGATCCGGTCGCGGCGACCATGCCCCACAGTTCATAGCCGGCGAAGTTCCGGTCGGCCAGCAGGAGCATGCCCGCGTCAAGCGCGTGCAGGAGTCTGCGCGCGAGCTTGTGCTCGCTGGCCTTGGTGACACCGTCGAAGGCGGCGTCGATCAGTGCATGGGTGCCGCATTCGATCAGCGCCAGTAACCGGACCTGCGGATTGCCGCCCTGCGTGACCCCGAACTCGGCCGCGTTCTCGGGAGTGTCGGCCGCGTCTAGGCCGGTGCCGTCCCAAGCAACCAGGCGAAGCCCGAACGCGAAAGCTTCCTTCGTACTCGCGCTGGCCAGCGGCCCGCGCCGCAGATCGAACAGCAACTCAAGAGGCTTGGACCCGAGCCGCTGCCTGGCCCTGGTCAGCGCCGAGCTGGTCGGCAACGTCAGCCCGTGCAGATGCCGCAGGCCGTTGGTGAGCCACCTCATCACCGATCGATATCCCGGCGGTGCCGCGCTGTCGGCGCTGCTGAACAGGCACAATCCCAAAACGAAGTACACCACCGCCCGCGCGGGCAGCAGCCGGTGCCGCTTTTCGCGGCAGCCCGACAACTCGACGACCTCATCGACGAACTCCGGCGGGATCTCCTTGGTCAGGATCCCGAGTCCGACCGAGGACATCGGCCGATCCGGTGGCCTCTCAACGGATGATCTGGGCGTGACAAACTGAGCGAGCAACGAAGCTCCTCGGAAGGACAATAAAGCGATCTTGGTCGACCGCTGTCCTATCGAGGGCTTCGTTGCCTAAGGGCGCCAACGCACTATCCGTCACCGAATCGCGACGATAGGCACCCAGGCCAGCCACGCTCGACGCCAGCGAAAGCGCTCGCTACCTGCAGAAATGCCTTAACTCACCGGCATTG
>NZ_JBEZFS010000113.1:0-1593 GCF_040649575.1 Nonomuraea sp. NPDC048916
GTATCCATTCAGGCCTGTGATTGATCAGGCGTTTTGGGGTGGCATCCAAGGGTTCCCGGCCAGCGCGTCACGGAGAGCATCGAGTGGGTGGACGCCGTGGTTGCGGGCGGTGCCGAGGTAGGAGCGGATCAGGCAGTAGCGGGCAGCGGTGCGCACGCTGCGCCAGCAGCCGCCGACCTTCATCTGCAGTTTGACCATGCGCTGCGGCTGCTCAGCGGGGTTGTTGGTGAAGGGCACGGCGAAATCGGCGGTGAAGCGCCAGACCTGCGCGGCCCGGGTCTGCAGCCGTTTGGCCAGGGTGTAGCCGGGATGTCGGCCGGTGGGCCAGTCGCGGTGGGTGTTGGTGGCGATCCCCCAGGCCACCGCCTCGTCATAGCGGGCGCGCAGCCCGTCCAGGACCTGCGTCTGCAGGTTGGTGGCGCCGTCGGCGCGGGCCTTGGCGACCGCGGCCTTGGCCTCGGTCAGCGCGCTCATCACCGGCTCGGTCCAGCACCGCTGTACCCGGCTGCCGGGCTCGTCCAGCTCGCCGATGCCGCGCAGCGAGCGCAGCAGATGCGCGCAGCACAACTGGACCGCGGCCACGTGCCGGTCGTACTTGGCGTAACCGGCGTAGTCGTCGCGCACCAGCGTGCCGCGATAGCCAGGCAGGATCCCGAAACCGTCCAGCGCTGCGTGGCCTCGGTTGTCGGCGGCGCCGAACCAGGCCAGCCGGTCGGCGCGGGCGGTGTAGACATACAGCAGCCGGTCATCATCGTCGCCCGCGACCCGCGCGGGGGTCTCGTCGTGGTGCAGCACCGGCGCGGCCCGCAACCGTTCCTTGAGCGCGGTCTCGAAGCCGGCCAGCCGGCCGGCGACGCGCTTGACCAGCCCGCCGGTGAACCCGGTGGAGACCGGTGCGTCCAGCAGCACGCCCATCAGGTCGGCGGCGCGGGTGATGCTCATGTGCCCGTTGCAGGCCAGCAGCGCGGTGGCCGCGCGGACGTTCGGGCCGTAGCAGCAGGGCCCGGCCAGCCCCGCCGGGGTGGCTGCCCGGGTCGCCCGCCGACATCCCGGACAGGCGACCTTGACCATCCGGTACTCGGTGACCTGGAGTTTCACCGGTGGAGTGTCGAACATCTGCACTCGGGCGGCGACCGTGCCCTCGATGTCGTCGAGCCTGCGGCCGCACCCGCCGCACTCGGCAGGGGTCACGATGGTGATCTGGTCCGGGTCGGCCCGCCAGGCCAGCGCATGCCCCTCGTGCCCGGCCTGACCACCACGCGGCCGAGGCGAGCGCTTCCTCGGCTTCTTGGCGCGCTTGGCCTTGGCCGTCGGACCGTCCGAGCTGGGCGGCATCGAGGAGTTGGACGAATCCATCCCCGCCCGCCGCTTCAACTGCCCGATCTCCGCCAGCAAGGCCGCGATCACCGCATCCCGCTCCGCGAGCGCTGCCCGCAGTTCTGCAACGGCAGCCAGCAGTTCCTCACGGCTGGGGTCCCGGGGGTCGGACACGAGCTCAAACTACGATCCTTGCCTGACAACATCCACAATCACTGCGAAACCGGCGCGTCTACCCCAAACCAGACACGATCAACAACGAGCCTGAATGGATAC
>NZ_JBEZFS010000114.1:0-1454 GCF_040649575.1 Nonomuraea sp. NPDC048916
TGTCACCTTGGCTTTCGCAGCCTCCTCAGCCGACTCGGCTGACCCCAGTTTCGCCTGCCGCCTCCAGCCGGGCGCGAAGCGGACTTCGAGCACGGCCATGATGATGGTCGCGAACGCAAGGGTGTAGCAGGCGGAGAAGAGTAGATCGCGTAGAAGGCTTGGTGCATGACGGGCGAGGACCGTCCAGATACCCAGGCCGACGGTGAGCAACTGCCCAATGAGCGCCCACCCCCAGCGCACCTTCGCCTTGCGAGCAGCGATGACGATGATCAGCGCAGTGAGGACGCCGTCACCGCCGGTAGGAATACCTCGACATCGGCGTTCGCGGCCTGGCTGATCCCTTCGAGGAACTCCTCGGTGTAAGGCCAGAGAAACGCCAGCACGAAGAGCGGCACATATGCGCCGCTCCTCGATCTGTGAACGGACCCACTGGAGAGCCCTTCCCCGAGAATCGGCCTTTCGGGCATCGGGCCGCGCTGGTTCGGACGTGACGCGGAGAGCCGTTCAATAGCACACCAGGCAGCGGCGACGAGCAGAGCTCCCGGCAGAATCTTCCACATCCGTCTGCGAGCGATGCGCCGGGAAGGCGGCGAGGGAACCGTGGAGGGCCGGACAGTGGAAGCCATGCCTCATTCCAGCGCAGACCTCGCCAGGCCGCCGTAACCTTCGCCGACCCGTAATCTCCTGCCTCACCCCCCATGCCTGACGGGCGGTTCATGACGCTGCAAGAGGAGCGCGACGCGACCTCCACCGCCCCGTGCGCCGCCTTCCCCCTGCACGGCCCGCCACACCACCGCCAAGGCCGGCCCCTCCCCCTCACCATCCGCTATCCGCGCCGATGGCTCACTGCCCACTTCCCGGCTCCGACCGGTTATAGGGCGCGACACTCCGGCAACACGATCATCCGCAGGTTGCCGGGCCGGGGAGGGCCTCCCCAGCTCCCGCCGCCACTATCGATGCGTTCCGCGCCCCCTACGCCGGGGAGTCCTTGACGGCTGCGCTTCCAGGCTCTTCACCGCGTCCATGGCCTTCGCCCCGGTTTCGAGAGGCTCGGCACTCCCTTGTCCCACCACAAGAGCGGGCTGAGTAACGACGCCGCAGGCTTCGCTTCATGCTACCGACCGCACCGTCGCTCCCCCTATTTACAGGGCCTATGACGCTGGGCTTCGACCCCGCCCGTTTCCAGACGAAACCGCCAGCCTGCTACCGGGCCTCCTGGCAGCTACCCGGACCGGACTTCCACCGGCAAGCGACGACGAGCTTACGAACAACAAGATCCACCGCTATGTCACGGCTTCACCTCCTGCTCCCGGGTTCGACAGATCATCGGGAGTCTGGGGGCATGATGAGCGTGTACGCGCAGGTCACGGTCCGCACGCCTAGCGGAATCACCGGAAATGCCTAGTGACACGCTTTAGGCTGCAAACGACATTTACGCTGGGATGTAGCGGTAT
>NZ_JBEZFS010000115.1:0-1450 GCF_040649575.1 Nonomuraea sp. NPDC048916
GGGTCTTCTCGTTTGACCGGGGTGGCGCTGCCGCTTGATCGCTCTCCGTGACCGCATGGCCGTCACGGAGGGTCACCAACGCCAGCAATCGGGAACAGGAAACGCCCGCGACCTCTAAGATCACGATCTTGTCTAGGGAAAGTGATCGCACGAGAGACGCGGGCGCGTGGATCAACATACAGGATCCGACCTGTTGGGCCTGGTTGGCCTGGAAGTCTTCGAGGTGGACACCGACGAGACCGGCAGGCGGTGGGTGCACGTGCTGCCCGCAGGGATGGGCGGGCGGATCTGCCCCACCTGCCGGATCATGGCGGACCGCCCCAAGCAGTGGACGACGCAGACGGTCACGCACGTGCCGTTGGGCGAGCAGGTGATCGAGCTGGTGGTGCACAAGCGCCGCTGGTACTGCGACACGCCCTGGTGCGCGCGGGCCTCGTTCACCGAGCAGGTGCCCTACGTCGCTCCGGGCAGGCGCATCAGCGTGCCGGCTCGCCGTCTGGCCGCCACCGCGATCGGAGACCAGCTCCGCCCGGTGTCGGAGGTCGCCTCCAGCGGCCACATGTCGTGGACTACGGCGCATGAGGCATTCGCCGAGGTTGCGGATGCGGTGTTGGCCGCCCCGCTGCGCCCGGTGACCGTGCTGGGGATCGATGAGACCCGCCGGGGCAAGCCGAAGTGGATCCGCGATGCCGACGGGACCACCGTGCGCCTGGCCGATACCTGGCACACCGGCTTCGTTGACATCAGCGGCGATCAAGGGCTGCTCGGCCAAGTGGAAGGCCGCGGCTGTGAGGAGGTGATCGCCTGGCTGGCCGCCCAGCCCGAATCCTGGCGCGCGCAGATCGAGGTCGTCGCGATCGACATGAGCGCCTCCTACGCCAAGGCCGTGCGGGAGATCCTGCCGCATGCCCAGCTCGTGGTCGATCCGTTCCACGTGGTTCAGGCCGCTACCAAGATGGTCGCTGCGGTGCGCCGCCGGGCCATCTTCGCCCGCTACGGGCGGCGTGGCCGCTCCGGCGACCCGGAGTACGGCATGCGCCGCACGCTGCAGCGCAACTACGAAGATCTGCACCCTGACCGGTTCACCGCGATGTGGAACACCTTCATCGACGCCGGACCGCATGGAGAGGAGGTGCTCGCGGCGTGGATCGCCAAGGAGGAACTGCGCAAGGTGTTCACCGCCACCTGCGCCGCCGGCGTCCGTGATCGGCTGCACGCGTTCTTCTCTTGGTGTCACACCCACGACCACATCCCTGAGCTGGTGACACTCGCCGAGACGGTCAGCCGGTGGCGTGAGCAGATCGCTGCCGCCGTCATCTTGAAGGTCTCCAACGCCGCCAGCGAGGGCACCAACCGGGTCATCAAGCTCGTCGCCCGTATCGCCTTCGGCCTCCGCAATCCGGCCAACCAGCGTCGCCGCTCCCGCTACGCCACAACCCGTACGACCCGA
>NZ_JBEZFS010000116.1:0-1447 GCF_040649575.1 Nonomuraea sp. NPDC048916
GAGCAATGATCGAAACCTGTGGATCTGATGGGAAGGGTGTACCTTCCCGAATCATCTGATCATGGTTTCGAGATAAGGCCGACGCGCCAACGTCGGTCGGGAAGGCACACCCGTGCTCACCGTAGTGCCCGAACTGCCCGTTGACGACTCCGCCACCGCATCGAGCCCGGCATCGGCCTCGTTGATCGATCAGATCGTCCGCGAGGGTGCTCGTAAGATGCTGGCCGCCGCGCTCCAGGCCGAGGTGGACGCCTACATCGCCGCGTTCGCCGACGAGCGCGACGAGCACGGGCGTCGTCTGGTCGTCCGCAACGGCTACCACCAGCCGCGCGACATCCTCACCACGGCCGGCGCGATCGAGGTCACGGCCCCGCGCGTCAACGACAAGCGCATCGACGAGAAAACGGGCGAGCGCAGGCGGTTCTCCTCGGCGATCCTGCCCGCCTGGGCGCGCAAGACCCCGCAGATCACCGAAGTGCTGCCGCTGCTATACCTGCACGGCCTGTCCTCAGGGGACTTCGTCGCGGCGCTGGGCCAGTTCCTCGGCTCGAGTTCGGGTCTGTCCGCGTCGGTCATCACCAAGCTGACGGAGACCTGGAAGGCCGAGCAGCGAGCCTTCGCCGCACGCGACCTGTCCGGCGTGGACTACGTCTACCTGTGGGCGGACGGCATCCACGTCAACATCCGGCTGGAGGAGCACAAGCTGTGCCTGCTGGTGATGATCGGCGTGCGCGCCGACGGCCGCAAGGAACTCGTCGCCCTCGCCGACGGCTACCGCGAATCGGCCGAGTCGTGGGCCGACCTGCTGCGCGACTGCAGACGACGTGGGATGCGGGCTCCGGTGCTCGCGGTCGGGGACGGCGCGCTCGGCTTCTGGGCCGCGCTGAGTGAGGTGTTCCCGCAGACCAGAGCCCAGAGATGCTGGTTTCACAAGATCGCTAATGTGCTCGGGGCGCTTCCGAAGTCGGCCCACCCTGCCGCCAAGAAGGCGCTCGCGGAGATCTGGAACGCCGAGGACAAAAAGCACGCCCTCGCGGCGGTGAAGGACTTCCGCGACGCCTACGGCGCCAAGTATTCCAAGGCTGTCGCCAAGGTGGTCGACGACCTCGACGAACTACTCGCCTTCTACGACTATCCCGCAGAGCACTGGGTGCATCTGCGCACGACCAACCCGATCGAGTCCACCTTCGCCACCGTCCGGCACCGCACCAAGGTCACCAAGGGGCCGGGGTCCCGCGCCGCCGGGCTGGCGATGGCCTTCAAGCTGATCGAGTCGGCACACAAGCGCTGGCGTGCGGTCAACGCGCCTCATCTCGTCGCCCTGGTCCGCGCCGGGGCCACGTTCGTCAAGGGCAAGCTCGTCGAGCGGCCTGAGGAATCACCGGCCGTCGAGGACCCATCGATAGCCGCCTGAAAAAGCTTGATCCACAGGTCTTGACGATTGCTC
>NZ_JBEZFS010000117.1:0-1375 GCF_040649575.1 Nonomuraea sp. NPDC048916
CCGGGTGTGTCAACTTAACGGCTGATCTTGGTTGTTGAGTGGTCAGCTGTTGGCCGGGGTGAGGCGGCCCTCGAAGGCGATCTGGAAGGCGTTCAGTGGTGCCTTCCAGCGCATGGTCCACCTCTTGCGGCCCTTGCCGGTCGGGTCGAGGCTCATCAGTGCCATGTAGATGCACTTCAGGGCGGCGGCCTCGTTGGGGAAGTGCCCGCGGGCGCGGACGGCCTTTCGGATGCGGGCGTTGACGCTCTCGATCGCGTTGGTCGAGCAGATGACCTTGCGGATCTCAACGTCGAAGGAGAGGAAGGGGACGAACTCGGCCCAGGCGTCCGACCACAGCTTCACGATCGCCGGGTACTTCTTTCCCCAGGCTTCTTGGAACTCCAGGAACCGTTCCATCGCGGCGTCCTCGCTGGGGGCGGTGTAGACGGGCTTGAGCGCCTTGGCGATCTTGTCCCAGTCCTGGCGGGCCGCGTAACGAAAGCTGTTGCGCAGGAGGTGAACCACACAGGTCTGAACAATCGTGCGAGGCCAGACCGCTTCGACCGCGTCGGGCAGGCCCTTCAGACCGTCGCAGACCAGCATCAGCACGTCCTCCAGGCCGCGGTTCTTCAACTCGGTGAACACGTGCAGCCAGTACTTGGCGCCCTCACCGCCGTCGCCGGCCCAGATGCCGAGGATGTCGCGGGTGCCGTCCACGGTCACGGCCATCACGACGTAGACGGGCCGGTTCGCCACCTGCCCATCCCGGATCTTGACGTTGATGGCGTCCACGAACAGGACCGGGTACACACGGTCGACAGGACGGTTCTGCCATTCGGCCATGCCGTCCATCACCTTGTCGGTGATCGTGGAAATGGTCTGCTTCGACACCTCCGCCCCATAGACCTCGGCCAGGTGCGCGGAGATCTCCCCATGCGTCAGCCCCTTCGCCGACAGGGACAGGACCATCTCGTCCACGTCGGCCAGCCTGCGCTGCCGCTTCTTGACGATCTGCGGCTCGAAGGTGCCGGCCACGTCGCGGGGCACCTTCACCTCGACCGGACCGACGTCCGTGAGCACGGTCTTGGCACGGGTGCCGTTACGGCTGTTGCCGCTGTTCTTCCCCGCCGCCTCGTGCTTGTCATAGCCGAGGTGATCGGTGATCTCGCCCTCCAGGGCCGACTCCAGCACCCGCTTGGTCAGCTGCTGCAACAGCCCGCCCTCACCGGTCAGCTGCAGGCCCTCGCTCCGGGCCCGGTCGACCAGCATGGCGATCAACTGCCCGTCCGACGTGGCCTCGCCGACCGGCTCCTCCACGGACTCGCGCTCGATCGTCGTCTCGCTCACTTGGCGTCTCTCCTTGATCAGCAGATCCGCCGTTCATTAGACACTCCCG
>NZ_JBEZFS010000118.1:0-1350 GCF_040649575.1 Nonomuraea sp. NPDC048916
GGCGGCAAGCAGCGCACCGACTCAACGCATGTGCTCGGCGCGGTCCGCGATCTGAACCGGCTGGAGCTGGCCGGGGAATGCGTGCGGGCGGCGCTGGAGGCGATCTCGGCCGCCGCGCCCGGCTGGGTGGAGCGGGTGCTGGAGGTGGGCGGCTGGGCCGAACGCTACCGCGCCCGGGTGGACTCCTGGCGGCTGCCGACCTCGGCAACCAAGCGCGAGCAACTGGCCATCGCCTACGGCGCCGACGGATATGCGCTGGTGAGTGCCGTGTATGCGCCGTTCTCCCCGGCTTGGCTGCGCGAGCTGCCCGCGGTGCAAGCCTTGCGGATCATGCTCATTCAGAACTACACCCGCACCACCGGCAGCCGCGGGCGGGAGGTGGTCAAGCGGCGGGAGTCCCTCGACGGCGGCGGAGAGGGGCTCCCGCCGGGCAGTATCCGCCTGGCCTCCCCCTACGATGCCGACGTCCGCTGGGCGGCCAAGGGCGACGATTTCTTCTGGTGCGGCTTCAAGGTGCACATCAGCGAGACCTGCCACGACCTTCCCGCGCCAGACGAGACCGCGCCCGGTACGCAGCCGGGCAGCAACGCGCCCACCACCCCGCCCAACGTGATCACGAATGTCGCCACCACGGACGCCACCGTCCCCGACGTCAAACAGGTCGAGCCGATCCACGCCGCGCTGGACCGCCGCGGTCTGCTACCCGCCGAGCACTACGTCGATTCCGGCTACGCCGCGGCCGATCTCATCGTCGCCGCCCGCCGCCGCTACGGACTGGCACTGGTCACCCCCGTCCTGGGCGACTACTCCCCGCAAGCCCGTGCCAAGACGGGCTTCGACCGCAGCGCGTTCACCGTCGATTGGGACAACCAGCAGGTCACCTGCCCGCAAGGCCAGACCAGCAGCTCATGGAGCCCCTGCATCCAACGCGGGCAGGAAGCAATCGTGGTCAAGTTCGGTGGCGAGGTCTGCCATGCCTGCCCCGCCCGCTCGGCATGTACCTCGGCGAAGAAGGGCGGACGTCAGCTCACCTTGCGCCCCCGCGCGCTGCAGGAGGTCCTGGACCAGGCCCGCCGCGAGCAACACAGCACCGATTGGCAGGCCAGGTACGCCATCCGCGCCGGAGTCGAGGGCACCATCCACCAGGCGGTCGCGGTCACCGGCATCCGCCAGGCCCGCTACTGCGGCATCAAGAAGGTCCACCTCGAACACGTCTACTCCGCCGTCGCGCTCAACCTCATCCGCCTGGACGCCTGGTGGAACGGCCACGTGCTCGATAGAACCCGCACCAGCCATCTCGCCCGCCTCGAACTCGCGCTGACCGCCTGATCAGAATTCGGCAACGGGGTC
>NZ_JBEZFS010000119.1:0-1314 GCF_040649575.1 Nonomuraea sp. NPDC048916
GGGCGCGGGGGTAACTGGCACGGTCTTAAGTCGGCCGGAACGCCCACCCGCCTCCGCTTTTACGCCGCCCCGCCGTCCTGTCTCGCCCGCCGCAGAACGGGCTGGAGTCCGTCGCCTTCCTCCTCACCGATGCTGAAGCGCCCGTTTGCGTTCCCTTGCGCTGGTCGCCGTAGCTGAAGCTTTCACTTGCCGGCACAGTGCGGGCTGGGCGCCGTAGCCGTGGCGGAGCGCCTGACATCGGCTCCCGGCCGTGTGCGTAAGACGGAGCGCACGGATCGCTGGGGTTCGCGCTGCCTATCCGGCCCTCCAGCCACGCATTCCTGCCCCTGGGCCGTGGCTGATCGCCTCATGGGTGGGACTGACCGTAAGCAATCGTGAGCGGCGACCGTGTCCTGTGGCCTGCCCTCAGGCAGAGTGGCCTGTCCTCAGGCAGAAAGGATGCTGCGCCGGGTTCGCATCGACAGGAGGATGCCCTGTCGGGTTCGCATCGACAGGGGGATGCTGCGTCGGGTTCGCACTGATGCGTCGGCTCTTCGGGCTTCTGCCCACCAGTGGAGACACGGGCGGGGCCGATGCGGATTCGCAGCACATGGGACGCCTCCGGAGCGACTCCGATGGCTCGAAGAGGCGATGGGTCGGTCTCGAAGAGGCGATGGGCCGGTTGGGTGTGGCGGACTCCATCTGACACCGGCTTTCGGGGTCGAGCACGCCATCGCCTGTCAGACGCTGGGAGTGTCGCAGTCGAGGCCCACAAGCGGCGCCGGTCCGACCTGGACGCTGAGATCACTCGCCTCATCGAGGCGTCCGGCGGCACGGTCGCGCCGAACCTGCCGTGGTGCGGCGATGTCACAGAGATCGAGACAGAAGGAGGGCAACCTGCACCTGGCCACCACGGAGGACGTGTTCTCCCGGGGCCGCTCGGCCCTGCGTTGTCGGAGCATCACGATGCGGCGCTGATAGTCACAACGCGGCAGATGTCGGAGGCCACGACGTGGCAGGGGCGATCTTCCCATCCAATCGGGGCAGCGAGTACACGGCCGCCCACCAGCGCACGTCCCCCAAAACGTGTCAGAAGTACGTCATATGCCCTGCCACGGCTACGGCGCCCAGCCCGCACTGTGCCGGCAAGTGAAAGCTTCAGCTACGGCGACCAGGGCCAAAGGGCGGAAACGGGCGCTTCAGCATCGGTGAGGAGGAAGGCGACGGACTCCAGCCCGTTCTGCGGCGGGCGAGACAGGACGGCGGGGCGGCGTAAAAGCGGAGGCGGGTGGGCGTTCCGGCCGACTTAAGACCGTGCCAGTTACCCCCGCGCCC
>NZ_JBEZFS010000120.1:0-1275 GCF_040649575.1 Nonomuraea sp. NPDC048916
CCCGAACCCACCACCCTGCTCACCGGCATCGCCCGAGCCTTCACCAGAGGCACCCACCTCCCCTGGGACCGCATCTACGGACCCCCCACCACCACACCCATCAACCTGCCCACCTACCCCTTCCAACGCACCCGCCACTGGCTGGACAAGGCACCCGCTGACCTGACCTCCGCCGGGCTGGAAGGCAGCGACCACCCTCTCGTCGGCGCCACCGTCGAAACCGCCGACGACGGCCGTCTCCTGCTTACGGCCAAGCTCTCCCTGAACTCCCATCCCTGGCTCGCCGACCATGCCATCGGCGACACCACGCTCATCCCGGCGGCGGCGCTCCTGGAGCTGGCCCTTCACGCAGCCGGCCGGGCCGGTTGCGACGAGGTGGAGCAGCTGATCCTGGATGAGCCGCTGGCGCTTCCAGGCTCCGAGTCCATCCACGTCCAGGTCAGCGTGCAGGAGCGGGACGAAGCCGGACGGTGTGCGTTCACCGTGCACGCACGACCGGCCGACGGTGACTCCTGGACACGACACGCCAGCGGAACGTTCGCCTGGGCCGGCCGTACCGCCGAGCCGATGACGGGTGAGTGGCCGCCCGGCGACGCGGAGGAGGTCGACCTCGACGGCTTCTACGAGCGACTCACCGATCTCGGCTACCGGTACGGCCCGCGTTTCCGTGGACTTCGCGCGGCGTGGCGGCACGGGGATGCGCTCCTGGCCGAAGTGGTCCTCCCCGAGGGGCTGGACGGCCGCGGTTTCGGCGTGCACCCGGCTCTCATGGACGCGGCGCTGCACGCGCTGCTCCTGGACGCCGATCCGGAGCGGATCCGGCTGCCGTTCGCGTTGTCAGAGGTGTCGGTGCACGCGTCCGGTTCCTCGGCCGGGCGCGTCGTCATCAGGCCGGTGGGCGACGAGGAGTTCACGCTGACCGTCACCGACGTGACCGGCGCGCCCGTGCTGTCGGTCGGATCCATCACGCTCAGGCAGGTCCCCGCCGAGCGGCTGGGAATCAAGACTGATCATTTCTACGAGGTCCAGTGGCGGCCAGTGCCTGTCTCGGCTACGGAAACGGTGGAGCGGTGGGTCGTCCTGGGCGACTCTGGGGCGTGGCTGACCGGCCACGAGCTGGCAACGGTCCCGGACCTGGCGGCGCTCCGGCGTGCGGTGGCATCGGGCGCCGCGGTGCCGGACGAGGTCGTGGTGGCCTTCCCCGGTGATCCTGTCGCATCAGGAGAGGTGCCCGGGCGGGCCCATGACACCGTCGCGCGCGGGCTGGCGCTGCTT
>NZ_JBEZFS010000122.1:0-1221 GCF_040649575.1 Nonomuraea sp. NPDC048916
CCGGGTTGGACTCAAGACGATAGTTACCGGATAAGGCGCAGCGGTCGGGCTGAACGGGGGGTTCGTGCACACAGCCCAGCTTGGAGCGAACGACCTACACCGAACTGAGATACCTACAGCGTGAGCTATGAGAAAGCGCCACGCTTCCCGAAGGGAGAAAGGCGGACAGGTATCCGGTAAGCGGCAGGGTCGGAACAGGAGAGCGCACGAGGGAGCTTCCAGGGGGAAACGCCTGGTATCTTTATAGTCCTGTCGGGTTTCGCCACCTCTGACTTGAGCGTCGATTTTTGTGATGCTCGTCAGGGGGGAGGAGCCTATGGAAAAACGCCAGCAACGCGGCCTTTTTACGGTTCCTGGCCTTTTGCTGGCCTTTTGCTCACATGTTCTTTCCTGCGTTATCCCCTGATTCTGTGGATAACCGTATTACCGCCTTTGAGTGAGCTGATACCGCTCGCCGCAGCCGAACGACCGAGCGCAGCGAGTCAGTGAGCGAGGAAGCGGAAGAGCGCTGCATGCCTATTTGTTTATTTTTCTAAATACATTCAAATATGTATCCGCTCATGAGACAATAACCCTGATAAATGCTTCAATAATATTGAAAAAGGAAGAGTATGAGTATTCAACATTTCCGTGTCGCCCTTATTCCCTTTTTTGCGGCATTTTGCCTTCCTGTTTTTGCTCACCCAGAAACGCTGGTGAAAGTAAAAGATGCTGAAGATCAGTTGGGTGCACGAGTGGGTTACATCGAACTGGATCTCAACAGCGGTAAGATCCTTGAGAGTTTTCGCCCCGAAGAACGTTTTCCAATGATGAGCACTTTTAAAGTTCTGCTATGTGGCGCGGTATTATCCCGTATTGACGCCGGGCAAGAGCAACTCGGTCGCCGCATACACTATTCTCAGAATGACTTGGTTGAGTACTCACCAGTCACAGAAAAGCATCTTACGGATGGCATGACAGTAAGAGAATTATGCAGTGCTGCCATAACCATGAGTGATAACACTGCGGCCAACTTACTTCTGACAACGATCGGAGGACCGAAGGAGCTAACCGCTTTTTTGCACAACATGGGGGATCATGTAACTCGCCTTGATCGTTGGGAACCGGAGCTGAATGAAGCCATACCAAACGACGAGCGTGACACCACGATGCCTGTAGCAATGGCAACAACGTTGCGCAAACTATTAACTGGCGAACTACTTACTCTAGCTTCCCGGCAAC
>NZ_JBEZFS010000123.1:0-1217 GCF_040649575.1 Nonomuraea sp. NPDC048916
CCGCTGTCCTATCGAGGGCTTCGTTGCCTAAGGGCGCCAACGCACTATCCGTCACCGAATCGCGACGATAGGCACCCAGGCCAGCCACGCTCGACGCCAGCGAAAGCGCTCGCTACCTGCAGAAATGCCTTAACTCACCGGCATTGGAGAACACGGGCACTTTGCGCTTCCCACGCCCAGACCGGTCACACACGGTCACAACGCTGTGTTCACGCAGAGTAATCAGGCGATAGCGCCACCCCGGTCAAACGAGAAGACCCACTTTAAGGCACTGATCGACAAGTGAGCATCGACCAGGCAATCGTCATCCTCTGCTTGGTCACGTTCATTGTCGGGTTGCTGGTGGGCTTCAAACTCGCCAAGTAAACAAGGAAGCCCCCATCTCGCGAGATGGGGGCCTTTTGCTTGGTGACGCTACGCCGGGAGGTTCCAGCTCGGCCCATCAGGCTCGCCGAGCCACACCTCTTGGGCGTCTCTGGTGACAGTGAGCCCGAATCCGGATTGGTGCGGACTACCGGCTTCCTGCCACGTCAGAATGGCCTTCTCGATCTCGTCCCACAGCTTGATCGGCCCGTGCTGATGGACCGTCCACCCGCCTGCGGGATCTGACAGAGCTTCAGCCCGTGACCCAGTGCCGGCATCGACCAGGAACGTGGCGTCATCGCCCCAAGAGACTTGCGCCTGTGGAACGGCGAGTTGGGCGACCCACAGGGCCGTCCCGTCCTGGAGAATCGACGGATCGATTCTGGTCTCGCGTGCGTCCCCAATGCCTCTCACCAGCGGAGGGCGCGGGGGAGGCAGATGGGAGCGAGCGGTCATGAAGTGCAGGTGATCGGCGAGGAACCGACCGCTGGCGGTGCTATCGCCAGCCATGGTCAGGTGGGCGAAGGCGACCCCGCCCATCCATCCCCACATGGGGGCAGTAATGGTCCCTCCCGCGCGGACTTGCTGCGCCCACGCCGCGGGGATCGTGCGAACCGAGCACGTCGCGATAAGCCGATCGTATTCGGCGTGCTCGGCGTACCCGTACAGCCCGTCTCCCACCGCCAGAGTAGGGGCGTAGCCCGCCCCAGTGAACGTTTTCCAACCTCCTGGACGCGTGCCCTGATCACAGCATGATCGCGATGCTGATGTTCGGCAGGTGGCGCAAAGAAGCTCCTGGTAGACGGGTTGATCACCACAACCATCACCGTCGCAACCAGGAGCTTCAGGTGCTG
>NZ_JBEZFS010000124.1:0-1195 GCF_040649575.1 Nonomuraea sp. NPDC048916
CGCCGATCAAGGTCCCACCTCGGTCGGCGTGATCGTTTCAGACTGCTGTGGTGGCTGAACGGGTTCGCGTCCGCGAGATCGATGACGATGAAGGCAACCGGCTGCTGCGGATCGTACGGCGGGGCACCGGGTCGGTGGTGACCTGGCGGCGCGCGCAGATGGTCCTGTGGTCGGCGCAGGGGATGACGGTGGCGAAGATCGCCGAGTTGGGCTTCACCAGCGAAGACCGGGTGCGCGATGTGATCCACAACTTCAACGCTGACGGGTTCGAGTCGCTGTACCCCAAGTACAAGGGCGGACGCCAGCCGAAGTTCACGCTGCCGCAGCGGGTTGAGATCAAGAAGATCGCCAAGTCCAAGCCCGCCGAGCATGGGCTGCCCTTCTCTCGCTGGAGCCTGGCCAAACTGGCTGATTTCCTGGTTGCCGAGGGGGTGGTCGACGACATCAGCCATGAGGGCCTGCGCGAACTTCTACGTGCAGAAAGTGTCTCCTTTCAAGCCATAAAGACCTGGAAGAGCTCCCACGACCCCGATTACGCGATGAAGAAGGCCCGGATCGAGCATCTCTACGCCGTCGCCGACGGCCAGGTCATCCCCGACGACGGTGAGCCAACTGTGATCTTCTGCATGGACGAGTTCGGGCCGCTCAACCTCCAGCCTCGTCCAGGCCGGCAGTGGGCTGAGCGGGGCGGCAAGGGCAGGGACCCCGAACGCGAACCCCGAACGCGTATGCGCGCCACCTACACCCGCACCCAGGGCGTTCGACACCTGTTCGCTGCCTTGGACCTGGGCAAGAACAAGTTGTACGGGCATATCAAGAAGCGCAAGCGACGCGGAGAGTTCCTGGAATTCTGCCGCTACCTGCGCAGCCTCTATCCGATCGAAGTCCGGATCGCGATCATCTGCGACAACTTCAGCCCCCACCTGACCACCAAGAAGGACAAGCGGGTGGGCGAATGGGCGGAAGCGAACAACGTGGAGATCGCCTACACGCCCACCAACTCCTCGTGGTTGAACCGCATCGAGGCCCAGTTCACCGCGCTGCGCGAGTTCACCCTCAACGGCACAGACCATGCCAGCCACCGCGAGCAGGGCAGCATGATCCGCCGCTACATCGCCTGGCGCAACCGCAACACTCACAACCCCCGCCTACGCAGGATCATCAACAGGGCGAACGTGGCCTGATGCGGCACTAG
>NZ_JBEZFS010000125.1:0-1173 GCF_040649575.1 Nonomuraea sp. NPDC048916
CACCCTCGGCCTCCAAGGCCCCGCCATCACCATCGACACCGCCTGCTCCTCCTCCCTCGTCGCCCTCCACCTCGCCACCCAAGCCCTCCACACCCACGAATGCGACCTCGCCCTCGCCGGCGGCGCCACCATCATGGCCACCCCCCATACCTTCATCGAATTCGCCCGCCAACGCGGCCTCGCCCCCGACGGCCGCTGCAAACCCTTCGCCGCCGCCGCCAACGGCACCGCCTGGAGCGAAGGCGCCGCACTCCTCCTCCTCGAACGCCAATCCGACGCTCAAGCAAACGGGCACCCCATCCTGGCTATCATCCGCGGCTCAGCCATCAACCAAGACGGCGCCAGCAACGGCCTCACCGCCCCCAACGGCCCAGCCCAAGAGCGCGTGATCCGCCACGCACTCACAACAGCCCAACTCTCACCAACCGACATCGACGCCGTCGAAGCCCACGGCACCGGCACCACCCTCGGCGACCCCATCGAAGCCCAAGCCCTGCTGGCCACCTACGGACAAGAACGAACCCCAAACCAGCCACTGTGGCTCGGATCGATCAAATCCAACCTCGGCCACACCCAAGCCGCCGCAGGAGCCGGCGGCGTGATCAAAATGGTCATGGCCATGCGCCACGGCCTGCTACCCAAAACCCTGCACGTGGACGAGCCGACACCACACGTCGACTGGACCACCGGCCACATCAAACTCCTCACCGAACCAGAACCCTGGCCCACCACCAACCGCCCCCACCGCGCCGCCATCTCCGCCTTCGGCATCAGCGGCACCAACGCCCACCTCATCCTTGAGGAGCCGCCCCAGGTTCTTGGAAAGGCCCCACGGTCGCACGCCGCTCCGGGCTCTTCTCCGGTGCGCAGCGCGATGCCCAATGCGATGCCCAATGCGATGCCCGATTCAGTGTCTGACGAGATGCCCGGTGCGGTGTCTGACGAGATGGCCAATGTGATGCCCGGTGTGGCGTCTGGTGTGGTGCCCGGTGTGGTGTCTGGTGTGGTGTCTGGTGTGGTGTCTGACGAGATGCCCGGTGTGGTGTCTGGTGTGGTGCCGATCGTGTGGCCGGTGAGCGGCAAGTCTGCGGCAGCGTTGCGAGCTCAAGCCGCGCAGCTGCGCGTGTTCCTGGACACCCTCGACGATGACGCGCTCACAGCGGCCGGCCGGGC
>NZ_JBEZFS010000126.1:0-1118 GCF_040649575.1 Nonomuraea sp. NPDC048916
ATGATCTAAGGAGATTATGGGTTTCTGGACCCATGGAATTACATTCTGTGAGATCATGAATGCATGGCGTTAAAGGGGCGGCGGGCCACGTTCGAGGAGCGACTGCACGCTGTGCACATGCTGGAACAGGGAGAGTCGGCCGACAATCTCGCCCGGATTCTCAACGTATCCAGAGCGTCACTCTTTGCATGGCAGAGTGATTATCGCGAGTACGGCGAGGCCGGCCTGAAGACGAAGAAGATGCGCGGCCCGGACTCCAAACTCACCTCCGAGCAGATTTCCAGCCTGTATGCGCTGCTAGTGGGCTGCGATCCCCGCCAGTTGAGCTTCGGGCTGGCGCTGTGGACCCGCGCCATGATTCAAGAGCTCATCAGGCGACGCTTCGGCGTCAGATTGTCAGTTGCCAGTGTCGGCCGTGTGCTACGCCAGCTCGGCATGTCACCGCAAAGACCGCTCTATAAGGCCTACCAGCAGAATCCGGAATTGGTTGAGCGCTGGAAATCCGAGGAATACCCGAAGATCGTCAAGGAGGCGAAGGATGCCGGCGCCATCATCTACTTCGCAGATGAGGCGGCCATCGGCACCCACTATCACGCCGGGACGACCTGGGCGCCGGTCGGCCAGACGCCGACCGTCAAGCACACCGGAGCCAAGAAATCCGCCTTCATGGTGTCAGCCGTCAACCGGCAAGGCCACCTTCGTTTCCAGCTCTTCGACAAGGGCATCAAGGCTGAAGATTTCAAAGCGTTCTGTAAGCGACTAATGTCAGACAGTGACGGACATCCGGTGTACCTCATCCTCGACAACAGTCGCGTCCACCGGGCCAAGCTCCTCAAGAAGTTCGCCGACGACAGCAACGGCATGCTCAAGTTGTTCTTCCTTCCGGCCTACTCGCCCGAACTCAACCCGGACGAGTGGGTCTGGAAGAACGTCAAGCACGACCATGTTGGTCGCGCGGCTGTCGATGGGATTCAGCAGGTGAAAGCCCTCATGCTCTCCGGACTCCGGCGCCTGCAGAAGACACCGGCTCTCATCCGCAGCTTCTTCCGCGACCCCAACCTCGCCTACATCACAGCAGCCGAAGGATAGTCCAGAAACCCATGAGCACCTTAGATCAA
>NZ_JBEZFS010000127.1:0-1115 GCF_040649575.1 Nonomuraea sp. NPDC048916
TTCACCCTCAACGGCACAGACCATGCCAGCCACCGCGAGCAGGGCAGCATGATCCGCCGCTACATCGCCTGGCGCAACCGCAACACTCACAACCCCCGCCTACGCAGGATCATCAACAGGGCGAACGTGGCCTGATGCGGCACTAGGTGTTCAAGCTCATCATCGATCCCGTAGCCGAGGAACAGATCGCCGCGCTACCCGATCATGCACTGCGCCCGCTTGCGGAGTTGTTCGCGCTACCGGAGACCGCTCCTTGGAGCGGAGACCCGTACAACTCCAACAACCCCAGGGCGAACATGCTCACCCACCCGTTCGGAGAACGCGGCCTCGCCACTTATGTGGTCCTGGACCGTCAGCGCGAGGTCTATCTTGTCCGGATCGAATGGCCGTAGGCTCGCGCCCGCTGCGTGCCCGTTTGCGTAGCAATCAGCGGAGAGCCACGAGCATCGTTGGAATCAACCCCTGAGCTCTCCATCAAAGCCGGGGCGGTTCACTCGACCCGCATACGCCCAGGTCGGCGTTTTCCCTGCTCAGACGCCGCAATCTTGAAAGAGTTTCTAAGCTGACAGCGCGGGTTCGATTCCCGTCACCCGCTCTCACTACGAGAGCCAGGTCAGGGATCGTTCTTCGATCTCCGAGCCGTCTGGACCTTGGCTGTCCGGCGTGCCGAATCGCCTACTCCTCAAACCAGGCCACCAAACGGACAGCATCGTCTCCATGAACGTGCGCGAGCGTGCACATGACTGTCCACACCGCATGCCAGTAACCGTCAGACGGTACGGCATGGCGTCGCGTGGCGCGTTCGACACGGAAGACGGTATTTCCGGCCTTCCACTCGGTGCCTTCGTCCCACAGCGCAACCTGGCCAGGATCAACCGTTAAGGTGTCCACGCCACTCACGCGAGCGAACCTACGGCTCCATACCGAGCGGTGAACGAGTTCCAGGCTTTGGTCGGGAAGCTGCCGGTTGAGCTTCCCCTCATAGCGTGGAGATCGAACCGGGAGAGGTTTGGTCGTGGCTGGAAGCACGAGGCGTCGCTTTGATCCGGAGTTCCGGGCTGGGGCGGTGCGGATCGTCAAGGAGACCGGCAAGCCCGTCGCGCGCGTTGCGCGGG
>NZ_JBEZFS010000128.1:0-1083 GCF_040649575.1 Nonomuraea sp. NPDC048916
CATAACCGATATATTCGGTCGCTGAGGCTTGCAGGGAGTCAAAGGCCGCTTTTGCGGGATCATCACTGACGAATCGAGGTCGAGGAACCGAGCGTCCGAGGAACAGAGGCGCTTATCGGTTGGCCGCGAGATTCCTGTCGATCCTCTCGTGCAGCGCGATTCCGAGGGAAACGGAAACGTTGAGAGACTCGGTCTGGCTCATCATGGGGATGGAAACCGAGGCGGAAGACGCCTCCTCGAACAGGTCGGAAGGCCCACCCTTTTCGCTGCCGAACAGCAAGGCCAGCCGATCCGGATTGTCCCCGAGTTCCTTCACGGAAATGTCGCCATCCGCCTTGAGCGTCATCAGCTGCATACCGCTGTCCCGAATGAAGGCGATGGCCTCCTCGCGACCGGAGAGAACGACGGGAAGGGAGAAGACGTAACCTCGGCTGGCCCTTTGGAGACGCCGGTCCGCGATGCTGGTGATGTCACTGTCGACCAGGATGATCCCCGACGCTCCGAGCGCGAGCGACGTGCGTACTATCGCGCCGATGTTCCCGACGATCTTCACCCCGTCGAGAACGACGACGTCCCCACGCCGGCTCGCGATATCGCCGAACCTGGCCGGGCGAGGGACGCGGGCGATGCCGAATGTCTTGGCCTTCCGCTCCCCCTTGAACAACTGGTTGACGATCGAGGAGTCGATGAGGCGGACCGGTATGTTCTGCCGCCCGCACAGATCCAGCAACTCAGATGGAAAAGGACTGCTGTCGCTGCCGTAGACCTCGATGAACTCCACCCCGGCCGCGATGCTGTGCATGAGGGGCTCGACGTCCTCGATCAACGTTGTCTTTATGTTGGATCGCGACGGCTTGGTGACATCGATGATCCGCTGCACCGCGGGATCGGACGGATTTGCGATGGTGTCCAACTCAGTCATGGTCGTCCTACCGGCTGCTGTGTTCAGTGACGCGATTCCTGGGGTGTGACACCCTACGCGACGATGGCGGATGGCTGCCCTGACCGGCAATCACCAACGCAAGGGGAAGTCGTCGCTCTCTGGCAAAGCTCCCCGCTCTTCCCCGTCCGGGACCCGCGCGG
>NZ_JBEZFS010000129.1:0-1010 GCF_040649575.1 Nonomuraea sp. NPDC048916
AGAGCGACTGCATCTCCTTGATGAGGACCTTGAAGGACTCGGGGATGCCGGGCTCGGGAATGTTCTCGCCCTTGACGATGGCCTCGTAGACCTTCACGCGGCCCAGGACGTCGTCGGACTTGATGGTCAGCAGCTCCTGGAGCGCGTAGGCGGCGCCGTAGGCCTCCAGAGCCCACACCTCCATCTCACCGAAGCGCTGGCCACCGAACTGGGCCTTACCGCCGAGCGGCTGCTGGGTGATCATGGAGTAGGGGCCGGTCGACCGGGCGTGGATCTTGTCGTCGACCAGGTGCAGGAGCTTGAGGATGTAGATGTAGCCGACCGAGATCGGATACGGGAACGGCTCGCCGGAGCGGCCGTCGTAGAGCAGGGCCTTGCCGCTGGCCTCGACCATCCGGTCACCGTCGCGGTTGGGGACGGTGTTGCCGAGCAGCCCGACGATCTCCTCCTCGTGGGCTCCGTCGAAGACCGGGGTCGCCATGTTGGTGCGCGGCTCGACGGTCTCGAAGCCCTTCTCGCGCAGCCGCTCAGCCCAGGCCTCCTGGATGCCGGAGATGTCCCAGCCCCGGGCTGCGATCCAGCCGAGGTGGGTCTCCAGGACCTGGCCGACGTTCATCCGGCCGGGCACGCCCAGCGGGTTGAGGATGATGTCGACCGGGGTGCCGTCCTCGAGGAACGGCATGTCCTCGACCGGCAGGATCTTGGAGATGACGCCCTTGTTGCCGTGACGGCCGGCGAGCTTGTCACCGTCGGTGATCTTACGCTTCTGCGCCACGTAGACGCGGACCAGTTCGTTGACACCGGGGGGAAGCTCGTCGCCCTCTTCGCGGCTGAACACGCGCACCCCGATGACCTTGCCCTGCTCGCCGTGCGGCACCTTCAGCGAGGTGTCGCGGACCTCACGGGCCTTCTCGCCGAAGATCGCGCGCAGCAGCCGCTCCTCGGGCGTCAGCTCGGTCTCGCCCTTGGGCGTGACCTTGCCGACCAGGATGTCGCCGGGGACGACCTCG
>NZ_JBEZFS010000130.1:0-1010 GCF_040649575.1 Nonomuraea sp. NPDC048916
AGAGCGACTGCATCTCCTTGATGAGGACCTTGAAGGACTCGGGGATGCCGGGCTCGGGAATGTTCTCGCCCTTGACGATGGCCTCGTAGACCTTCACGCGGCCCAGGACGTCGTCGGACTTGATGGTCAGCAGCTCCTGGAGCGCGTGGGCGGCGCCGTAGGCCTCCAGAGCCCACACCTCCATCTCACCGAAGCGCTGGCCACCGAACTGGGCCTTACCGCCGAGCGGCTGCTGGGTGATCATGGAGTAGGGGCCGGTCGACCGGGCGTGGATCTTGTCGTCGACCAGGTGGAGCAGCTTGAGGATGTACATGTAGCCGACCGCGATCGGATAGGGGAACGGCTCGCCGGAGCGGCCGTCGAACAACCGGGCCTTGCCACTGCGCTGCACCAGCCGATCCCCGTCGCGGTTGGGGACGGTGTTGCCGAGCAGCCCGATGATCTCCTCCTGGTGGGCTCCGTCGAAGACCGGGGTCGCCATGTTGGTGCGCGGCTCGACGGTCTCGAAGCCCTTCTCACGCAGCCGCTCGGCCCAGGCCTCCTGGATGCCGGAGATGTCCCAGCCCCGGGCGGCGATCCAGCCGAGGTGGTTCTCCAGGACCTGGCCGACGTTCATCCGGCCGGGCACACCGAGGGGGTTGAGGATGATGTCGACCGGGGTGCCGTCCTCGAGGAACGGCATGTCCTCGACCGGCAGGATCTTGGAGATGACGCCCTTGTTGCCGTGACGGCCGGCGAGCTTGTCACCGTCGGTGATCTTACGCTTCTGCGCCACGTAGATGCGCACCAGCTCGTTGACCCCCGGCGGAAGCTCGTCGCCCTCCTCCCGGGAGAACACGCGCACCCCGATGACCTTGCCCCGTTCGCCGTGCGGCACCTTCAGCGAGGTGTCGCGGACCTCACGGGCCTTCTCGCCGAAGATCGCGCGCAGCAGCCGCTCCTCGGGCGTCAGCTCGGTCTCGCCCTTGGGCGTGACCTTGCCGACCAGGATGTCGCCGGGGACGACCTCG
>NZ_JBEZFS010000131.1:0-962 GCF_040649575.1 Nonomuraea sp. NPDC048916
AGGCCGTGGGTGTGGCGGTGGTGGGCCAGGGCGTCCAGGAAGGTGTTGGCGGCTGCGTAGTTGGCCTGGCCGGGGCTGCCGGTCAGGCCGGCGATCGAGGAGAACAGTACGAACGCGGACAGTGGTAGGTCTTGTGTGAGCTGGTGCAGGTGCCAGGCGGCGTCCACTTTTGGTCGTAGCACCGTGTTCAGTTGTTGTGGGGTGAGGCTGGTGAGTGTGGCGTCTTGCAGTACTCCGGCGGTGTGGATCACTGCCGTGAGTGGATGGCTGGCCGGGATCGCCGTCAGCAGTTCGGTCAGTGTTTCCGGGTCGGAGGTGTCGCAGGCGGTGATGGTCACCTGCGGTCCGGTGGTGGTGATCTGTTCGCGTAGTTGGTGGGCGCCGGGGGCGTCGAGGCCGTGGCGGCTGGTGAGCAGGAGGTGGCTGGCTGGATAGCGTTCGGCCAGGTGGCGGGCTACCAGTGCGCCGAGCGCGCCGGTGCCGCCGGTGATCAGCACGGTGTGGTGGTTGAAGTCCGGTTCCGGTGCGGTGCTTGCGCGGGCGCGGGCCAGGCGAGGGGCGTAGGTCTGGCCGCCGCGGATGGCCATCTCGGGCCATCGGCCGGCCAGGGCCGCACCCAGCATTGCACGCGAGGCGGGATCCTGGTCGACGTCCACTATCGCGAACCGGCCGGGGTGTTCCGCCTGCGCCGACCGCACCAGTCCCCAGAGGGTGGATCCCGCGAGATCGGTGACGTCTCCGTCCACGGCGACCGCGCCATGGGTGACGAAGACCAGCCGCGCCGAGGCCGGCAGATCCTCGGCCAGGAACTCCTGAAGCAGCGCCAGCCCGCGCGCGACGGTGTCATGGGCCCGCCCGGGCACCTCTCCTGATGCGACAGGATCACCGGGGAAGGCCACCACGACCTCGTCCGGCACCGCGGCGCCCGATGCCACCGCACGCCGGAGCGCCGCCAGGTCCGG
>NZ_JBEZFS010000132.1:0-949 GCF_040649575.1 Nonomuraea sp. NPDC048916
CGACGGCAAGGTGACCGACCAGATCGACTACCTCACCGCCGACGAGGAAGACCGCTTCGTCAAGGCGCAGGCCAACACGACGCTCAACCCCGACGGCTCGTTCGCCGAGACCCGCGTCCTGGTCCGCACCAAGGGCGGCGAGACCGAGCTGGCCCGTGCCGACGAGGTCGACTACATCGACGTGTCGCCGCGCCAGATGGTGTCGGTCGCCACCGCGATGATCCCGTTCCTGGAGCACGACGACGCCAACCGCGCGCTCATGGGCTCCAACATGCAGCGCCAGTCGGTGCCGCTGCTCAAGAGCGAGGCGCCGCTGGTCGGCACCGGCATGGAATACCGTGCCGCGACCGACGCGGGCGACGTCATCAGCGCCGAGAAGGCCGGCGTGGTCGAGGAGGTCTCGGCCGACTACGTCACCGTCATGAACGACGACGGCACCCGCACCACCTACCGTGTCGCCAAGTTCAAGCGTTCCAACCAGGGCACCTCGTTCAACCAGAAGCCCATCGTCGTCGAAGGCGACCGGGTCGAGGTCAACCAGGTCATCGCCGACGGTCCGTGCACCCAGAACGGCGAGATGGCCCTGGGCAAGAACCTGCTCGTGGCGTTCATGCCGTGGGAGGGTCACAACTACGAAGACGCGATCATCCTGTCCCAGCGGCTGGTCCAGGACGACGTCCTCTCCTCGATCCACATCGAGGAGCACGAGGTCGACGCCCGTGACACCAAGCTGGGTCCCGAGGAGATCACCCGCGACATCCCGAACGTCTCCGAGGAGGTCCTGGCCGACCTCGACGAGCGCGGCATCATCCGCATCGGCGCCGAGGTCGTCCCCGGCGACATCCTGGTCGGCAAGGTCACGCCCAAGGGCGAGACCGAGCTGACGCCCGAGGAGCGGCTGCTGCGCGCGATCTTCGGCGAGAAGGCCCGTGAGGTCCGCGACACCTCG
>NZ_JBEZFS010000133.1:0-949 GCF_040649575.1 Nonomuraea sp. NPDC048916
CGAGGTGTCGCGGACCTCACGGGCCTTCTCGCCGAAGATCGCGCGCAGCAGCCGCTCCTCGGGCGTCAGCTCGGTCTCGCCCTTGGGCGTGACCTTGCCGACCAGGATGTCGCCGGGGACGACCTCGGCGCCGATGCGGATGATGCCACGCTCGTCGAGGTCGGCCAGCACCTCCTCGGAGACGTTCGGGATGTCGCGGGTGATCTCCTCGGGACCCAGCTTGGTGTCACGGGCGTCGACCTCGTGCTCCTCGATGTGGATCGAGGAGAGGACGTCGTCCTGGACCAGCCGCTGGGACAGGATGATCGCGTCCTCGTAGTTGTGACCCTCCCACGGCATGAACGCCACGAGCAGGTTCTTACCGAGGGCCATCTCACCCTTGTCGGTGCACGGACCGTCGGCGATCACCTGCCCAGCCTCCACCCGGTCGCCCTCGGCCACGATCGGCTTCTGGTTGAACGAGGTGCCCTGGTTGGAACGCCTGAACTTCGCCACCCGGTACGTCGTCCGCGTGCCGTCGTCGTTCATGACCGTCATGTAGTCGGCCGAGACCTCCTCGACCACGCCCGCCTTCTCGGCGCTGACCATGTCACCCGCGTCGGTCGCGGCACGGTATTCCATGCCGGTGCCGACCAGCGGCGCCTCGCTCCTGAGCAACGGCACCGACTGGCGCATCATGTTCGCGCCCATGAGCGCCCGGTTGGCGTCGTCGTGCTCCAGGAACGGGATCATCGCGGTGGCCACCGACACCATCTGGCGCGGCGACACGTCGATGTAGTCGACCTCCTCGGCCCGCATGAGTTCGGTCTCGCCGCCCTTGGTGCGGACCAGGACGCGGGTCTCGGCGAACGAGCCGTCGGGGTTGAGCGTCGTGTTGGCCTGCGCCTTGACGAAGCGGTCTTCCTCGTCGGCGGTGAGGTAGTCGATCTGGTCGGTCACCTTGCCGTCG
>NZ_JBEZFS010000134.1:0-931 GCF_040649575.1 Nonomuraea sp. NPDC048916
GCACCAGCTCACACAAGACCTACCACTGTCCGCGTTCGTACTGTTCTCCTCGATCGCCGGCCTGACCGGCAGCCCCGGCCAGGCCAACTACGCAGCCGCCAACACCTTCCTGGACGCCCTGGCCCACCACCGCCACACCCACGGCCTGCCAGGAACCAGCCTGGCCTGGGGACCATGGGACCACACCGGAATGGCCGCCACCCTGACCACCACTCACACCAACCGCTGGCACCGCTCCGGCCTGCACCCCTTACCCCCCAGCACCGCTCTTCACCTGCTCGACACCGCCCTCGCCCACCCCCAGCCGCTGCTGGCGCCAGTCCACCTCGACCTCACCCAGCTGCGCAGCCAGCCCACCGCACCGGCCATCCTCACCGGCGGCCAAACGCGTCGCGGTGCCGGTCGGGGCACCGGCACCGCCCAAGCCGGTCTCGTCCGTCAACTAGCCGACGCCACAGCGGCCGAGCAGCAGCAGATCGTGCTGGACCTGGTCCGCCGCACCACCGCCACCGTGCTCGGCCACACCGGCCCCGACCTCATCGACCCCAATACAGCCTTCCGCGAACTCGGCTTCGACTCCCTGGCCGCGGTCGAACTACGCAATCACCTGGCCACTGCGACCGGGCTGTCACTTCCGGCCACGCTCACCTTCGACCACCCCACCGCCAGCGCCGTCGCGACTCTGCTCACCGCCAAACTGGTCCCCCATTCCACCGCGCCCAGCACGAGAGCGACGAGCAGAGCTCCATCCCGTGACGACGCGGCAGAAGATCCGATTGTGATTGTGGCGATGGCCTGCCGCTACCCCGGCGGAATCACCTCACCCGAAGACCTATGGCAACTCGTAGCCAACGGCCACGACGCCATCACACCCTTCCCCACCGACCGCGGCTGGCCCCTCGACACCCTCTACCACCCCGACCCCGACCAC
>NZ_JBEZFS010000135.1:0-922 GCF_040649575.1 Nonomuraea sp. NPDC048916
GCACCAGCTCACACAAGACCTACCACTGTCCGCGTTCGTACTGTTCTCCTCGATCGCCGGCCTGACCGGCAGCCCCGGCCAGGCCAACTACGCAGCCGCCAACACCTTCCTGGACGCCCTGGCCCACCACCGCCACACCCACGGCCTACCGGGAACCAGCCTGGCCTGGGGACCATGGGACCACACCGGAATGGCCGCCACCCTTAGCACTCGCTGGCACCGCTCCGGCCAGCACCCCCTGCCACCGGTCGCCGCCCTCCACCTCCTGGATGCCGCCCTCACCCACCCCCACCCGCTGCTGGCACCGGTCCACCTGGATCACCCCCAGCTCCGCACCCAACCCAACACTCCGGCCATCCTCACCGACCTGGCCGGTCCCGGCGCCTTCACCGACCAGGGCACACGCCGCCGAACGAGCACGATGCCTGCTGCTCTCGCCCGGCAATGGGCCGACGCCACAGCGGCCGAGCAGCAGCAGATCGTGCTGGACCTGGTCCGCCGCACCACCGCCACCGTGCTCGGCCACACCGGCCCCGACCGCGTCGATTCCGGCACAGCCTTCCGCGAGCTGGGCTTCGACTCTCTGGCCGCGGTCGAACTACGCAATCACCTGGCCACTGCGACCGGGCTGTCGCTTCCGGCCACGCTCACCTTCGACCACCCCACCCCCCATGCGGTGGCGAACCTCCTGGCTGAAAAGCTCTCCCCCACCACGGCGCCCAAGACGGTGGGCAAGACCTCAACCCGGGCCCCAGCCGATGATCCGATTGTGATCGTGGCGATGGCCTGCCGCTACCCCGGCGGAATCACCTCACCCGAAGACCTATGGCAACTCGTAGCCAACGGCCACGACGCCATCACACCCTTCCCCACCGACCGCGGCTGGCCCCTCGACACCCTCTACCACCCCGACCCCGACCAC
>NZ_JBEZFS010000136.1:0-888 GCF_040649575.1 Nonomuraea sp. NPDC048916
AGGGAGGTGGCGGGCAGGCCCAACCCAGCCCGATGCACCGCCAACGCATCCAAAAACACATTCGCCGCCGCATAATTGCCCTGCCCCGCCGCCAACACCAACCCACCAGCAGACGAAAACAACACAAACGCCGACAAATCCAAACCACGCGTCAACTCATGCAAATACCACGCCCCCGCCACCTTCGACCCCAACACCCCCAACAACCGCTCCACCGACAACGAACCAAACAACCCGTCATCCAACACCCCCGCCGCATGCACCACCCCACACAACGGCAACTCCACCGGAACCCGCCCCAACACCCCCGCCAACGCCTCCCGATCCCCCACATCACACGCCTCCACCACCACCCGCGCACCCAACCCCGACAACTCCGCCCGCAACCCCTCCGCACCCTCAGCCGCCAACCCCCGCCGACTCACCAACACCAAACTCCGCACCCCATGCACCCGCACCAAATGCCGCGCAACCAACCCCCCCAAACCACCCGTCCCCCCCGTCACCAACACCGTCCCCGACCCCCACACCACCCCACCACCAGAGACCTCCTCCCCACCGTCAGAGACCTCCTCAGGCGTCAAAACACCGAACGCCGAACCACCCGGCGCCGAACCACCCGCCGCCGCGGCAGCACCAACAATCGAGGCGCCATCAGACCCCAAAACACCCGACGACGAAACACCGCCCACCGGGGCGTCAAACGACGAGACCGCCGAAACCGCAACCCGAACCAAACGCGGCACAAACACCCGCCCACCCCGCAACGCAACCTCCGACTCCCCCCACCCCACCACCCCACCCAACAACGACTCCGACTCCACCGACCCATCACTGTCAACCAACACCACCCGACCCGGAAACTCCTCCTGCGCCGCCCGCACCAAC
>NZ_JBEZFS010000137.1:0-844 GCF_040649575.1 Nonomuraea sp. NPDC048916
CCCGGGACGGCCTGGGCCAGCAGCCGGTCCAGCACATGCCCGGCCGGCTCCTCGCCGCCCCGGGCGGTCACCAGCGGCAGATCCACCGGCACGGCCATCACATAGCCGATCCGATGGGTGTGGCAGTAGGCGCGCAGGTGAGGATCACGGCCGTAGCCGCAGTCGGCGGCCAGATAGCGAAACGGCGTGCCCGCCCGCTGTTCCTCCTGCAGCATGTCGATCACCTGCTGAGGCTTGGTCGCGAACGCCACCCGCTCCGGCACGCCCGCCACCCGGCGCCGCTCGGCGTCACCGGCCCAGTCCTCGGGCAGGTAGAGCCGCCGGTTGATGAACGCGTGCCCGGCCGCGGACGCGTAGGTGAGCATCGGCATCACCTGGCAGTTCTCGACCTGGCCGGTCAGCCCGCAGTACTGGCGGGCCACGCCGACCGACCGGTCACCTTTCTTGATCGCCTGCGTGTCATCGGCGATCAGTACCCCGTCCGCGCTGCCCAGATGCTCCACGACGTACGCGCGCACGTCATCGCGGAGCGTGTCGGCGTCCCACTTGGCCCGTGACAGCAGCCACTCGATCGGGTTGGCGGTCGGATGCCCGAGATGATCGGCCAGTTGCCAGGAGTTCTTGCGCGGCACATCGGCCAGCAGCCCGCGGACCAGGTCTGCGAAGGTCGCCTTCGGCTCGGGCCGCTTGAACAGCCGATCAGCGATCCGCGAGGTCACCGTCGCGAGTTCGGCATCCCAGGACACGACGAGATCGTAGGTGAGGCACAAGGTCACTTGCAGACCATCACCGATACACCCGCAGTCACGCTGGCGAACGACTTAAAGATCTACCGATGTAGTAC
>NZ_JBEZFS010000138.1:0-840 GCF_040649575.1 Nonomuraea sp. NPDC048916
CGCTAGCCGCTCCAGCCTGGTACGGCCATCCGGACGGTCAGCGCGTGCTCGACCAGATTGATCAACGCGCTCTTCACCGAATCCTTGGACCGGGCATCCAACCGGATCAGCGGAATATGCGGCGCCAGCGTCAAAGCGTCACGCACCTCCCCATCACTATGCGGATACTGCCCATCCCACCCATTGACCCCCACCACGAAAGGCAACTGCGCCTCCTCGAAGTAGTCGATCGCCGGGAAACTATCCGCCAACCGCCGCGTATCCACCAACACCACCGCGCCGATCGCCCCCCGCACCAAGTCATCCCACATGAACCAGAACCGATGCTGACCCGGCGTACCGAACAAGTACAAAATCAGATCCCGATCCAGCGACACCCGCCCGAAATCCATCGCCACCGTCGTGGTCGACTTCAACGGCGTCATCCCCAGATCATCGATCCCCACCGACGCATCCGTCATCACAGCCTCGGTCGTCAACGGCATGATCTCCGACACCGCACCGACGAACGTCGTCTTACCCACGCCGAAACCACCGGCCACCACGATCTTCGTCGAAGTAAGACCAGGACTAGAGCCTGCGAAGTCCACTGAGCACCCTTTCCAGCAGGTTGACATCTGGCCTACCGGCATCCAACTGCGGCTGATGCACCCGAACCAGACCCTCGGCCGCCATATCAGCGATCAACACCCGCACCACACCCAGCGGAATCCGCAACAGCGCCGACACCTCAGCCACCGACCGAACCTGCCGACACAACTGACTGATCGCCTGATACTCCGGCGTGATATGCGAAAACTCCCGATGCTCAGCCGTCGCCGACGAGACGAGGGCCTCCAT
>NZ_JBEZFS010000139.1:0-821 GCF_040649575.1 Nonomuraea sp. NPDC048916
ACCATCACCGTCGCAACCAGGAGCTTCAGGTGCTGTTCTATCGTGCCGCCGTCGATTTGTCGCATCAGACCCTGAACTACGTCGCCGGGGTGATCCGGCGCCACCGTAAGTCCAAGAGGTCGCTCTGGCGGCGGCTGAACCCCGGCCGGCAGGCCCTGCTCGTTCTGGTCTACCTGCGCAAAGGTGAGACATTCACCGAACTCGGCGCGGGGTTCGGGGTGTCGACGGCGACCGCGTGGCGGTATGTGGAGGAGACGGTGGAGCTGCTGTCGGCGCGCTCTCCCAAGCTCACGGCGGCGTTACGGAAGGCCAAGCGGGACGGGCTGCACTACCTGGTGCTGGACGGCACGCTGATCCGCACTGACCGGATCAAGGCCGACCGGCCCTACTTCTCCGGCAAGCACCGCGTGCACGGGGTGAACGTCCAGGTCATCGCCTCACCGGACGGGACGATCTTATGGACGTCCGGAGCGCTGCCAGGCAAGGCGCATGACCTGACGGCCGCCCGGATCTGGGGCATCCTGCGCGCGCTGGAGCAGGTCGGGATCATCACCCTCGCCGACAAGGCATATCAGGGAGCCGAGGGACCGCTCGTCACCCCGTACAAGGGCAAGAACAAGCCCGAGTCCCAGAAGCGGGCCAACCGCTCACACGCCAAGCTCCGCGGGCCCGGCGAACGCGCGAACGCCCAGCTGAAGAGCTGGAAGATCCTCCGAAAGCTACGCTGCAGCCCTTCCAAGGCCGGCCACCTCTGTAAGGCCATCGCCGTCCTTCAGAACCACCGAGTTGCCCAGGGCGCCTGAGGATGAAAAAGGTTCAGT
>NZ_JBEZFS010000140.1:0-819 GCF_040649575.1 Nonomuraea sp. NPDC048916
ACCATCACCGTCGCAACCAGGAGCTTCAGGTGCTGTTCTATCGTGCCGCCGTCGATTTGTCGCATCAGACCCTGAACTACGTCGCCGGGGTGATCCGGCGCCACCGTAAGTCCAAGAGGTCGCTCTGGCGGCGGCTGAACCCCGGCCAGCAGGCCCTGCTCGTTCTGGTCTACCTGCGCAAAGGTGAGACATTCACCGAACTCGGCGCCGGCTTCGGGGTGTCCACCACGACCGCATGGCGGTACGTGGAGGAGACCGTGGCGCTGCTGTCGGCGCGCTCTCCCAAGCTCACGGCGGCGTTACGGAAGGCCAAGCGGGACGGGCTGCACTACCTGGTGCTGGACGGCACGCTGATCCGCACTGACCGGATCAAGGCCGACCGGCCCTACTTCTCCGGCAAACACCGCGTGCACGGGGTGAACGTCCAGGTCATCGCCTCACCGGACGGGACGATCTTATGGACGTCCGGAGCGCTGCCAGGCAAGGCGCATGACCTGACGGCCGCCCGGATCTGGGGCATCCTGCGCGCGCTGGAGACGGCAGGCATCATCACCCTCGCCGACAAGGCATATCAGGGAGCCGAGGGACCGCTCGTCACCCCGTACAAGGGCAAGAACAAGCTCGAGTCCCAGAAGCGGGCCAACCGCTCACACGCCAAGCTCCGCGGACCCGGCGAACGCGCGAACGCCCAGCTGAAGAGCTGGAAGATCCTCCGAAAGCTACGCTGCAGCCCTTCCAAGGCCGGCCACCTCTGTAAGGCCATCGCCGTCCTTCAGAACCACCGAGTTGCCCAGGGCACCTGAGGATGAAAAAGGTTCA
>NZ_JBEZFS010000141.1:0-804 GCF_040649575.1 Nonomuraea sp. NPDC048916
GACCCGACCGGCAAGGGCCGCAAGAGGTGGACCATGCGCTGGAAGGCACCACTGAACGCCTTCCAGATCGCCTTCGAGGGCCGCCTCACCCCGGCCAACAGCTGACCACTCAACAACCAAGATCAGCCGTTAAGTTGACACACCCGGGATATCGAGGACTAACAACGGTCCTGGACGATCACGGACCCTAGTGGATCGTGCCTGCCGCTCAAGATGGCATCGAGCAGGCATCGTCACCTCACCTGGACGCCCCTGGACGATCGTGTTCTCACTCGTAATGAAGGGGTCTCGGGTTCGAATCCCGAAGGCGGCTCCAGCTCAAAGGCCCTCCCGGATGATCCGGGAGGGCCTTTTGCATGGCCGTACAGCAGCGCCTTACAGCAACAGGGACTGATCCCTACTCGAAGAGATCCTGACCTTCGCGGCCCGAGGGGTCCATGCCGAGCAGGTTTTCATGGAGCGATTGGACCGCGCGGCCGGTGAGCTCGCCTGCCGCTGTGGTCTCCATCAGTCGCCAACCGGGAGAGTCGTCCGGTGCTTCGTCATCCTGGCCGTAGGTGGTGAGGCGATACAGCAGGCCGAAGACCGCTTCATAGGCGGAGGCGCGCGCGAGCTGTGCGAGGTCGTCGCGGTTGGCGCCGTTGGAGAGCAGGCGGTTAGCCTCGGGCTTTCGCGGTGAATTTCGCGTGAGTTGATCATCTACATGAGAAAAGTGCTTCCGAGCTGCAATGCCGGTGAGTTAAGGCATTTGTGCTGGTGAGAGCGCTTTTCTTAAGATTGTGATCTTGTAGCTGGCCTTGGTGG
>NZ_JBEZFS010000142.1:0-801 GCF_040649575.1 Nonomuraea sp. NPDC048916
CGAGATGCCCGGTGTGGTGTCTGGTGTGGTGCCGATCGTGTGGCCGGTGAGCGGCAAGTCTGCGGCAGCGTTGCGAGCTCAAGCCGCGCAGCTGCGCGTGTTCCTGGACACCCTCGACGATGACGCGCTCACAGCGGCCGGCCGGGCATTGGCCACCACCCGCGCCGTGTTCGAGCATCGTGCCGTCGTGATCGCCGCCGACCGAACCCAGACCGCGGCCGCACTCGACGCCCTGGCCGCGGGCCAGGACACCGACCTTCCGCACGACACCGCCCGTGACAGCAAACTCGCCTACCTGTTCACCGGCCAAGGCGCCCAACGCCCCGGCATGGGCCGGGGGCTGTACGAGGCCTTCCCCGCCTTCGCCGCCGCCTTCGACGAGGTCACCGCCCACCTCGAACCCGGCCTGCGCGAGATCATGTGGGGATCGGACGCCGAACTGCTCAACCGCACCCAACACACCCAGCCGGCGCTGTTCGCCTTCGAAATCGCCCTCTTCCGGCTGCTCGAATCATGGGGCCTGCGCCCCGACTTCCTGGCCGGCCACTCCATCGGCGAACTCGCCGCCGCCCACGCAGCCGGCATCTTGTCCCTGCCCGACGCCGCCACCCTGGTCACCGCCCGCGCCCAGCTCATGGGACAACTCCCCCAAACCGGCGCCATGATCGCCCTGCAAGCCGGCGAAACCGAAGTCCTGCCCCTGCTCACCGACACCGTCAGCCTCGCCGCCATCAACGGCCCCAACAACGTCGTCATCGCAGGCGACCACCACACCACCCTCCAGATCGCCGCCCACTTCCA
>NZ_JBEZFS010000143.1:0-793 GCF_040649575.1 Nonomuraea sp. NPDC048916
GAGGTGAGCGTTGGTGCCCGAGATACCGAAGGACGACACCCCGGCACGGCGCGGCCGGCCGACGGCCCGCCACTCCACCGGCTCGGCCAGGAGCCTGACATGGCCGCTGCCCCAGTCGACGTGCGGTGTCGGCTCGTCCACGTGCAGGGTTTTGGGCAGCAGGCCATGGCGCATCGCCATCACCATCTTGATCACACCGCCGACTCCCGCGGCCGCCTGGGCGTGGCCCAGGTTCGATTTCAGCGAGCCCAGCCACAGCGGCTGGTCTGAGGTCCGCTCCTGCCCGTAGGTCGCCAGCAGGGCCTGCGCCTCGATGGGATCACCCAAGGTGGTGCCCGTGCCGTGTCCCTCGACGGCATCCACCTCCCCTGCCGAGAGCCCGGCTGTTGCCAGCGCCCGGCGGATCACCCGCTCCTGCGCGGGACCGTTGGGCGCGGTCAGCCCATTGCTGGCGCCGTCTTGGTTGATGGCTGAGCCGCGGATGATAGCCAGGATGGGATGCCCGTTTGCTTGAGCGTCGGATTGGCGTTCGAGGAGGAGGAGTGCGGCGCCTTCGCTCCAGGCGGTGCCGTTGGCGGCGGCGGCGAAGGGTTTGCAGCGGCCGTCGGGGGCGAGGCCGCGTTGGCGGGCGAATTCGATGAAGGTGTGGGGGGTGGCCATGATGGTGGCGCCGCCGGCGAGGGCGAGGTCGCATTCGTGGGTGTGGAGGGCTTGGGTGGCGAGGTGGAGGGCGACGAGGGAGGAGGAGCAGGCGGTGTCGATGGTGATGGCGGGGCCTTGGAGGCCGAGGGTG
>NZ_JBEZFS010000144.1:0-787 GCF_040649575.1 Nonomuraea sp. NPDC048916
GGAGATCAAGCGGCTGTTCGCGGCATCGGGCGGCACCTACGGCTCGCCGCGGATCACCCAAGACCTGCACGAGGCGGGCTGGCGGGTGTCGGAGAACACCGTGGCCAGGCGGATGGCCGAACTCGGCTTAGCCGGACGGGCGCCGAAGAAGCCGCGCTCGCTGACCCGGCAGGGCAGGCGGCCGGCCGCGCCTGATCTGGTGCACCGGAAGTTCACCGCGGTCGCTGCGGACGTGCTGTGGGTCGGTGACGTCACGATGATCACCACCGATGAGGGGCCACTGTACTTGGCTTCGGTCGAGGACCTGTTCTCCCGCCGGCTGCTCGGCTACGCCATGTCGGCCCACCATGACGCGGCGCTGACGGTCGCCTCGCTGCAGATGGCCGTGGCGACCAGGGGCGGCGACGTGGACGGGGTGATCTTCCACTCGGATCGCGGCTCGGAGTACACCGCCGCCCGCTACCAGGCCGAATGCCGCAAGCACGGGGTGGTGCAGTCGATGGGCCGAGTCGGATGCGCACTCGACAACGGAGCCGCCGAATCGCTCAACAGCACCCTGAAGGTCGAGTTCGTGCACCGGCAGCGCTTCCGAACCCGAGCGGAGGCCCGGCTGAAGATCGCGACCTGGATCGCGGACTTCTACAACGTCAAACGCAGGCACAGCGCCAACGACGGGCAGCCGCCTGTCACATTCGAGCACCAGATGATCGAGAAGAGGCAAGCATCAACGGCCCTGATGAGGGCCGCCGTGGCATAGGACCATCTCCACGGTTTGAGGGGATTGACA
>NZ_JBEZFS010000145.1:0-773 GCF_040649575.1 Nonomuraea sp. NPDC048916
GGGAAGTCGCCGAGCGACTGGGCGGAGACCTCCAGCGCCAGCCGCGTCTTGCCCACCCCGCCGCTGCCCGTCAGCGTCACGAGCCGGGCGTCGCGCAGCAGCGATCGCGGATAGTACCGTGAGGGAATGGTGAAAAGTACCGCGGGAGCGGAGTGAAATAGTACCTGAAACCGTGTGCCTACAAGCCGTGGGAGCGTCGCTGGCAGCACTTGTGCTGTCAGTCGTGACTGCGTGCCTTTTGAAGAATGAGCTTGCGAGTTAGCGGTGTGTAGCGAGGTTAACCCGTGTGGGGAAGCCGTAGCGAAAGCGAGTCCGAATAGGGCGTTTGAGTTGCACGCTCTAGACCCGAAGCGGAGTGATCTAGCCATGGGCAGGTTGAAGCGGAGGTAAGACTTCGTGGAGGACCGAACCCACCAGGGTTGAAAACCTGGGGGATGACCTGTGGTTAGGGGTGAAAGGCCAATCAAACTCCGTGATAGCTGGTTCTCCCCGAAATGCATTTAGGTGCAGCGTCGTGTGTTTCTTGCCGGAGGTAGAGCACTGGATAGGCGATGGGCCCTACCGGGTTACTGACCTTAGCCAAACTCCGAATGCCGGTAAGTGAGAGCGCGGCAGTGAGACTGTGGGGGATAAGCTCCATGGTCGAGAGGGAAACAGCCCAGAGCATCGACTAAGGCCCCTAAGCGTGTGCTAAGTGGGAAAGGATGTGGAGTCGCAGAGACAACCAGGAGGTTGGCTTAGAAGCAGCCATCCTTGAAAGAGTACGTAATAGC
>NZ_JBEZFS010000146.1:0-773 GCF_040649575.1 Nonomuraea sp. NPDC048916
GCGGGAGCGGCAGGGTGCTTCTCGGGCTTCTCGGCGATGACGGCCTCGGTGGTGAGGAAGAGCGCCGCGATGGAAGCGGCGTTCTGCAGCGCGGAGCGCGTCACCTTGGCCGGGTCGATGATGCCCGCCTCGAACATGTTGACGTACTCGCCGGTGGCCGCGTTGAGGCCCTCGCCCGGCGTGAGGTGGCGAACCTTCTCCACCACGACGCCGCCCTCGAGACCGGCGTTGACGGCGATCTGCTTCAGCGGCTCCTCGAGCGCCTTGCGCACGATCGCGGCACCGGTGGCCTCGTCGCCCGACAGCTCCAGCTTGTCGAACGCCTTGGCGCCGGCCTGCAGCAGCGCCACGCCACCGCCGGGCACGATGCCCTCCTCGACGGCCGCCTTCGCGTTGCGCACGGCGTCCTCGATGCGGTGCTTGCGCTCCTTGAGCTCGACCTCGGTGGCCGCGCCGGCCTTGATGACGGCCACGCCGCCGGCCAGCTTGGCCAGGCGCTCCTGGAGCTTCTCGCGGTCGTAGTCGGAGTCGGTGCGCTCGATCTCGGCGCGGATCTCGTTGACCCGGCCGGAGATGGCGTCGGGGTCACCGGCTCCGTCGACGATCGTGGTCTCGTCCTTGGTGACGACGACCTTGCGGGCGTGGCCGAGCTGGTCGAGCGTGGCGCTCTCCAGCTTGAGGCCGATCTCCTCGGCGATGACCTGACCACCGGTCAGGATCGCGATGTCGCCCAGCATGGCCTTGCGGCGGTCACCGAAGCCCGGAGCCTTGAC
>NZ_JBEZFS010000147.1:0-766 GCF_040649575.1 Nonomuraea sp. NPDC048916
ACCAAGGGCCGCGTTTCGCAGATCGAGCAAGGCAAGATCTCCGGACAAGACGTTCTCGCCCGGTACGCCACTGCTCTCGGCGGTCAGCTCCATCAGTCGATCTACTTCGACGATGGGGACATAGCAGCCATTGCCTGAGATGTGGGCGAGACGCCGAGAAATCCTGCGGTAGCAGTTCACGCGTCCTCGGAATGACCAAGGCAGGCCGTCGGCCGGGGAGCTGTGTACAGCAGCAGGTACAGCAGCATCGGCTTACGTGATCACATGCCATCAGCCCGTACCTGCCGCCTGACCAGGACGAAGGCCTCTCCACGGGGAGACCGGCTCCCGTTTGCACGCAGGATGTCAGCGGTTCGAATCCGCTAGGCTCCACCTCGAAAAACGCCCCGCTACCGATCAGGCGCATTCGAGGGGTCGTCGCAACACAGGTGATCATTTGCTTGCGGCAGTCAGCATAGCCGGATGGGTCACCGGTGGGTGTCCTTCCGAGGGCCGGCAGGTCCCGCTCTGGGAAGGACGCCCGCCACGCCGACGGTGCTTTCGTCAGGATGTCAGGTACAGCTGACAGCGTGGGCCGCACCTGACAAAAGGGGTTTGCTGGATGAGCGGCATCGAAAAGACTGAACCTTTTTCATCCTCAGGCGCCCTGGGCAACTCGGTGGTTCTGAAGGACGGCGATGGCCTTACAGAGGTGGCCGGCCTTGGAAGGGCTGCAGCGTAGCTTTCGGAGGATCTTCCAGCTCTTCAGCTGGGCGTTCGCGCGTTC
>NZ_JBEZFS010000148.1:0-1166 GCF_040649575.1 Nonomuraea sp. NPDC048916
CACCACCAACCAACCCGAACCCTCCACCGCCACATGCCCCTGAACCACCCCCAACACCTCAGAACACACCACACCCACACCCCCCACCACATCCCCACCACCAACCGAACACCGAACCACCCGCACCGGCACCGCCCCAGCCCCAGACACAGACCCCGACCCAGACCCAGACCCAGACACCAGCGTCGGCACCGGCACCGGCACCGGCAACAACCCCCACTCCACCCGCCACAACCCATCCACCGACCCCCGCAACACCCCACCCACCACCGGCCGCGACACCAACGACTCCACCGACACCACCGGCCGCCCCACCCCATCAACCGCATCGATCACTGACACCTCGGAGCCGCGCACCCGCCGTACTCGCACCCGCAGCACGGAAGCACCAGCGGCATGCACGGTCACTCCACGCCACGAGAACGGCACCAGCGTCTGCTCGCCGCCCGCCGCGACCTCAGTCACCATGTCGCCGTGCATGGCCGCATCGAGCAGCGCCGGGTGCAGAGCGAACCCGTCCCCCGCCCCCTCCGGCAGACCCACCTCCGCGAAAACCTCATCCCCCCGCCGCCACGCCGCCCGCAACCCACGAAAAACCGGCCCATAGCCATACCCCAACTCCACCAACCGCTCATAGGCGCCGGTCAGATCCAGCGGGGTGGCGTCCGGCGGCTCGCGATCGGCCGGGATCCAGACTCGTCGGCAGCCTCGACCACGACCTTCAGCGCACGTGAGCCACGCTCCGGCAGGATGAGGGGCGCCTCAAGGGTCAACTCCTCGATACGCCCACATCCCACCTGGTCTCCGCCCCGGATGGCCAGCTCGACGAAGGCGGTCCCGGGCAACATCACCTTCCCCAGTACGGCGTGATCGGCGATCCACGGCTGGGTGTCCACCGACAGGCGTCCCGTCAGCACCGTGGCGCCCGATTCGGGAATCTCGACCGCAGCGCTCAGCAGGGGATGACCGACGGCCGCAAGGCCGTGCGCGGACGCGTCGCCGCCGACTCCCGCCGGGACGTCCAGCCAGTGGCGGGTGCGTTGGAAGGGGTAGGTGGGCAGGTTGATGGGTGTGGTGGTGGGGGGTCCGTAGATGCGGTCCCAGGGGAGGTGGGTGCCTCTGGTGAAGGCTCGGGCGATGCCGGTGAGCAGGGTGGTGGGTTCGGG
>NZ_JBEZFS010000149.1:0-736 GCF_040649575.1 Nonomuraea sp. NPDC048916
GCTGTCCTATCGAGGGCTTCGTTGCCTAAGGGCGCCAACGCACTATCCGTCACCGAATCGCGACGATAGGCACCCAGGCCAGCCACGCTCGACGCCAGCGAAAGCGCTCGCTACCTGCAGAAATGCCTTAACTCACCGGCATTGCAGTTCAAAGGCACTTTTCCCATGTAAACGATCAGCTTGGCTCAAATTCCACGCGAAAGCCCGAGGCTAGCGGCAATCTCGCCGTTCGTCTCCGTCCGCCAAAGTGGAGGCAGAACAGGCCCAGCGTGAGAAGCGAGATGACGACGGCAGCTCAAGAGCAGCCCCCGGCAGGCTAATCCGAACGCCCTGCACCGTGATCGGTTGCGGGGCGTTTTCGAGGTGGGGCCTAGTGGATTCGAACCGCTGACATCCTGCTCGCAAATGGGAGCCGGTCTCCCCGTGGAGAGGCCTTCGTCCTGGTCAGGCGGCAGGTACGGGCTGATGGCATGTGATCACGTAAGCCGATGGTGCTGTACCTGCTGCTGTACACAGCTCCCCGGCCGACGGCCTACCTTGGTCATTCCGAGGACGCGTGAACTGCTGCCGCAGGATTTCTCGGCGTCCTGCCCACATCTCAGGCAATGGCTGCTATGTCCCCATCGTCGAAGTAGATCGACTGATGGAGCTGACCGCCGAGAGCAGTGGCGTACCGGGCGAGAACGTCTTGTCCGGAGATCTTGCCTTGCTCGATCTGCGAAACGCGGCCCTTGGT
>NZ_JBEZFS010000150.1:0-697 GCF_040649575.1 Nonomuraea sp. NPDC048916
TAGGCTTAGCGGGTGGTCCCGCCAGATTCACACGGGATTTCTCGGGCCCCGTGCTACTTGGGTGTCTCTCAAACGAGCCGCTGATGTTTCGACTACGGGGGTCTTACCCTCTACGCCGGACCTTTCGCATGTCCTTCGCCTACATCAACGGTTTCTGACTCGTCTCACAGCCGGCAGACTGTAAAAGAGAGATCCCACAACCCCGAATGCGCAACCCCTGCCGGGTATCACACGCATACGGTTTGGCCTCATCCAGTTTCGCTCGCCACTACTCCCGGAATCACGGTTGTTTTCTCTTCCTGCGGGTACTGAGATGTTTCACTTCCCCGCGTTCCCTCCACATACCCTATGTGTTCAGGTATGGGTGACAGCCCATGACGACTGCCGGGTTTCCCCATTCGGAAACCCCCGGATCAAAGCCTGGTTGACGGCTCCCCGGGGACTATCGTGGCCTCCCACGTCCTTCATCGGTTCCTGGTGCCAAGGCATCCACCGTGCGCCCTTAAAAACTTGGCCACAGATGCTCGCGTCCACTGTGCAGTTCTCAAACAACGACCAACCACCCGTCACAACCCGCCGAAGCAGATCTTTACCGGGGCCGGCACTGAAGGCAGCCATGATCGGCCGTACCCTCAGACACCCAACAGCGTGCCCGACACCCTCGCCCTCCCATGTTCGCTTTCCACGCCGAAGCAGT
>NZ_JBEZFS010000151.1:0-690 GCF_040649575.1 Nonomuraea sp. NPDC048916
GGTGCGGAAGCCCGCTGGACACAGGGGCTGGACACGTTCGGACAGCAGGTGGCGCACACCGTCATGGCCTCGTGCGCGTCAAAGGGCGGCTTCGACCTCCCCCAGGACGCCCCGCCGCCCGCGTTCATCCGCCTCTTCGAGCTGCCCGACCTGGACTTCATCGCCCGGCACGGCTTCAGCCACAGCGCCGAGGTTCCCCTGCCCGCGGCGCCCGCCGCCACGGGCCGCTCCGGCTCCCCCGACGAGGTGCGCCGCTGCCAGGATGAGGGCGCCGCCGCCGTCGGCGTACTGCGCGGCACCTACGCATCGCTCCAGGCCGCGTGGTTCAAGGAACTCGGCTCCCTGGACGACGACCCCGCGACGGTCGAGGCCTTGGCCGACCTGCCCGACTGCCTCGCGGGCCACGACATCGAGGTCTCCGACGAAGACGGCTTCTTCCGCCACACCGACACTCGCCTGCAGTCCGTCGCCCCGGCCGACCTCCCGCGCGAGAACCGTGTCCTGGGCAGCGCGTACGCCGACTGCATGCGCCCGGTGGAGGCTGTCCGCGAACCGATCCGCGAACGGTTGCGCACCGACTTCCTCGCCGACCATGCCGCCGAGCTCGACAAGGTGCGCGAGACCCTGGTCCCGTCCCTCCGGGGCGCCGAGGAACAGCACGGTGTCCGCCTCTCCTTCCCCGCACCCTGA
>NZ_JBEZFS010000152.1:0-689 GCF_040649575.1 Nonomuraea sp. NPDC048916
GCCGGAGGCAGGGTCCATCAGGGCGCGGCCGCAGCCCTTGCACGCGGCGTCCCCGCTGATCCGCCACAGCGTCCGGCGGCGGCTGTACCGGGCGGCTTTCCGCAGTCGGGCAGCGTCGCTCCGCGACGTGCTTCCTACTTCCGAGAGGCTGTCGCCTCTCGGGCTCTCCCCATCCACCCCGTCCGGAGAAACCGCAGGTCGGAGGGGTGCGGGAAACTCTGTTGTTTCTTTCCCAAGGTGTTCGCTTTTGCCTCGGGCGGCATCTCGCGTCACACGCGCGATCGCCCGCTTCGCTGCCATCCGGCAGCGGTCTGAGCAGTAGATACGCGGCCGTTTGCCCGGTGTGTGGGCAATTGCGGTCCCGCAGTGGCAGCGGGGCCCGGCGGGCCGATCTGGCAATGCCTCGGCATCGCTCCGTACTCTGGGCACGAGCAACGTTCCTGTCTCGCCCGGCTAAGGGGCGCGAGTCTGGGAGCGGACGGGTCGGAGGTGCGAAGTCCGGCCCGTTGCTCTTTGGTCTGGTGGGAATCCTGGCACCAATCGGGCCAGAGGTTCCCTCCGCCACTCCCGACGCCCCTTGGGGCTGGTGTGACTTGGAGGGCCGAAGAGAGCCCCGCCGGTGATCCGGCGGGGCTTTGACGTGCGGTCAGTGCGTGTGTCGGCGAGCGATGGCCACGAGGCCCTGGAAG
>NZ_JBEZFS010000153.1:0-685 GCF_040649575.1 Nonomuraea sp. NPDC048916
CGGCTACGTCCGGGCGACGGTCCCGACGAAGCGCGCCGAGTCCACCATCAAGGCGGCCTCGAAGCTCTCCTCCGTCCTCGGCATCGATCTCAAGCAGGAGATCAAGCTGGACGACCCGACGCCCAAGGGCGACCGGGCCGCCGGGGCGAAGCAGCTGAAGGCCACGGGCAGTTACGCGGCGCCGAACAAGAAGACCCCGGCGAAGAACCCGAAGGCCGACGGCCGTGGGATCACCATCGGCATCCTGGACTCCGGCGTCGACCTCGGCCACCCGGCCCTGAAGAAGACCACCACCGGCGAGCGCAAGATCGTCGACTGGGTGACCGCCACCGACCCGGTGAGCGACGGCGACGGCACCTGGCTGCGGATGACCGAGTCCGTCACCGGCCCGACGTTCACGTCCGGCGGGAAGACCTACTCGGCCCCGGCGGGCAACTACAAGTTCGCCACCTTCGCCGAGGCGGCCACCACCGGTGGCGAGATGGCGGGCGACCTCAACCGCGACGGTGACACCACCGACGTCTGGGGCGTGCTGTACGACCCGGTCACCGGCACCACGCGGGTCGACCTGAACAACAACGCGGACTTCTCCGACGACAAGGTCCTCAAGCCGTACAAGGAGAAGTTCCAGGTCTCCTACTTCGGTGAGGACGACCCGCGGACCCAGGTCGTCGAGCGGATCCCG
>NZ_JBEZFS010000154.1:0-679 GCF_040649575.1 Nonomuraea sp. NPDC048916
CGAGCAACTGAGGACAAGCCCTCGGCCTATTAGTACCAGTCAGCTCCACCCGTTACCGGGCTTCCACATCTGGCCTATCAACCCAGTCGTCTACTGGGAGCCTTAACCCCTCAAAGGAGGTGGGAATACTCATCTCGAAGCAGGCTTCCCGCTTAGATGCTTTCAGCGGTTATCCTTTCCGAACGTAGCCAACCAGCCATGCCCTTGGCAGGACAACTGGCACACCAGAGGTTCGTCCGTCCCGGTCCTCTCGTACTAGGGACAGCCCTTCTCAATATTCCTACGCGCACAGCGGATAGGGACCGAACTGTCTCACGACGTTCTAAACCCAGCTCGCGTACCGCTTTAATGGGCGAACAGCCCAACCCTTGGGACCGACTCCAGCCCCAGGATGCGACGAGCCGACATCGAGGTGCCAAACCATCCCGTCGATATGGACTCTTGGGGAAGATCAGCCTGTTATCCCCGGGGTACCTTTTATCCGTTGAGCGACAGCGCTTCCACAAGCCACCGCCGGATCACTAGTCCCGACTTTCGTCCCTGCTCGACCCGTCGGTCTCACAGTCAAGCTCCCTTGTGCACTTACACTCAACACCTGATTACCAACCAGGCTGAGGGAACCTTTGGGCGCCTCCGTTACTCTTTAGGAGGCAACCGCCCCAGTTAAACTACCCATCAG
>NZ_JBEZFS010000155.1:0-676 GCF_040649575.1 Nonomuraea sp. NPDC048916
GGACGAGCCGACACCGCACGTCGACTGGGGCAGCGGCCATGTCAGGCTCCTGGCCGAGCCGGTGGAGTGGCGGGCCGTCGGCCGGCCGCGCCGTGCCGGGGTGTCGTCCTTCGGTATCTCGGGCACCAACGCTCACCTCATCCTCGAACAACCCCCACCCACCACCCACCAACCAGCCGCAGGCAAGCCAGCGGCGGATGGGGGTTGGCCGGTGGTGTGGCCGGTGTCGGCGAAGTCCGAGGTGGCGTTGCGGGCGCAGGCGGTAAGGCTTCGCGCGTTCTTGGACGGTCTGGGTGATGATGCGCTCATGGCGGCCGGGCAGGCGTTGGCGACCACGCGGGCCGCGTTCGAGCATCGGGCCGTGGTGATCGGCGCGAACCGGGCCGAGATCGCGGCCGGGTTGGAGGCGCTCGTGGCGGATCTGGACGGCAGCGTGCCCCGACAAGCGCCGCGAGGCGCGCCTCAAGGTGTGCCGCGAGACGTGGTGCGGGGTGTGGTGCGGGGTGGCAAGCTTGCCTGCCTGTTCCCCGGGCAGGGCGCTCAACGGCTGGGCATGGGCCGCGAGCTCTACAACACCTTCCCCGTCTTCGCCGCCGCCTTCGACGAGGTCGCCACCCACTTCGACCCCGCCCTGCGCGGCATCATGTGGGGCCGCGACCCCGACCTGCTCAACCGC
>NZ_JBEZFS010000156.1:0-672 GCF_040649575.1 Nonomuraea sp. NPDC048916
CACATCACCTCACGCAAACCCCCACCCACCACACCCCCGAACCCACCCACCACCTCATCCAACGCCCCCGCGAACACCCCAAAACGCTCATACAACCCCCGCCCCATCCCCACCCACTGCCCCCCCTGACCCGAAAACACGAAGCCGAGCGCCCCGGCGGAGGTTCCGGTGAGCAGGTCATGGGAAGCCTCGCCCTGCGCCAGCGCGCCCAGCCCGCGAACTGCCGCGTCGCGATCGGTGGCCAGGATGGCGGCGCGGTGTGGAAAGGTGGTCCGGCGTGTCGCCAGGGAGAAGGCGGCTTCCTGAAGGCCGACGCCAGGCCGGTCCGCGAGCCAGGCCCGCAGGCGCGCGGCCTGCACGGGGAGGTCGCCTTCCCGCGCCGCCGAAACCACGACCGGCACGAGCGACGCCGCGGGACCTGTCTCCGACACGAGCGACGCCGCGACCTCCGGCTCCGGCTCCGGCACCGGCACCGGCACCGGCACCGGCCCGAGCGACGCCTCCGAGGTGGGCTCGGATTCGCCTTCTTCAAGAATGACGTGGGCGTTGGTGCCGCTCAGCCCGAACGACGACACCCCCGCCCGCCGCGGCCGCCCCTCACGCCGCCACTCCACCGCCTCGGTCAACAACCGCACCGACCCCGCAGACCAATCCACATGCGGCGTCGGCACA
>NZ_JBEZFS010000157.1:0-666 GCF_040649575.1 Nonomuraea sp. NPDC048916
CGCTTGGCACGCACCTCGAAATAACGCCCGGCCAAGATGAACGCCGTCACCCCCGCCGCGGCCTCCAGATAGATGTTGCCCGACCCGTCGGCACGCTGGATCGTCAGCTCGAACGGATGCGTCATGCCCGGCACCCCGGCCGTGCCGAAGAACAACGCCCACACCGACCAGCCCAACGCCGCCAGCGTGCCCATCGAGATCAGCGTGTCCATCGTCGCCGCGCCATGACGCAGATTGACCCACGCCGCCTTGTGGAACGGCCAGCCCGCATACACCACCACCGGAGCGGCCAGCGTCAACGACAACCACTGCCAGTAGGTGAACTGCAACACCGGGATCATCGCCATCGCGACCACCGGCACACTCAGCACCACCGCGGTGATCAGCCGCTGGCGCAGCGGGCCCAGCTCATCGCCGGGCCCGCGCCCAGAGCCCGACTCGGCCGACTCAGCAGGCGAGGCAGGCGGGGCGGGCAGCGCAGCGGTGTAACCCGCCTTCTCCACCTCCGCGATCAGCTCCCCCGGGTCGACACCGTCGGCGAAGGTGACCTTGGCCTTCTCCGTCGCGTAGTTGACCGTCGCGGTCACCCCGTCGAGCTTGTTGAGCTTGCGCTCGATCCGGTTGGCGCAGGAGGCACAGGTCATCCCGCCGATCGAGAGCTCGACC
>NZ_JBEZFS010000158.1:0-666 GCF_040649575.1 Nonomuraea sp. NPDC048916
CCCAGCCGGGCGCGGCGGCCGAGATCGCCTCCAGCGCCGCCCGCACGCATTCCCCGGCCAGCTCCAGCCGGTTCAGATCGCGGACCGCGCCGAGCACATGCGTTGAGTCGGTGCGCTGCTTGCCGCCCGCCTTGACGAGCCCCTTGTCGCGCAGATGGGCCAGCAGCGCATCCAGCGCCTTCTCCTCCAGCTCATGGGCGACGACCCGGGCACGAAACTTCGATAACACGGTGTAGTCGAATCCGTGATCAGCCAGCTCCAGGCCGAGCCCGTACTTCCAGTCGATGCGCCCCCGTACCGCATCGGCGGCCTGTCGGTCGGTCAGGTCCTCGACGAACTGCAGTACCGTCACCAGCGCCAGCATGGCCGGAGATTCGGCCGGCGCACCTCGGACGGCGAACGCCCCGGCGAACTCGGTATCGGTGAACACCTCACCCAGCTGATCACGAATCGTCATCGGTAGGCTGCCCTTGGGGAAAGCCGCCCGTGCTACCTGCGCGGTCGCCTCCGGAACCTGCGGCACCGACCGCGGTTGCATCGACATCACATGCCCATCCTGCGGCCGGTCGAGGGGAGGGTCACGGCACGCAGGGGCGATCTTTCACCCCAGCGCCACCCAGAACTCGGAAGTCGCCCGGCGTGTCAGCAGAATTCGGCAACAGGGTC
>NZ_JBEZFS010000159.1:0-662 GCF_040649575.1 Nonomuraea sp. NPDC048916
GAGATGCCGGCCTCGAAGCGGACCTGGTCGTTGCCCTTGCCGGTGCAGCCGTGGGCGACGGTGGTGGCGCCGTGCTTCTTGGCGGCGGCGACCAGGTGCTTGACGATGGTCGGCCGCGAGAGCGCGGAGACCAGCGGGTAGCGGTCCATGTACAGGGCATTGGCCTTGATCGCCGGGAGGCAGTACTCGTCGGCGAACTCGTCCTTGGCGTCCGCGACCTCGGCCTCGACCGCACCGCAGTCGAGCGCACGCTTGCGGATGACGTCCAGGTCCTCGCCGCCCTGGCCGACGTCCACGGCAACGGCGATGACCTCGGCGCCCGTCTCCTCGGCGATCCAGCCGATGGCGACGGAGGTGTCCAGGCCGCCCGAGTAGGCGAGTACGACGCGCTCGGTCACGGGTTTCTCCTTACGGTGCAATCACTGATGGGTATAACTATGCAGTCCTCCGTATTGTTTGTCAAAACAGCAGGTCAGGGTGGTGTACGCGACCGTTCGGTCGGGAAATGCCGAGGCTTCTCGACCGGAGCGGCTCTAGCATCGGCACCTTACGAAAGGGGGCACGGTGGACGGCCGTGACAAGGAGACCGTGAGCCCGGTGGTGCGGGTGTGGGAGGGCGCCGCTCCGGCCGAGGTGTTGGACGGCGCGTCGGCCGAAGCGTG
>NZ_JBEZFS010000160.1:0-648 GCF_040649575.1 Nonomuraea sp. NPDC048916
CGAAATACGCGGTCGCTGTTAAAAGGACAATTACAAACAGGAATCGAATGCAACCGGCGCAGGAACACTGCCAGCGCATCAACAATATTTTCACCTGAATCAGGATATTCTTCTAATACCTGGAATGCTGTTTTCCCGGGGATCGCAGTGGTGAGTAACCATGCATCATCAGGAGTACGGATAAAATGCTTGATGGTCGGAAGAGGCATAAATTCCGTCAGCCAGTTTAGTCTGACCATCTCATCTGTAACATCATTGGCAACGCTACCTTTGCCATGTTTCAGAAACAACTCTGGCGCATCGGGCTTCCCATACAATCGATAGATTGTCGCTCCTGATTGCCCGACATTATCGCGAGCCCATTTATACCCATATAAATCAGCATCCATGTTGGAATTTAATCGCGGCCTAGAGCAAGACGTTTCCCGTTGAATATGGCTCATAACACCCCTTGTATTACTGTTTATGTAAGCAGACAGTTTTATTGTTCATGACCAAAATCCCTTAACGTGAGTTTTCGTTCCACTGAGCGTCAGACCCCGTAGAAAAGATCAAAGGATCTTCTTGAGATCCTTTTTTTCTGCGCGTAATCTGCTGCTTGCAAACAAAAAAACCACCGCTACCAGCGGTGGTTTGTTTGCCGGATCA
>NZ_JBEZFS010000161.1:0-631 GCF_040649575.1 Nonomuraea sp. NPDC048916
ACCGCCACGCGAGCAACGCAGCGTCCGCCGCCACCCGCGCGGATTGCTGCGCCGACTGCCATCTGACCTGCCATGTTCTGGTCTCCGGCACCTCGGACCAGCCCCTTTCGCCACCACACACCTGCGTGGGGGACACTTAATCACCAGACGTATGTGTTGATCATGGAGGAGCCACCCGTGGAGTTCGACGTCACCATCGAGATCCCGAAGGGTTCGCGGAACAAGTACGAGGTGGACCACGAGACCGGTCGGATCCGCCTGGACCGTCGACTCTTCACCTCGACCAGCTACCCGGCCGACTACGGCTTCGTCGAGAACACCCTCGGCGAGGACGGCGACCCGCTGGACGCGCTGGTCATCCTGGACGAGCCGACCTTCCCGGGTTGCCTCATCAAGTGCCGCGCCATCGGTATGTTCCGGATGACCGACGAGGCGGGCGGCGACGACAAGCTGCTCTGCGTCCCGGCGTCCGACCCGCGGGTGGAGCACCTGCGCGACATCCACCACGTGTCGGAGTTCGACCGCCTGGAGATCCAGCACTTCTTCGAGGTCTACAAGGACCTGGAGCCGGGCAAGTCCGTCGAGGGCGCCGACTGGGTCGGCCGTACCGAGGCGGAGGCCGAGATCGAGG
>NZ_JBEZFS010000162.1:0-625 GCF_040649575.1 Nonomuraea sp. NPDC048916
CGGTGCCGGCACCGGTGTCGAAGGAAGGGCTGGAGGTGCTCATGGTGTCGTCTCCCGGGCGATGGCCATCGTGCGCAGATGGTCGACGAGCGTGATCAGTACGTTCTTGCTGGACCGCCGGACCCGGGCGTCGCAGTCGATCATCGGGATGTGCTCGGGCAGCGCCAGGGCCTTGCGGATCTCGTCGAGCGAGTGGACGTGGTCGTCGTCGAAGCGGTTGACCGCCACCACGAACGGGGTGCCGTGGTGTTCCAGCCGGTCGATCGCGTACCACGAGTCGTCCATCCGCCGTGTGTCCACGAGGACCACCGCGCCGAGCGTGCCGGAGAACAGCCGGTCCCACAGGAACCAGAAGCGTTCCTGGCCCGGAGCGCCGAACAGGTACAGCACGATGCGCTCGTTGAGGCTGATGCGGCCGAAGTCGAAGGCGACCGTGGTGGTCGTCTTGGCGTCCACGCCGTCCGTCTCGTCGACGCCGACGCCCGCCTGCGTCATGACCTCTTCGGTGTTCAGCGGCCGGATCTCGCTCACCGAGCGGACGAGCGTGGTCTTGCCGACGCCGAACCCTCCGACGACGACTATCTTCAGGCCGGTTTCCGCGGCGTCGGCCAGCGGTGTGCGCTCG
>NZ_JBEZFS010000163.1:0-620 GCF_040649575.1 Nonomuraea sp. NPDC048916
ATTCGCAATTCCTTTAGTTGTTCCTTTCTATTCTCACTCCGCTGAAACTGTTGAAAGTTGTTTAGCAAAACCTCATACAGAAAATTCATTTACTAACGTCTGGAAAGACGACAAAACTTTAGATCCGGCCAAGCTCTGGCGTAATAGCGAAGAGGCCCGCACCGATCGCCCTTCCCAACAGTTGCGCAGCCTGAATGGCGAATGGAAATTGTAAGCGTTAATATTTTGTTAAAATTCGCGTTAAATTTTTGTTAAATCAGCTCATTTTTTAACCAATAGGCCGAAATCGGCAAAATCCCTTATAAATCAAAAGAATAGACCGAGATAGGGTTGAGTGTTGTTCCAGTTTGGAACAAGAGTCCACTATTAAAGAACGTGGACTCCAACGTCAAAGGGCGAAAAACCGTCTATCAGGGCGATGGCCCACTACGTGAACCATCACCCTAATCAAGTTTTTTGGGGTCGAGGTGCCGTAAAGCACTAAATCGGAACCCTAAAGGGAGCCCCCGATTTAGAGCTTGACGGGGAAAGCCGGCGAACGTGGCGAGAAAGGAAGGGAAGAAAGCGAAAGGAGCGGGCGCTAGGGCGCTGGCAAGTGTAGCGGTCACGCTGCGCGTAAC
>NZ_JBEZFS010000164.1:0-619 GCF_040649575.1 Nonomuraea sp. NPDC048916
ACCGGACCGCACCCGCCGTACCCCGCACAGCATGCAGTCCGCGTCATGGACGTACTGACAGCGCCGGCCGACGTCGGGCTACGCTGGCGAGGTGCGCCTTCCCCAAGAAGGACGCAAAGCCGACAGCCGTCGCATCCCTGGGAGATCATCCATGGCCTCGTTGCCGACACCCGCCGCCGACAGCCGGACCCGCGCAGACGCGCTCCGAGAGGCACTCGCCACACGTGTGGTGGTGGCCGACGGGGCGATGGGCACCATGCTCCAGGCACAGGACCCCACGCTGGAGGACTTCGAGAATCTCGAAGGCTGCAACGAGATCCTGAACATCACCCGGCCCGACATCGTGCGCTCCGTCCACGAGGAGTACTTCGCGGTCGGCGTCGACTGCGTGGAGACGAACACCTTCGGCGCGAACCACTCCGCCGCCAACGAGTACGAGATCGCGGACCGGATCTACGAGTTGTCGGAGTCCGGTGCCCGGATCGCCCGCGAGGAGACCCTCCGCGTTCTTCTGGTAACCATCACGCAGCACGTCGTACGTGATGTGACCCAACGACGGCAGCTTCGTCCCCGGGCCGATCGAGCCGAGAACCCACCGCTGACGGCCGTCCTTCGCACC
>NZ_JBEZFS010000165.1:0-619 GCF_040649575.1 Nonomuraea sp. NPDC048916
GCGGTTGAGCAGGTCGGGGTCGCGGCCCCACATGATGCCGCGCAGGGCGGGGTCGAAGTGGGTGGCGACCTCGTCGAAGGCGGCGGCGAAGACGGGGAAGGTGTTGTAGAGCTCGCGGCCCATGCCCAGCCGTTGAGCGCCCTGCCCAGTGAAGACGAACGCCGTCGGCCCCTCCGTCACCGCGCCACTGATCACCGCTGCGGACTCGCCGACCTCGGCAAGGGCCTCCAACGCGCTCGGATGGTCCCCCGCGAGCACGACGGCGCGGTGTCCGAGCGCAGCCCGCGAAGTCGCCAGCGTCCAGCCGACATCGGAAAGGCGCAGGTCGGGATGCGCCTCCAAGTGCGTACGCAAGGTAGCGGCCTGGGCGGGAAGCATGGCGGCCGTGCTCGCTGACAGTAGTAGCGGCACCAGGCCGGACGTGTCCGGTAATTCCGGTGCTTCCGGTGCTTCCGGTACGGAGGGCGCCTCCTCGAGGATGAGGTGAGCGTTGGTGCCCGAGATACCGAAGGACGACACCCCGGCACGGCGCGGCCGGCCGACGGCCCGCCACTCCACCGGCTCGGCCAGGAGCCTGACATGGCCGCTGCCCCAGTCGACGTGCGGTGTCGGCTCGTCC
>NZ_JBEZFS010000166.1:0-618 GCF_040649575.1 Nonomuraea sp. NPDC048916
GCGAGAGGTCGCCGTGCGCGAGCCCCGCGCGGGCCAGTTCACGCATGCCGTTGCGGAGCTGCTCGAAGTACACACCGAGCAACTCCTTCGACGGCCGGACCTGGGCGAGCCGGGGCGCGGCACCGCCCTCGCCGTCGTCGATGAACTCCATCAGCAGCTCGGTGCCGTCCACCTGCACGGGATACGGCACCGGGACGCCGGCCTTCCACAACCGGTTGAGGGCGTCCCATTCGGCGTACGCCCACTGACCGGCCGCGACACTGCGGCCGTGCGAGGTCTTCTTCGCCATCGCCCGGCTGTCGCGGCTGTTGCGGGTACGGCGGCCTTCGACGTACGACGTACTGCGGTGGAAGGACCGGTGTTCCTCGGTGCGGTACCGTTTCGCGGCCAGCAGCGAGGACTTCGCCGGGTTGTCGCCGATGGCTTCGACGGCCCGTTCGAGCAGGAAGACGTCGGCTTCCTTGCCGGTTTTGAGGACGCCGAGCTCAGTATCGATCGCAGCCTGTTCCGTGACGACCCACGAGGGGCGTGGTTCCGGGCCGCGAGAACCGCGCTCGACCTCCAGCCAGGTGGACCACCGCTGATCCGGGCCCAGCTCCTCGTCGACCGAATGGAACT
>NZ_JBEZFS010000167.1:0-618 GCF_040649575.1 Nonomuraea sp. NPDC048916
ACGTGGGAGAGGTGTCGAAAGAAGTCACTGCGCCACACCCTAGGAGACGCGCGTCGGCCACCGTGATTCGGGTGACGTACATCACCCGTCCGCAAAGGATTCACTCCGGATTCCTCACGGAGGGTCACCGTGGTTCCGGAGGTGCGCTCTTGTCGACGCGAGCCCGGCGTTTCGTGACCCGGTGTCTGTTTCGTTCCCCGACGTCTACGGACGCCAGTCCCGGGCGAGGGCCGGGGCGAGCTGGTCGAGGTACTCCTCGGTCAGATCGCGCAGCGCCTCCACGCTCGGGTCGCGCCCCTGGCCCCACAGCTGGCCGGTCACCCGCATCACCCCGGAGAACGCGGCGACGGCCACCCGCGGCCGGGGGTCCCGGTCCACGTCCAGCCCCTCGCGCTCCGCGATCAGCAGGGCGATGTGGTTCTCCAGGGCGATACCGCGCCGCATATGGGCGGCGAGCAGGGTCGGGGTCGACTCGATCATCTGGTAGGTCCGCATATGGAGGTCGACCGTGATGACCTCCTCGATCGCCTCGCCGATGCTGTTCCACGCGCACAGCACTGCCCGGCGCATGGCCTCGAAGGGCGCCTCGTGCGCGGGGCGCCGGCGCAGCTCCTCGAT
>NZ_JBEZFS010000168.1:0-608 GCF_040649575.1 Nonomuraea sp. NPDC048916
TCGTAACAAGGTAGCCGTACCGGAAGGTGCGGCTGGATCACCTCCTTTCTAAGGAGCGCTGGCCGGCGGCGTGAGCTGCTGGTCCATGTCGCGGTCATCAGCGGATGTCTGATGCGTGACGGCTCACTAGTGGAGCACTGGCTATTCGGCATGGCGTGGTCGCCGGCCGGCAAGTACCGCCCTCACCATGTGTGGGGGAGTGGGAACGCTGGTGCGGGGGTTGCGGGTGCCGGGCACACTGTTGGGTCCTGAGGAAACGGACCTCTTGGGACCGTGGCCGCTTTCTCGGCTGACTCTCTATCTGGGCTTGTGGCCTGGGATGTGGGGGGTTGGCGGGTGGGCAGGGTGTTGGCGAAGGCTGATGTTCTGCTGAGTGTGGTCTCGGTCTCGTGGTTTGTGTGACCTCGTGCGGGACCGGTCTCCTGTCATACCGCGTGTGCTCCGGGTTCGGGGTGTGCGGCTGGTGGTGGGGTGGGTTGGTTGCTGTTTGTTGTTTGAGATTTGCATAGTGGACGCGAGCATCTTTGTGGCCAAGTTTTTTAGGGCACACGGTGGATGCCTTGGCATCAGGAGCCGATGAAGGACGTGGGAGGCTGCGTTAAGCCTCG
>NZ_JBEZFS010000169.1:0-605 GCF_040649575.1 Nonomuraea sp. NPDC048916
GTGGCGATGGCCTGCCGCTACCCCGGCGGAATCACCTCACCCGAAGACCTATGGCAACTCGTAGCCAACGGCCACGACGCCATCACACCCTTCCCCACCGACCGCGGCTGGCCCCTCGACACCCTCTACCACCCCGACCCCGACCACCCCGGCACCACCTACACCCGCGAAGGCGGCTTCCTCCACCAAGCCGCCCACTTCGACGCCGACTTCTTCACCCTCAGCCCCCGCGAAGCCGCCGCCACCGACCCCCAACACCGACTCCTCCTCGAAATCGCCTGGGAAACCATCGAACGCGCCGGCATCAACCCCCACACCCTCAACGCCACCCCCACCGGCGTCTTCACCGGCATCATGTACCACGACTACGCCACCCACCTCACCCCACCACCACCCGGCTACGAGGGCTACATCACCAACGGCACCATGCCCAGCATCGCCAGCGGCCGCATCGCCTACACCCTCGGCCTCCAAGGCCCCGCCATCACCATCGACACCGCCTGCTCCTCCTCCCTCGTCGCCCTCCACCTCGCCACCCAAGCCCTCCACACCCACGAATGCGACCTCGCCCTCGCCGGCGGCGCCACCATCATGGCCACCCCCCA
>NZ_JBEZFS010000170.1:0-602 GCF_040649575.1 Nonomuraea sp. NPDC048916
TTCTCAATGAACGCCCAGGTCCGGGATCTGCGTATGAACATGTACTACTTGCGTCGCGCGAAGTTCTGCGGATGCAGAGGGTGCGGTCGTGCGTCAGCCCTGGCGCTGCTTGTGGCGCAGGTTGTCGCAGATGACCATGACCCGACCGTGACGGCGGATCACCTTGCACTTGTCGCAGATCTTCTTGACGCTCGGCTTGACCTTCATGGGATGTCAGGTTCTCCGGGTCAGTGCCATCACCCGCCGAAACGGGGTGCCGGCAAGATCTACTTGTAGCGGTAGACGATCCGGCCACGCGTCAGGTCGTACGGAGAGAGCTCCACCACAACCCGGTCATCGGGGAGGATACGGATGTAGTGCATCCGCATCTTGCCGCTGATGTGCGCCAGGACCTTGTGACCGTTCTGGAGCTCCACCTTGAACATGGCGTTCGGGAGGGACTCGATCACGGTGCCCTCGATCTCGATGGCACCTTGCTTCTTGGCCACGCTTCGCCCTTCGAATCGGCTACCTTGATCGACTCTCTTCCAGCCGCTCCACCTAGCTACAGGCATACGGATGCACGAGAGCCGACGCGTTAGTCTACGTCAGGGCCCGGGAAA
>NZ_JBEZFS010000171.1:0-600 GCF_040649575.1 Nonomuraea sp. NPDC048916
CGGCTTCGTGTTTTCGGGTCAGGGGGGGCAGTGGGTGGGGATGGGGCGGGGGTTGTATGAGCGTTTTGGGGTGTTCGCGGGGGCGTTGGATGAGGTGGTGGGTGGGTTCGGGGGTGTGGTGGGTGGGGGTTTGCGTGAGGTGATGTGGGGTGATGGGGAGCGGTTGGTGTTGACGGGGTGGGCGCAGCCGGCGTTGTTCGGGGTGCAGGTGGGGTTGGTGCGGTTGTTGGAGTCGTGGGGGGTGCGGGCGGATGTGGTGGTGGGGCATTCGGTGGGGGAGGTTGCGGCGGCTTTTGTGGCTGGGGTGTTGTCGTTGGGGGATGCGTGTCGTTTGGTGGCGGTGCGGGCGGGGTTGATGCAGGGGTTGTCGGTGGGTGGGGTGATGGTGGCGATTGGGGCGTCGGAGGAGCGGGTGCGGGGGGCGTTGGTGGCGGGGGCTGAGGTGGCGGCGGTGAATGGGCCGGATGCGGTGGTGGTGTCGGGGGTGGCGGATGCGGTGGCGCGGGTGGCGGCGGGGTTTGAGCGGGTGCGTCCGTTGCGGGTGTCGCATGCGTTTCATTCGGGGTTGATGGAGCCGATGTTGGCGGAGTTCGGTGCGGC
>NZ_JBEZFS010000172.1:0-594 GCF_040649575.1 Nonomuraea sp. NPDC048916
GAAGTCCTGCCCCTGCTCACCGACACCGTCAGCCTCGCCGCCATCAACGGCCCCAACAACGTCGTCATCGCAGGCGACCACCACACCACCCTCCAGATCGCCGCCCACTTCCAAGCCCAAGGACGCCACACCCACCGCCTGAAGGTCAGCCACGCCTTCCACTCCCCCCACATGGACCCCATCCTCAACGACCTGCAAACCATCGCCCACACCCTCACCCACCACCCCCCGCACACCCCCCTCATCTCCACCCTCAACCCCCACGCCGACCCACACACCCCCGACCACTGGGCCCAACACGCCCGCCACCCCGTCCGCTACGCCGACGCCATCAACCACCTGAACACCCACACCACCACCTACCTCGAACTCGGCCCCGACGCCATCCTGACCGCCCTATCAGCCATGAACGACGACACCGTCATCCCCCTCGCCCACCGCGACCACCCCGAACCCACCACCCTGCTCACCGGCATCGCCCGAGCCTTCACCAGAGGCACCCACCTCCCCTGGGACCGCATCTACGGACCCCCCACCACCACACCCATCAACCTGCCCACCTACCCCTTCCAACGCACCCGCCACTGGCTGGAC
>NZ_JBEZFS010000173.1:0-591 GCF_040649575.1 Nonomuraea sp. NPDC048916
GTTGGCTAGTCGAGCTCCAGCGACGCCCGCGCCCGACCGATCAAGCGCCGTGCCTGTGGCCCCTGGACCGCGGCTTCGGCCATCAGGTCCCACGCCCGCTCGTACAAAACAACGTTCTCCTCGTCGTCGAGCCACATCTCGGTGTTGAGCGTTTCGACGATCACGCGACGCCGGTCATAGATCCAGAACCCGTGGCCCGGTGCACGCCGCAGTTGCGTGCCGAGGGGCACCACACCGATCTCGACGGTGTCCAGGCCGATCAGCCCGGCGAGGCGGTCCAGCTGTGCGGCCATGACTTCGCGGGGGCAGGTCAGTACGTACAGTGCCGCTTCCCACACTACGAACCGGAAGAGTTTGCCGGCCTCGTACAACGCCTCTTGGCGGCGCATGCGTGCCCGGACTGCTGCCTCGATGTCCCGAGGGATCCTGCGGAACTCGGCGTTCGCCTGAAACGTGTGCCGGGCGTAGTCCGCAGTCTGGAACAGGCCCGGAATGCGCGACACTTCCATGCCTCGGATGAGCTTCGTAGCCGTCGTCTCGGTGACGGCCAGCTCCTGGCGTGCCCGATGGCCACCGGCGAGTTGTCGTCGC
>NZ_JBEZFS010000174.1:0-588 GCF_040649575.1 Nonomuraea sp. NPDC048916
GGCTCCTGATGCCAAGGCATCCACCGTGTGCCCTAAAAAACTTGGCCACAAAGATGCTCGCGTCCACTATGCAAATCTCAAACAACAAACAGCAACCAACCCACCCCACCACCAACACCCGAACAAACACGATCGAGCTGGTATGACAGGAGACCGGTCCCGCACGAGGTCACACAAACCACGAGACCGAGACCACACTCAGCAGAACATCAGCCTTCGCCAACACCCTGCCCACCCGCCAACCCCCCACATCCCAGACCACAAGCCCAGAAGAGAGAGTCAGCCGAGAAAGCGGCCACGGTCCCAAGAGGTCCGTTTCCTCAGGACCCAACAGTGTGCCCAACCAGCCCACGCCCTCACGACCCGCCTTCCCACTCCCGCACCCCCTCCACAAAGGAGGAAGAACAGGCGGTACCAGCGGCCCGACGACCCGGACCGGTTGAATAGCCAGTGCTCCACTAGTGAGCCGTCACGCATCAGACATCCGCTGATGACCGCGACATGGACCAGCAGCTCACGCCGCCGGCCAGCGCTCCTTAGAAAGGAGGTGATCCAGCCGCACCTTCCGGTACGGCTACCTTGTTACGA
>NZ_JBEZFS010000175.1:0-588 GCF_040649575.1 Nonomuraea sp. NPDC048916
GATCTCCACGCGCGCCTTGGCGATCTCGTCGAAGGCCAGGCGGCGGGCGGTGGGCTTGCGGCCCTTGACGCCGGGCACTTCGAGGTCGAGCCCGTCCTCGTCGACGGTGAGGATGCGGGCGACCAGCTCACCGGATCCGTCGCCGGCCAGGTGGAACCTGGCCAGCCGGCCGATGGCGCGTACGTAGTGGCGGTGCTCGGTCAGCGGGCGGTCCGCGCCGGGGGAGCTGACTTCGAGGACGTACTCGTCGTCGCCCATCGCGTCGGTCTCGTCCAGCTTCGCGGAGATCGCGCGGCTCAGCTCCGCGCAGGCGTCCAGCTCCACGCCCTCCTCGGAGTCCACGATGATCCGCAGCACTCCCCGTCGGCCGGCCCGGGACACCTCGATCTCCTCGAGGTCCAGCTGCTGCGCGCTGACGAGCGGTTCCAGCAGCCCGCGCAGCCTCTCGCTCTGGGTGGTGCTCATCCGGGTGACTCCTCGGCCGCGTGTGCTGTTGTGGGGATCGTCGTGCGTCAGGTCAAAGGGTATCCGGTCGCCAGGGGTGTTGCCGTCCGCCTGCCGCTCGGCCGCGGGTACGCTCGCCTGCGG
>NZ_JBEZFS010000176.1:0-578 GCF_040649575.1 Nonomuraea sp. NPDC048916
CCCTTGTCGAAGCGCATGCCCTCGGTGAGCTCGAGCTCGAGGCCGAAGGTGTTGCTCTCCTCGACGGTGATGACGCCTTCCTTGCCGACCTTGTCCATCGCCTCGGCGATGAGAGCGCCGATCTCGGGGTCGGCGGCGGAGATGGAGGCGGTGGAGGCGATCTGCTCCTTGGTCTCCACGTCCTTGGCCAGCTTGGACAGCTCCTCGCTGACCCGCTCGACCGCGGACTCGATGCCCTTCTTCAGCGACATCGGGTTGGCGCCGGCGGCCACGTTACGCAGGCCCTCGCGCACCAGCGCCTGGGCGAGCACGGTGGCGGTCGTGGTGCCGTCGCCCGCGACGTCGTCGGTCTTCTTGGCGACTTCCTTGACCAGCTCGGCGCCGATCTTCTCCCACGGGTCCTCGAGCTCGATCTCCTTGGCGATGGAGACGCCGTCGTTGGTGATCGTGGGGGCGCCCCACTTCTTCTCCAGCACGACGTTGCGGCCCTTGGGGCCGAGGGTCACCTTGACGGCGTCGGCGAGCTGGTTCATACCGCGCTCGAGACCGCGCCGGGCGTCCTCGTCAAACGCGATCAT
>NZ_JBEZFS010000177.1:0-570 GCF_040649575.1 Nonomuraea sp. NPDC048916
CGATGACCGGCCGGAGAATCTGCTGGCGCTGGAGGCCATCCTCTCTGCGCTCGATCAGACACTGGTCCGGGCATCGTCAGGGGAGGAGGCGCTCAAAGCGCTGCTCACGGACGACTTCGCGGTCATTCTGCTGGACGTCCAGATGCCGGGCATGGACGGTTTCGAGACCGCCGCGCACATCAAGCGGCGGGAGCGGACCCGGGACATCCCGATCATCTTCCTCACCGCGATCAACCACGGTCCGCACCACACCTTCCGCGGCTACGCGGCCGGTGCGGTGGACTACATCTCCAAGCCGTTCGACCCGTGGGTGCTGCGCGCCAAGGTCTCGGTCTTCGTCGAGCTGTACATGAAGAACTGCAAGCTCCGCGAGCAGGCCGCTCTGCTGCGGCTCCAGTTGGAGGGCGACGGCCACGCGGGCGGCGAGCACGAGAAGGAGCCGGCCGGTCTGCTGGCCGAGCTCTCCGCGCGGCTCGCGGCGGTCGAGGAGCAGGCGGAAGCGCTCTCCAAGCAGCTCGACGACGAATCGGCCGACGCCGCGGCGGTCGCCACCGCCGCCCATCTCGAACG
>NZ_JBEZFS010000178.1:0-568 GCF_040649575.1 Nonomuraea sp. NPDC048916
CCGCCTCCAGACGATGATCCCGCCGGGCCACCGGAAGTTCGTCGACGACCTGCTGTCCAACACCAAACTCCGCACCCCATGCACCCGCACCAAATGCCGCGCAACCAACCCCCCCAAACCACCCGTCCCCCCCGTCACCAACACCGTCCCCGACCCCCACACCACCCCACCACCGGCCGACCCACCACCGGCCGACCCACCATTGGCCGACCCACCATTGGCCGACCCACCGTCGAAGACCCCCTCGGACCTCAAAACACCAGACGCTGAAACACCCGACACTGAAACACCCGACACTGAAACACCGGACATTGAGGCACCCGACGCTGAAACACCGGACGCCGAAACACCGGACGCTGAAACACCAGGCGCCGGGGCGTCAGGCGACGAAACCGCCGAAACCGCAACCCGAACCAAACGAGGCACAAACACCCGCCCACCCCGCAACGCAACCTCCGACTCCCCCCACCCCACCACCCCACCCAACAACGACTCCGACTCCACCGACCCATCACTGTCAACCAACACCACCCGACCCGGAAACTCCTCCTGCGCCGCCCGCACCAAC
>NZ_JBEZFS010000179.1:0-566 GCF_040649575.1 Nonomuraea sp. NPDC048916
CGGGAACGACGAGAGTCTTTCGGAGCGATTCCGTGAGGCTCCGGCCGCGCACTGGGAGAAGGTCCTGGTCGAGGCCGGTATTCCAGCTGCCGAGGTCCTTTGTGACCTTGATGCGCTGGTTCATGACGAGCGTCTTGCGCCCTTGTTCGAGCCCTTCGAAGATGGCGGGCAAGCACCGGTGGCGCCGTGGGTGTTCGAGTGAAAGCTTGATATCGAATTCCTGCAGGTCCCCGGGGATCGGTCTTGCCTTGCTCGTCGGTGATGTACTTCACCAGCTCCGCGAAGTCGCTCTTCTTGATGGAGCGCATGGGGACGTGCTTGGCAATCACGCGCACCCCCCGGCCGTTTTAGCGGCTAAAAAAGTCATGGCTCTGCCCTCGGGCGGACCACGCCCATCATGACCTTGCCAAGCTCGTCCTGCTTCTCTTCGATCTTCGCCAGCAGGGCGAGGATCGTGGCATCACCGAACCGCGCCGTGCGCGGGTCGTCGGTGAGCCAGAGTTTCAGCAGGCCGCCCAGGCGGCCCAGGTCGCCATTGATGCGGGCCAGCTCGCGGACGTGCTCAT
>NZ_JBEZFS010000180.1:0-564 GCF_040649575.1 Nonomuraea sp. NPDC048916
TGTGCCGACGCCGCATGTGGATTGGTCTGCGGGGTCGGTGCGGTTGTTGACCGAGGCGGTGGAGTGGCGGCGTGAGGGGCGGCCGCGGCGGGCGGGGGTGTCGTCGTTCGGGCTGAGCGGCACCAACGCCCACGTCATTCTTGAAGAGGGGCCCTCGGAGTCCGGGTCCCAGGTGGAGCGACCCGCTCCGGCGAGCGTGGCCCCGCCCGCCGTTCCCTGGCTGATCTCGGCCAGGACGCCGCAGGCGCTGAAGGCGCAGGCCGCGCGGCTCGCCTCCGACGTGGCAGCCCGGCCCGGCACGAGACCGCTGGACGTGGCCTACTCCCTGCTGACCTCGCGCGCCCGGATGGAGCACAGCGCGGTCGTGGGCGCCGAGGACCTGCTTCGTGGTCTGGACGGCATCGACCCCATCGCCCGCGTCGAGGGCAGGACCGGCTTCGTGTTTTCGGGTCAGGGGGGGCAGTGGGTGGGGATGGGGCGGGGGTTGTATGAGCGTTTTGGGGTGTTCGCGGGGGCGTTGGATGAGGTGGTGGGTGGGTTCGGGGGTGTGGTGGGTGGGGGTTT
>NZ_JBEZFS010000181.1:0-558 GCF_040649575.1 Nonomuraea sp. NPDC048916
CCGGGCCCCGGCGGACTGCACCCCCGCGTCGACCGGGACGTGATGGTGGCCACGGTCCAGGAGAACGCGCACCGCGACCACTGGGACGCCTGGGACCGGGTGCGGTGCCCGGTGCTGGTGGTACGGGGAGAGAACGGCACGATGAAGCCGGAGGAGGCGGAACGGATGCGGGCCCGCCACCCGGCGACACGGACCGTCGTGATCCCGGACGCCGGCCACGACGCCCATCTGGACAACACGGCCGCGGTGTACGGGGAGATGGCGGCCTTCCTGGGGGAGGTCCGGGCGGACGGACTTCGGCACGGCGGGAACGGTGAGCGCATCGTCGAACCGACCTCGCACCGAAGGACGACGTCATGACCTTGCGCTCCGACGTGGCCGAGTTGCTGGCCGGGGCCGGCATCCTCGACGTGGACATCGACGAGGCCGTGGCGGACGAGCACGTGCGCTCGTCGGCGTACCGACGCATCGTCTCGGCGACCGTTTCCTCACGGAATCGCGACGGAAGCGGGGCCCAGGGCCGGGACCGGGACCGGGCGACGGTGGCCACGATCCTGC
>NZ_JBEZFS010000182.1:0-558 GCF_040649575.1 Nonomuraea sp. NPDC048916
GGCACCGTGCAGAAATCCGCCGCCGTCTCGGTCATCGAGTCCGGCATGGGCGGCATCCTCGGCCATGTCGCGATCATCATCGGGCTCGGCACGATGCTCGGCGCGATCCTCGAAGTGTCCGGCGGGGCCGAGGTGTTGAGCGCCCGGCTGCTGAACGCCTTCGGTGAGAAGCGCGCCCCGCTCGCCATGGGGATGACCGGCCTCGTCTTCGGTATCCCGGTCTTCTTCGACGTCGGCATCTTCGTCCTCGCGCCGATCGTGTACGCCGCCGCCAAGCGCTCCGGCAAATCGATCCTGCTCTACGCGATGCCGCTGCTGGCGGGCCTGTCGATGACCCACGCGTTCCTGCCGCCGCACCCGGGGCCGGTGGCCGCCGCCGGACTCTTCAACGTGTCGCTCGGCTGGGTCATCCTGATGGGCATCGTCGTCGGCATCCCGTCCGTCATCGCCGCCTGGGGGTACGCCGCCTGGATCGGCAAGCGGATCTTCGTCGACGTACCGCAGGACATGGTGGAGGCCGCCGAGGAGGCCAAGGCCGCCGTGGCCGCCGAACAGCGC
>NZ_JBEZFS010000183.1:0-556 GCF_040649575.1 Nonomuraea sp. NPDC048916
GCATGAGCACCCCCGAGTCGGGCCTCCCCATGGTCGTACCGGCCCAGGACCTCCCCGCCCGCGTCCGCATCCACGAGGTCGGCGCGCGCGACGGCCTCCAGAACGAGAAGGGGACGGTCCCGACGGAGGTCAAGGCGGAGTTCATCCGCCGCCTCGCCGACGCGGGGCTGACCACCATCGAGGCCACCAGCTTCGTCCACCCGAAGTGGGTGCCCCAACTCGCCGACGCGGAGCAGCTGTTCCCGCTCGTGAGCGACCTCCCCGTGGCGCTCCCGGTCCTGGTGCCGAACGAACGCGGGCTGGACCGCGCACTGGTCCTGGGCGCCCGTCAGGTCGCCGTCTTCGCCAGCGCCACCGAGTCCTTCGCGAAGGCCAACCTCAACCGCACGGTGGACGAGGCGCTGGCCATGTTCGAGCCGGTGGTCACCCGTGCGAAGGCCGCGGACGTGCGGGTGCGCGGTTACCTCTCCATGTGCTTCGGCGACCCCTGGGAGGGCGCGGTCCCGATCCACCAGGTCGTGCGGGTCTGCAAGTCCCTCCTGGACATGGGCTGCGA
>NZ_JBEZFS010000184.1:0-545 GCF_040649575.1 Nonomuraea sp. NPDC048916
CTTCGACGCGCGCGGCCGCTCCTACCGCGAACTGCCGCTGCGCCTCTTCGAGTTCGGCACGGTGTATCGCTACGAGAAGTCGGGCGTCGTGCACGGCCTGACCCGCTCGCGCGGCTTCACGCAGGACGACGCGCACATCTACTGCACCAAGGAGCAGATGGCGGAGGAGCTCGACCGCACGCTCACCTTCGTGCTGAACCTGCTCCGCGACTACGGGCTGACCGACTTCTACCTGGAGCTCTCCACCAAGGACCCGGAGAAGTACGTCGGCTCCGACGAGACCTGGGAAGAGGCCACCGAGACGCTCCGTCAGGTCGCCGAGAAGCAGGGCCTGCCCCTGGTCCCGGACCCGGGCGGCGCCGCGTTCTACGGGCCGAAGATCTCGGTGCAGGCGCGGGACGCGATCGGCCGCACCTGGCAGATGTCGACCGTGCAGCTCGACTTCAACCTGCCGGAGCGCTTCGACCTGGAGTACACCGGCCCGGACGGCTCGAAGCAGCGTCCGGTCATGATCCACCGTGCTCTGTTCGGCTCCATCGAGCGCT
>NZ_JBEZFS010000185.1:0-540 GCF_040649575.1 Nonomuraea sp. NPDC048916
CGCGCCGGACGGCAAAACCCTGGCCAGCGGCGGCGCAGACGGGGCGGTGCGGTTGTGGGACATGACCGTGACCCCCCACAAGGAAATCGCCAAGCTCACCAGCGACCAGGTCGGGGTCTTCTCGGTGGCGTTCGCGCCGGACGGCAAAACCCTGGCCAGCGGCGGCGACGACGGGACGGTGCGGTTGTGGGACACCGACACCCGCCGTCAGATCGGCGCTCCGCTCACCGGCCACCAGGGCAGGGTCTTGTCGGTGGCGTTCGCGCCGGACGGCAAAACCCTGGCCAGCGGCGGCGACGACGGGACGGTGCGGTTGTGGGACATGACCGTGCCCCCCCGCCGGGAAAGCGCCAAGCTCACCAGCGACCAGGGCAGGGCCTTGTCGGTGGCGTTCGCGCCGGACGGCAAAACCCTGGCCAGCGGCGGCGCAGACGGGGCGGTGCGGTTGTGGGACATGACCGTGACCCCCCACAAGGAAATCGCCAAGCTCACCAGCGACCAGGTCGGGGTCTTCTCGGTGGCGTTCGCGCCGGACGGCAA
>NZ_JBEZFS010000186.1:0-528 GCF_040649575.1 Nonomuraea sp. NPDC048916
GTACCCGCTGTGAAGCGTCAAACATCGAGCCCATTAATGCTAAGGCCGTGAAGCCGCCCTGGAGCCTTCGGGCAAAGGGGAGTGGTGGAGCCGCTGACCCAAGGTGGTAGTAGGTGAGTGATGGGGTGACGCAGGAAGGTAGTCCATCCCGGGCGGTGGTTGTCCCGGGGTAAGGGTGTAGGCCGTGCGATAGGTAAATCCGTCGCGCATTAAGGCTGAGACCTGATGCCGAGCCGATTGTGGTGAAGTGGATGATCCTATGCTGTCGAGAAAAGCCTCTAGCGAGTTTCATGGCGGCCCGTACCCTAAACCGACTCAGGTGGTCAGGTAGAGAATACCGAGGCGTTCGGGTGAACTATGGTTAAGGAACTCGGCAAAATGCCCCCGTAACTTCGGGAGAAGGGGGGCCATCACTGGTGATCCGATTTACTCGGTGAGCTGGGGGTGGCCGCAGAGACCAGCGAGAAGCGACTGTTTACTAAAAACACAGGTCCGTGCGAAGCCGTAAGGCGATGTATACGGACTGAC
>NZ_JBEZFS010000187.1:0-527 GCF_040649575.1 Nonomuraea sp. NPDC048916
CTGACCCGGCACGCTCCCGCGCCCGGTCACACCTTCCTCGAACTCCCTCCCCGAACACACTGGGACTGCGACCCATGACACAGCAGCAGCAGACCGCGGGCGGCGATGTCCGCCTCGCCGGGATCAGCAAGACCTACGGCTCCTTCACCGCCGTGCACCCGCTCGACCTGACCGTGCCGCAGGGCTCCTTCTTCGCCCTGCTCGGCGCGTCCGGCTGCGGCAAGACCACCACCCTGCGGATGATCGCGGGCCTGGAGGAGGCCACCACCGGCACGGTCTTCCTCGGCGACAAGGACATCACCGACCTGCCCCCGTACAAGCGGCCGGTCAACACCGTCTTCCAGAGCTACGCGCTCTTCCCGCACCTGGACATCACCGAGAACGTCGCCTTCGGACTCCGGCGGCGCGGCATCAAGTCGGTGAAGAAGCAGGTCGACGACATGCTGGAACTGGTCCAGCTCGGCGACTTCGCCCGCCGCAAACCGCACCAGCTCTCCGGCGGCCAGCAGCAGCGCGTCGCCGTCGCC
>NZ_JBEZFS010000188.1:0-526 GCF_040649575.1 Nonomuraea sp. NPDC048916
GACGACCTTGCGGGCGTGGCCGAGCTGGTCGAGCGTGGCGCTCTCCAGCTTGAGGCCGATCTCCTCGGCGATGACCTGACCACCGGTCAGGATCGCGATGTCGCCCAGCATGGCCTTGCGGCGGTCACCGAAGCCCGGAGCCTTGACCGCGACCGACCGGAAGACGGCCTTCATCTTGTTGACGATCAGGGTGGCCAGGGCCTCGCCCTCGACGTCCTCGGCGATGACCAGCAGCGGCTTGCCGGTCTGCACGACCTTGTCGAACAGGGGCACCGCGTCCCTGTTGGCGGAGACCTTGCCGCTCACGATCAGGACGTACGGGTCGTCCAGGACCGCTTCGAGCCGGTCGGAGTCGGTGATGAAGAGCGGGGCGATGTACCCCTTGTCGAAGCGCATGCCCTCGGTGAGCTCGAGCTCGAGGCCGAAGGTGTTGCTCTCCTCGACGGTGATGACGCCTTCCTTGCCGACCTTGTCCATCGCCTCGGCGATGAGAGCGCCGATCTCGGGGTCGGCGGCGGAGATGGAG
>NZ_JBEZFS010000189.1:0-526 GCF_040649575.1 Nonomuraea sp. NPDC048916
CTCCATCTCCGCCGCCGACCCCGAGATCGGCGCTCTCATCGCCGAGGCGATGGACAAGGTCGGCAAGGAAGGCGTCATCACCGTCGAGGAGAGCAACACCTTCGGCCTCGAGCTCGAGCTCACCGAGGGCATGCGCTTCGACAAGGGCATGACGTCGATGTACTTCGTCACCGACTCCGACCGCATGGAGGCGGTGCTCGAGGACCCTTACATCCTCGTCGTCAACTCCAAGATCTCGGCCAACAAGGACCTGCTGCCGCTGCTCGACAAGGTCGTGCAGTCCGGCAAGCCGCTCCTGATCATCGCCGAGGACGTCGAGGGCGAGGCCCTGGCGACCCTGGTCGTCAACAAGATCCGCGGCCTGTTCCGCTCCGTGGCCGTCAAGGCTCCGGGCTTCGGTGACCGCCGCAAGGCCATGCTGGGCGACATCGCGATCCTGACCGGTGGTCAGGTCATCGCCGAGGAGATCGGCCTCAAGCTGGAGAGCGCCACGCTCGACCAGCTCGGCCACGCCCGCAAGGTCGTC
>NZ_JBEZFS010000190.1:0-524 GCF_040649575.1 Nonomuraea sp. NPDC048916
CCGCGCGGCTCGCACATCAACAGGGTGCGCAGCCCGTCCCGTTCGGCCATGAACCGCTGCCGCCGCTCGGCCATGGTCGCGCCCGGCAGTACGCCCACCCCGCCGGTGATCACCCGGGTCGGCATGCCCTCGGTGTGCGAGTCGACCGCGTGGTAACAGACCTTCGAGCGCACGTCAGTTCACCCCCGCGTCGATGAGGGCCTGGGTGGCGGAGCGGACGACGGCCTCGGTCTCCGGGTCCAGGGCCTGCCGGGGCGGGCGGCAGACTCCGCCGGTCCGGCCGATCATGTCCTGGCCGAGCTTGATCGCCTGGACGAACTCGGTCCTGCTGTCCCAGCGCAGTACGGAGTGGAGCCGGCGGTAGAGCGGCAGAGCAGTGTCGAGATCGCCCGCCAGCGAGGCGTTGTAGAGGTCGAGGCAGGCACGCGGGAAGACCTGGGGGTAGCCGGCCACCCAGCCCTTGGCGCCGGCGACGGCGACCTCCAGGACGGTGTCGTCGGTGCCGATGATCAGGTCGAGGCCGG
>NZ_JBEZFS010000191.1:0-522 GCF_040649575.1 Nonomuraea sp. NPDC048916
GGCTCCTGATGCCAAGGCATCCACCGTGTGCCCTAAAAAACTTGGCCACAAAGATGCTCGCGTCCACTATGCAAATCTCAAACAACAAACAGCAACCAACCCACCCCACCACCAACACCCGAACAAACACGATCGAGCTGGTATGACGAGAGGATGATCCTGCAAGAGGCGGAAACCCACCACACCGAACCCGATGCGGCATCAAGGCCACCCCGTCACCGGCGATGGCCTCGAAAACGGCCCGTTTCCTCAGGACCCAACAGTGTGCCCGGCACCCGCAACCCCCGCACCAGCGTTCCCACTCCCCCACACATGGTGAGGGCGGTACTTGCCGGCCGGCGACCACGCCATGCCGAATAGCCAGTGCTCCACTAATGAGCCGTCACGCATCAGACATCCGCTGATGACCGCGACATGGACCAGCAGCTCACGCCGCCGGCCAGCGCTCCTTAGAAAGGAGGTGATCCAGCCGCACCTTCCGGTACGGCTACCTTGTTACGACTTCGTCCCAATCGCCAGCCC
>NZ_JBEZFS010000192.1:0-519 GCF_040649575.1 Nonomuraea sp. NPDC048916
TCTTCCGATCTCTCGCCTCCACCCTCGTCCTCATCGCGCTGCTCTGCGCAGGCGTGCTGATCAAAGTGCCGTACGCGGAGATGTCTCCCGGACCGACGGTCAACACCCTCGGCGAAGCGCGTGGCGAACCCGTCCTGCAGATCTCCGGTCGCAAGACGTACCCGGCCTCCGGCCACCTCAACATGACGACGGTCCGCGTCACCGGAGCGGACTACCGGATGAACATCGTCGAGGCCGTCTACGGCTGGCTGGCCCACGACAGCGTCGTGGTGCCGCACGACACGCTCTACCCGGACGGCAAGACCGAGGAGCAGTCCACCCAGGAGAACGCCGAAGAGTTCAGCCAGTCCCAGGAGAGCGCCAAGGTGGCCGCCCTCAAGGAGCTGGACATCCCGGTCTCCACCCAGGTCGTGGTCTCCACGGTGGTCAAGGGCAGCCCCTCCGAGGGCAAGCTGCACGCGGGCGACGTGATCAAGGCCGTCGACGGCACGGAGGTCACGGAACCCGGCGACGTGGCGA
>NZ_JBEZFS010000193.1:0-515 GCF_040649575.1 Nonomuraea sp. NPDC048916
GCCGTCGCGGACTGACCGCACGCCCCCATCCCGCCTCGTGGGGCCCCCGAACGCCTAGTGACACGCCCCTCCGGCGTGTCCTCGGCGTTTCCGCTGTTCAGACAGGTGTTAATGCCCCTAGCAGAACAATCATCTGTCGAAGCCGGGCTGCTCTGCGCTCGACAATGCCCTGATGGAATCGCAGATCGGTCTCTACAAGACCGAGCTGATCAAGCCCCGAGGGCCCTGGCGCAGCCTGGCCGACGTCGAGCTGGCCACCGCCGAATGGGTCGACTGGTTCAACGCCACCCGCCTGCACTCCGCGATCGGACACCTGCCACCAGAGGAATACGAAGCGATCTACTACGCTCCCCACCAGTCCGACGAAGCCGGGTGTGTCAACTTAACGGCTGATCTTGGTTGTTGAGTGGTCAGCTGTTGGCCGGGGTGAGGCGGCCCTCGAAGGCGATCTGGAAGGCGTTCAGTGGTGCCTTCCAGCGCATGGTCCACCTCTTGCGGCCCTTGCCGGTCGGGTC
>NZ_JBEZFS010000194.1:0-510 GCF_040649575.1 Nonomuraea sp. NPDC048916
GCCGCACCCAACGGCCCCACCGCCGACGGCAAGATCGTCATCGGGGTGAAGAACGGCACCACCGACAAGGCCAACTGCTCCGTCCTCCAGATGATCGACCTCAACACCGGCAAGCCCGGCTGGAAGAAGGAGGTCAAGAAGAACGGCAACTGGGACTTCCTGTCGGACATCGGTCTGGCGATCAGCGGGGACACCGTCACCGTGGGGCGCACCAGCAACTCCAACGCCTACCGCGTCAGCGACGGCAAGGAGCTGTTCGGCAACCCCGACGGCAACTGCAAGCCCTTCGCCTTCGCCGGCGGCCCGAAGCTCATCGCCGCGGCCAGCTGCCGCACCGACGACGTCAAGAACCCGCAGCACCAGGTCCAGGAGCTGAACCCGACCTCCGGCAAGCCGAAGTGGACCTACCAGCCGCCGCGCGGGTGGGAGTTCAGCAAGGTCTAGTCGGTCACGCCGCTCGTCGTGCGGCTGGAGCTCGAGGAGAAGAAGGAGTACGCCTTCGCCGCGCTC
>NZ_JBEZFS010000195.1:0-503 GCF_040649575.1 Nonomuraea sp. NPDC048916
ACCGAGGGGAAGCGCGGCGAGCAGGTCGTCCGGATGAGCACGACGATCTCCCAGCTCGGCATCACCGTCACCTGCAACAGCGTCGGCACCCTCGCCTCCGGCACCGCGAAGGAGCTGAACATCCGCGAGGCCACCGACCCGGACCGCCCCAGCACCCCCGGCCTCTGCACCAGCACCGAGGCCGACCTGGTCTTCCGGCTCGTCGGCGACGGCACCCTGGACTACCGCTCGAAGGAACGCGCCGCCGGTCTCCCGTACGGGAAGCTCACCAGGTCCGGCGGCTGACGGCGCACCGGGCTGGCGTACGCTGGATCGGTCCGAGGATCCGTAGAAAAACCGCCGAAAGGTGACAGCCCGGTGACCGAGAAGGCCGACCTTCAGCCCGTCCTCGACCGAGCCGCCGAAGGCGGTCGGATCACCCCGGAGGAGGCGCTCGACCTCTACCGGTCCGCGCCGCTGCACGCGCTGGGCGCCGCCGCCGACGCCGTACGCCGTCGCCGCTA
>NZ_JBEZFS010000196.1:0-503 GCF_040649575.1 Nonomuraea sp. NPDC048916
GATGGCCGTTGAACGGGGGTCGCGAAATCTTGACGAGTCTGCCGCGTACGCTTTGAGTAAAGGCTCTCTTGTGTTCGCGGGTGTTGGGAACGATGCTGACAAAGGAAACAAGTTCATGTTTCCTGCGGCTACACCTGGAGTAGTCGGCGTCGGCGCAGTGGGCCGCGACTTCGCGAGATCCGATTTCTCACACTACGGACCCCAAGTCGACCTGGCCGCGCCAGGCGAGGAGATGGTTCACGCCTGCGGCGGTGGAACTGGTCTGTGCGAGGGTAATGGCACCAGTGGTGCAACGGCTCTCGCCTCTGCCTCGGCGGCCCTGATCTGGTCCAAGCATCCGGACTGGACCAACAACCAGGTCCTGCGGGTCATGCTGAACACCGCAGGCGGCCCCGTCAGCGGCAAGAAGCGGTCCGACGGGATCGGCTACGGAATCGTCCGACCCCGTATCGCGCTCAAGACTCCCGGGGACCCCGGGCCCGCCGATGTGTACCCGCTTCCGG
>NZ_JBEZFS010000197.1:0-501 GCF_040649575.1 Nonomuraea sp. NPDC048916
CCGGGAACATGTACGCCAAGCGGATCCTGGACACCACGAACGGGATCGAGGGCAAGCAGGTCCGGTCGTACCTGGACTGGTACGACCAGAGCACCATCAAGATCAAGGCCATGGAGACGATCGAGGCCACCCTCCTCAGCGACATGGAGGCCAAGGCCCGCGAGCTGCGCCAGGCCTCCCAGCGCGAGGCGATCGTCAACGGTGCGGTCATCCTCCTCGTGCTCGGCGTCTCGCTCGTCGGCGCCTTCGTGGTGGCCCGCTCCATGATCCGCTCGCTGCGCCGCCTCCAGGACACCGCCACCCGGGTCGCCCAGGACCGGCTGCCCGAGCTCGTCAAGCAGCTCTCCGAGACCGACCCGCAGGACGTCGACACCTCCGTCGAGTCGGTCGGGGTGCACTCCCGGGACGAGATCGGCCAGGTGGCCGCGGCCTTCGACGACGTGCACCGCGAGGCCGTCCGCCTCGCCGCCGAGCAGGCCCTTCTCCGGGGCAACGTCAACG
>NZ_JBEZFS010000198.1:0-501 GCF_040649575.1 Nonomuraea sp. NPDC048916
TATGCAGTTTGGCCGCTTTGACCTCCTCCCTCGACTCGTAAGCAGTACCGGGAGGAACGTCGTTCACGTGTCCGAAGACGGCTCGATAGGCAGGCATGAAGACATGCTGCCTACCTGGGAAGACATCGACGGAGCCACTATCTGCGCGTCGGGGCATCTGGCTGGATTAGTTCGAACATCGACCTGATTCGAACGTTGTGGATCCATCACCGGCACATCACAACCGCTCCTGACGCTCGCGAGCTGCCCGGAGCTTGCCGCACGGCGCGATGCGCTCGCGCATGGTCGCAGACGAAGAGCTATACGCATGCTCACGCGTTCCCTCACGTGGTCATAGCTCGTCGGGCCCGAGCGATGACGTGCTGCGCCTACGGAACCGAACTCCGAACAGACCCGCGCGTTCATCGCCTCGACACTGCCGCCCCTCATGACCGGGCACTGGCTCCTGCGGCGGGACCAGACCACGGTGGAGCGCACCTGGACCCGTGCGGTGGGCGCCGT
>NZ_JBEZFS010000199.1:0-498 GCF_040649575.1 Nonomuraea sp. NPDC048916
TTGAGCTTCTCCTTCAGCTCGCCGACAGCGGTCTCCACCTCCGTCTTGACGTCCGCGGGGACCTTGTCCTCGTTGTCCTTGAGGAACTTCTCCGTCTGGTAGACGAGCTGCTCGCCCTGGTTGCGCGACTCGGCGGCCTCGCGGCGGGCGTGGTCCTCCTCCGCGTACTTCTCGGCCTCTTCGCGCATCCGGTTGACCTCGTCCTTCGGCAGCGAGGAGCCGCCGGTGACGGTCATCTTCTGCTCCTTGCCGGTGCCGAGGTCCTTGGCGGCGACGTGCATGATGCCGTTGGCGTCGATGTCGAAGGCGACCTCGATCTGCGGGACACCGCGCGGGGCCGGCGGCAGACCGGTCAGCTCGAACATCCCGAGCTTCTTGTTGTACGCCGCGATCTCGCGCTCGCCCTGGTAGACCTGGATCTGCACGGACGGCTGGTTGTCCTCGGCCGTCGTGAAGATCTCGGAACGCTTGGTCGGGATCGTGGTGTTGCGCTCGATG
>NZ_JBEZFS010000200.1:0-497 GCF_040649575.1 Nonomuraea sp. NPDC048916
GGGCAGGGCGCTCAACGGCTGGGCATGGGCCGCGAGCTCTACAACACCTTCCCCGTCTTCGCCGCCGCCTTCGACGAGGTCGCCACCCACTTCGACCCCGCCCTGCGCGGCATCATGTGGGGCCGCGACCCCGACCTGCTCAACCGCACCGAACACACCCAGCCCGCCCTGTTCACCTACCAGGTCGCCATGTACCGGCTCCTGCAATCCTGGGGCCTGCGCCCCGACTTCCTGACCGGCCACTCCATCGGCGAACTCGCCGCCGCCCACGCAGCCGGCATCCTGACCCTGCCCGACGCCACCACCCTGGTCACCGCCCGCGCCCAGCTCATGGGACAACTCCCCCCCAACGGCGCCATGATCGCCCTGCAAGCCGGCGAAACCGAAGTCCTGCCCCTGCTCACCGACACCGTCAGCCTCGCCGCCATCAACGGCCCCAACAACGTCGTCATCGCAGGCGACCACCACACCACCCTCCAGATCGCCGCCCACTTCCA
>NZ_JBEZFS010000201.1:0-495 GCF_040649575.1 Nonomuraea sp. NPDC048916
GGGTCAACAAGACTTCGGGGCGAGGCACAATTACTCTCGGCGTAGACAACGAAGATGGTAATGACCCCGAGCAACTTGCCAGTTGGACTGTGTTTCTGGGGCTATCTAGCTACGTCGAAGTAGTTCCGAAGCTTTTCGCTTGGGCAAATGAAAGCCTACACGCCGAAACCTACGATGACGTCGAATACGATGACTATCCATACGAACGTGATGATTGGGGCGCCTTGCACCCCTACATGAACCCCTCCGGCGAGGTTGATTTCTACCGGCTAGAGCTGACGCTGAATGAACTGGGTCGAGCCTTCCCGCTGGTGGATCTATTCGCCACGGAAGGAACAAGGCAGTTGACTGTATAGAGAACGCAGCGCGCTCAGCCGCACCAGATGAACAGCAGTTAGCCGGAGGGAAGAGCGGTCCGGCGCGCCAACCTGCACGGTGGAGCTGACAAGCAGAGAGCCGCGGGGAACCACAGTGAGCGGAGCCCAGCCAGGCGAG
>NZ_JBEZFS010000202.1:0-492 GCF_040649575.1 Nonomuraea sp. NPDC048916
CAGCACCGTCGTCGCCTTCGACCTGGTGGCCGGCCGGGAGCTGTGGCGGATCGACCCCCGGCAGACGGCGGGCACCGCAGCCCTCACGGTACGCGGACGCCACCTCTACGGACTGTCCCGCAAGGGCGGCCTCTTCGTCGTCGACATCCCCCGGCGCGAACTGATCCACCGCGCCGACGTCACCTCGGTCAGCAACGGGTTCGCCGCCCTGGTGACCAACCGCGGCGTCGTCTACGGCGTATCCGACACCACCCTCTTCCGCTTCCACCCCAGGACCTTCGCCGTCTCCGTCGTCGTTCCCGACATCGACGGCGGCTGGTACAGCGGCGCGCACATCACCAACGACGAGCACGGCCGCCTCTACACCATGCAGGGCCGCAACCTGGTCCGGATCACCGACCACGCCCGGTTCTGACCACGGCAGCGTGAGATCCCTTCCCTCACAGGACGTCCCGCATCACCCCCTACCCCGCACCCCCCACAGAGTTCAGG
>NZ_JBEZFS010000203.1:0-491 GCF_040649575.1 Nonomuraea sp. NPDC048916
CTCCGAGAGCCGGATCCTCATCGCGGAGGACGCCGAGCAGCTGGCCAAGGCCCGGGAGACCCGCGCCGACCTGCCGGATCTCGCCCATGTCGTGGTCATCGACCCGGCCGGCGTCGAGCCCGCCGAGGGCAACCCGGAGGGCTGGATCATCACCCTCGCCGACCTGGAGGCCCAGGGCAAGGAGCTCCTCGCCAAGACCCCGGACGCGGTCACCGAGCGGGTCGCCGCGATCACCGCCGACCAGCTCGCCACCCTCATCTACACCTCGGGCACCACCGGCCGCCCCAAGGGCGTACGGCTGCCGCACGACAACTGGTCGTACATGGCGAAGGCCACCGTGGCGACCGGTCTGATCACCGCCGAGGACGTGCAGTACCTCTGGCTGCCGCTCGCCCACGTCTTCGGCAAGGTCCTCACCTCGGGCCAGATCGAGGTCGGCCACGTCACCGCGATCGACGGCCGCATCGACAAGATCATCGAGAATCTGCCGG
>NZ_JBEZFS010000204.1:0-486 GCF_040649575.1 Nonomuraea sp. NPDC048916
GGAGGAAGGTCGGCAGGTAGGTCATCGCGCCGAACATGGCGAAGCCGATGACGAAGCTGATCACGGCGACGAGGCTGAAGGTGCGGATCCGGAACAGTTTCAGCGGCAGGACGGGTTCGACCGCGCGCCGTTCGACGGCGATGAACGCCACGAGCAGGACGACGGCGAGCACCGCGAGCGCGATGATCTGCGGGGAGCTCCAGGCCCAGGTCGTACCGCCGAGGGAGGCGACGAGCACCAGGGCGGTGGCGACGGACGCGATGAGGAAGGTGCCGAGGTAGTCGATGGTGTGCTTCTCGCGGCGGACCGGGATGTGCAGGACGGCCGCGATGACGACCAGCGCGACGACGCCGATCGGCAGGTTGATGTAGAACACCCAGCGCCAGCTGAGGTGTTCGGTGAAGAAGCCGCCGAGGAGCGGTCCGAGGACGCTCGTCACGCCGAAGACCGCGCCGAAGAGTCCCTGGTACTTGCCACGTTCGCGCG
>NZ_JBEZFS010000205.1:0-486 GCF_040649575.1 Nonomuraea sp. NPDC048916
CCCGCCGGTCCGGGTCACCGACCGGCAGTGTGCGTTCCGGATCGCCGTACAGGGAGAGCAGCCCGGAGCCCGCGTGGTGGACGAATCTCCAGGGCTGGGCGTTGTGCATGGACGGCGCGGCGACGGCGTCCTCGACCAGCGACGTCACCACCGCCGTGAGCTGTTGTTGTTCCTGCGTGAGCATGGCGTGTCCTGTCTGCGAGAGGTCAGCGGTACCGCTCTCTACCTGCTCCGTACCCGCCCCGCGCCCCCTCATCACGCGCTTCCCGACATGAGGCGACGGAGTGCGCGGGATACGTTGGGAGAGCGGTCGGTGAGCGCTCCTCGTCTCCTTCCGGCCGTCGGAGGTGCCCATGGGCGTGGACGGCGACGAGACCCACGTGGCCCGGCTCCCGCGACTGCGGCTCGATGAGCTGCTCGACGAGATCCAGGGCCGTATCGACGAACTCAGAGGTACCCGGGACCGGCTGAACGGCCTGCTCGACG
>NZ_JBEZFS010000206.1:0-485 GCF_040649575.1 Nonomuraea sp. NPDC048916
GGCATTTTCCTTTGGTACATGCGTCCGACGGTGTAAGGGTCGGCCGGAATGCGGTGGTGGGGGCGGCGGGTGGCGGCCCGTCAGGCGTCCGGGGCGGCCGACTTCTCGCGGGCCGTCATCACCGCCCTGTTGAGCGCCCACAGCCCGATGCCGATCAGCAGCAGGATTCCGGCCCGTACGTACACGTCGGAGCCCCGGTCGGCGAGCGGGCTCGCCAGGATCAGCGAGGTGAGCGCGCCGAGCACCGGAAGCGCCGTGGGCGTACGGAAGTGGCGGTGGGCCACCCGGTCCTTGCGCAGGACCAGCACGGCGATGTTGACCACGGCGAAGACGCAGAGCAGCAGGAACGAGGTGGTGTCGCCGAGCCCCTCGATCTCGCCGGTGGAGACCAGGCCGATCGCCAGGACGGAGACGAAGACGATCCCGACCCAGGGGGTGCGCCGGCCCGCCAGCACCTTGCCCATCGCGGGCGGCAGGATGCGTTC
>NZ_JBEZFS010000207.1:0-484 GCF_040649575.1 Nonomuraea sp. NPDC048916
CACCATCCCCACCAACCTGGCCGGCAACTCCGCCATGTCGCTGCCCTGCGGCCTGGCCCCGGAGGACGGTCTGCCGGTCGGACTGCAGATCATCGCCCCCGCCATGAAGGACGACCGGCTCTACAAGGTCGGAGCGGCCGTCGAGGCCGCGTTCGTGGAAAAGTGGGGGCATCCGCTGCTTGAGGAGGCTCCGTCGCTGTGAGTGCCATGGCAAAGAAGGCCAAGAACTTCAAGAAGTCCAAGACGGGCGCGTACATCGCGATGGGCAGTACCGCGTTCGGCGCCATCAGTGTCGTCAAGCAGGCGAAGCTCGCCCGCAACGACAACGACATCCTGCGCCTCGTCGACGCTGCCGTCTCCGCGGCCGCCATCGTCACCGGACTCGCGATCCTCTATCGCGAACTGAAGCGTCTCGGCGACGACGACGTCCTGCTGGGCTGAGAGGGAAAGTTTCACCGTGACTGTCACTGACCTGGTGTCGTAC
>NZ_JBEZFS010000208.1:0-480 GCF_040649575.1 Nonomuraea sp. NPDC048916
GGCCCATGGAGATGACCTGGGCGCGGTGGTCGCGGGTGGCGGTGAGGACCAGGTCGGCGCGGATGACGTGCTCGTCGAGGAGTTCGCGGCCGACGAAGCCGCTGGCGTCCGCGCCGAAGTCGGCGAGGACGACCTCGGCGTTGGCCTCCATGGGCGCGCCCTCATGGCCCCAGGTGCCCGCGCTCTCCACGATCAGGCCGCCGCTGAGCGGATCGCCGAGGCGGTCCACCAGGGCATGGCGGGTCAGCCGCTCGGTGATCGGCGAGCGGCACACGTTGCCGGTGCTGACGTGGAGGATGCGGAAGGTGTCGGTCCGCCCCGCTATGCCACGCCCCTCGGGGGCGGTCAATTGGCCACCTCGAGGTCGGGGACCACCTTGCGCAGCTCCTCCGCGGAGAGGGCGCCGGCAACGTCTGCCGCTCACCCATCACCGAGCGGCTGACCCGCCATGCCCTGGTGGACCGCCTCGGCGATCCGCTC
>NZ_JBEZFS010000209.1:0-480 GCF_040649575.1 Nonomuraea sp. NPDC048916
CCACCCGCAACCGCGAGGACGGTGCCGAGGGCGCGAAGGTCGTCCCCGACCTGGCCACCGACCTGGGCACGCCCAGCAAGAACGCCACCGTGTGGACATACACCCTCAAGGACGGCCTCACGTACGAGGACGGCACCGCGATCACCTCCGCCGACATCAAGTACGGCATCGAGCGCTCCTTCGCCGCCGAACTCTCCGGCGGCGCGCCCTACCTGCGCGACTGGCTGATCGGCGGGGCCGACTACCAGGGCCCGTACAAGGACAAGAAGGGCCTCGACTCCATCGAGGTGCCCGACGAGAAGACCATCGTCTTCCACCTCAACAAGCCCGTCGGCGAGTTCCCCTACCTCGCCACCCAGACCCAGACCACCCCGGTCCCGCAGGCCAAGGACACCGGCACCAAGTACGAGGAGCACCCGCTCGCCTCGGGCCCGTACAAGGTCGTCACCAACGAGAACGACGGCGAGCGCCTCATCCTGG
>NZ_JBEZFS010000210.1:0-476 GCF_040649575.1 Nonomuraea sp. NPDC048916
CTAGCGTAGTGAATGTCGAAAGGCACGGGACGGAAAGTCCCAGACCCAAGGCAAAACCCCCCGACAGGGAATCGGACACGAAAGAGTCTGATAGAGTCGGAAACGCAAGAACGAAGGGAAGCGCCCGGAGGGCCCCGGTGAAACGGGACCGAAGGAAGCGTCCGTTCCTTGAGAACTCAACAGCGTGCCAAAAGTCAACGCCAGATATGTTGATACCCCGGCCTGCTTCGGCAGGTTGGTGGTTCCTTTGAAAGTCCTGCCGTTCCGCTCCTTGTGGGTGGCGGTAGGCAATACACAGCGAGGACGCTGTGAACAACGGGTCTTATTCCGACCGGTTGTTCCGCTCTCGTGATGTGTGCACCCGATTACGGGTAAACATTCACGGAGAGTTTGATCCTGGCTCAGGACGAACGCTGGCGGCGTGCTTAACACATGCAAGTCGAACGATGAAGCCGCTTCGGTGGTGGATTAGTGGC
>NZ_JBEZFS010000211.1:0-474 GCF_040649575.1 Nonomuraea sp. NPDC048916
GTACACGTACACCGCCAAGCTCGAACTGGAGGGCAAGGCGAGCGGGAACGTGGGCCCGATCAAGGGGACCGTGGGAGCCAAGCAGAACCGCACCGGCGCGATCACCGTCACCCGCGACCAGAAGACCGGCAAGATCGTCCGTATCGACATGACGCAGACCGTGGAGAGCGGTTCGACCTCCGGCAAGGTGGAGGTCGGCGGCGACAACGGCGAGAGCGGCCAGGACAAGCGCGGCGGCAAGGGCAGCGCGTCGGACTCCTCGGGCGAGACCGGCATCGACTTGGTGACCAACTCGATCGTCTTCGGCAAGGACACGGACGCGGCGACCGAGGCGAACCGGGCCGTGGCCGAGCAGTGGCTGGGCGGCTCGGGCAACAACACCGCCCCGTTCGAGTACCTCTTCGGCGACCACGGCATGGAGAACCGCCCGGAGGGCAACGACCCCTTCCAGCAGCTGATGTTCGAGGACGGGCT
>NZ_JBEZFS010000212.1:0-473 GCF_040649575.1 Nonomuraea sp. NPDC048916
GCCTGGGGTACGACGGCGTCGAGGTCATGGTCTGGACCGACCCCGTCAGCCAGGACATCGAGGCCCTGCGCCGGCTCTCGGACTACCACCGGGTGCCGATACTCGCGGTGCACGCCCCCTGCCTCCTGATCACCCAGCGGGTCTGGTCCACCGACCCGTGGGTCAAGCTCCAGCGGGCGAAGGCCGCTGCCGAGAAGCTCGGGGCGTCCACCGTCGTGGTGCATCCGCCGTTCCGGTGGCAGCGCAACTACGCCCGTGACTTCGTGACCGGGATCTGGCGGATGGCCGGCGAGACGGACGTCCGGTTCGCCGTCGAGAACATGTACCCCTGGCGTTACCGGGACCGCGAGATGCTCGCGTACGCCCCCGACTGGGACGTCACCAACGACGACTACCGGCACTTCACGGTCGACCTCTCGCACACCGCGACCGCCCGCACCGAGGCGCTCGCCATGGTGGACCGGATGGGCGAC
>NZ_JBEZFS010000213.1:0-472 GCF_040649575.1 Nonomuraea sp. NPDC048916
CCTCCCCGAAGGGGTGATCACCCTGGGCCGGAGCAGGTGTCCCCGGCCCCTGACGCTCCTGTCACGGCCCAGCGGCGACACACCGGGCAACGCTTTGCCTTTCGTACCAACCACCCCCACGCTTGCCGTGAGCAGGACGACCATCAACGGGGGGCGATTCTCGTGCTGCGCATCCACTTCACGCCCGCGGACCTCACTCGTGTCAGCCTGGCGACACGTCCCGATCCGCTCTGGGAGACCGTCTTCAGCCTGCACCGGCTCCAGACCTCGCAGGGGCGCTGGGCCTACGCCGACTGGTACCGCGCCACCCAGGACACCCTGGCGAGTACACCGCTCGGCAAGGCGGTGCGCCGACTGCTCGTCCCCGTCGTGCCCCGGGCCGCCTACTTTCCCGACTTCCTGACCCCGTACGAGGCCGCCGAGGGACTGGACGAGGGACTCGCCGCGGTGCTCGACACCCCGTCCTCCCGGG
>NZ_JBEZFS010000214.1:0-472 GCF_040649575.1 Nonomuraea sp. NPDC048916
TCAGCGAGAACCTGGCCACCTGCCGGGTATTCGTACCCCTGTTCTCGCCGAGGTACTTCACCAGCGAGATGTGCGGGCGCGAGTGGTTCGCCTTCCACGAGAGGATCCTGCGGGCCCGCGCCACCGGTTCAGGGGCGGTGCCCGCGATCGTGCCGGCCTTGTGGACACACGTCGAATACAGCCAACTCCCCGACTCCGTAAGGCACATACACGTGGACCACGCCGCCTTCGGGGACCGTTACGCGGCCCAGGGATTCTACGGTCTGATCAAACTCAACCGGTTTCACGACGAGTACAAGGAAACCGTCCTCGGTCTCGCCCAGCGCATCGTGCAGGTCGCCCACGACTCCCCGCTGCCCTCCAGCCGGCCCCGCCCCTACGAGTCCACGCCCAGCGCCTTCAAACCGCGCGGCGAGGGACCCCGGCGCATACATCTGACGGTGGCCGCACCCACCCGGGACACCATCCCCGA
>NZ_JBEZFS010000215.1:0-471 GCF_040649575.1 Nonomuraea sp. NPDC048916
ATCACGCTGGCCCACCGGCTGGCCCAGCGCCTGTCGGAGGTGCGCAAGTCGGGCCTGGTGCCCTACCTGCGGCCCGACGGCAAGACCCAGGTCACCATCGAGTACGACGGCGACCTGCCGGTCCGCCTCGACACCGTGGTCGTCTCCGCCCAGCACTCCCCCGGAGTCTCCCTGGCCGACCGGCTGACCCCCGACATCCGCTCACACGTGGTCGAGCCCGTGATCGCGGGTCTCGACATCGACACCTCGGGCTACCGGTTGCTGGTCAACCCGACCGGGCGTTTCGAGATCGGCGGCCCGATGGGCGACGCCGGGCTGACCGGCCGCAAGATCATCATCGACACCTACGGCGGCATGGCACGGCACGGCGGCGGCGCCTTCTCCGGCAAGGACCCGTCCAAGGTCGACCGCTCGGCCGCCTACGCGATGCGCTGGGTGGCCAAGAACGTGGTGGCCGCCGGACTGGCCGAC
>NZ_JBEZFS010000216.1:0-471 GCF_040649575.1 Nonomuraea sp. NPDC048916
ATCACGCTGGCCCACCGGCTGGCCCAGCGCCTGTCGGAGGTGCGCAAGTCGGGCCTGGTGCCCTACCTGCGGCCCGACGGCAAGACCCAGGTCACCATCGAGTACGACGGCGACCTGCCGGTCCGCCTCGACACCGTGGTCGTCTCCACGCAGCACGCGGCCGAGATCGACCTCAAGGAGATGCTGACGCCCGACATCAAGGAGCACGTGGTCGAGCCCGTGATCGCGGGTCTCGACATCGACACCTCGGACTACCGGTTGCTGGTCAACCCGACCGGGCGTTTCGAGATCGGCGGCCCGATGGGCGACGCCGGGCTGACCGGTCGCAAGATCATCATCGACACCTACGGCGGCATGGCACGGCACGGCGGCGGCGCCTTCTCCGGCAAGGACCCGTCCAAGGTCGACCGCTCGGCCGCCTACGCGATGCGCTGGGTGGCCAAGAACGTGGTGGCCGCCGGACTGGCCGAC
>NZ_JBEZFS010000217.1:0-469 GCF_040649575.1 Nonomuraea sp. NPDC048916
CGACCGTGGAGCTGCTGCCATGACGATCGCCGCACTGGAGTCCCTGTCCTTCGGCCTCGGGCGGATGGCGGAGGCCGCCGCGCGGGCGGGCCACCGGCTGTGCCTGCTGACGGGTGACCGTTCGGTCTACCGGCACGAGTTGGCGGTGCTGCCGCCGGACGCGCTGGACGTCGTGGACGTCGACACGTGGGACCAGGAGGCCGTCCGCCGGGCGCTGGCCGCCGTGCCGGACCTGGCCGGGCTGATCAACACGACGGACACCTGGAGCCTGCCGGCCGCCGGGCTTGCCGCCGAACTCGGGCTTCCGGGGCCGGATCCGGAGGCCGTACGGCTGCTGCGGGACAAGCGCCGGGTCCGGGAGACGCTGCACGCGCACGGGCTGAGCGGGAGTACGGCCGTACCCGTCCCGCCGGGTCCCGAAGGCGCCGGGGAGGTGCTGCGGGCGGTGGGGCTGCCCGCGGTCCTGAAG
>NZ_JBEZFS010000218.1:0-469 GCF_040649575.1 Nonomuraea sp. NPDC048916
TCGGCGATCGACTGGGGCATGTCGCTGCAGAGTTCGACGATCGCCGAGCTCGCCGCCGAACTCGACCTCCCGGTAGGGGTGGTGCGGGTCCTGGTCGGCGATCTCGTCGAGGACGAGCTGGTGCACGTGACCCGTCCCGTTCCGCCGGCCGAGCTGCCGGACGTGAACATTCTCCGCGAGGTGATCAATGGCCTTCGGGCGCTCTAGCCGCGCCGAGCAGCGGCCCGTCGAGCCCGTCACCCTGAAGATCCTGGTGGCGGGAGGGTTCGGCGTCGGCAAGACGACCGCGGTCGGCGCGGTCAGTGAGATCCGGCCCCTGCGCACGGAGGAACGCCTCAGCGAGGCGGGCCGCCCGGTGGACGATCTGGACGGGGTCGAGTCCAAGACCACCACCACGGTCGCGATGGACTTCGGCCGGATCACGCTCCGCGACGACCTGGTCCTCTATCTGTTCGGCACCCCGGGCCAG
>NZ_JBEZFS010000219.1:0-468 GCF_040649575.1 Nonomuraea sp. NPDC048916
CACGCCGTGAAGGTCCTGGAGGGCAACCTCGGCAAGACCGGCGACGAGGCCACGGGTGTCGCGGTCGTCCGCCGCGCCGCCGTCGAGCCGCTGCGCTGGATCGCCGAGAACGCCGGCCTCGAGGGCTACGTCATCACCTCCAAGGTCGCCGAGCTCGACAAGGGCCAGGGCTTCAACGCCGCGACCGGCGAGTACGGCGACCTGGTCAAGTCCGGTGTCATCGACCCGGTCAAGGTCACCCGCTCCGCCCTGGAGAACGCCGCGTCCATCGCGTCCCTGCTCCTGACGACCGAGACCCTGGTCGTCGAGAAGCCGGCGGAAGAGGAGGCCGACGCGGGCCACGGCCACGGTCACGGCCACTCGCACTGACGCCAGGCATCACTGACGCCGGCCGGTAAGCGTCACCGAGGCTCGGCATCCCACACGGGGTGCCGGGCCTCAGCGCTGTCCGGAACCACTGGTTCCCGG
>NZ_JBEZFS010000220.1:0-466 GCF_040649575.1 Nonomuraea sp. NPDC048916
CCGCGCCCCCGCGCACCACAGCGCCCCCGTACGGACGTTCCGTGCGGGGGCGCTTCGTCTTCACAACGTCAGGTGTTACGAGGCCGAACTGTCGGCCGGCCGGATGTAGATGCGCTGGCCCATCGCGGCGGCCTGCTGCACGATCCGGTTGACGGAGGCGGCGTCCACGACGGTGCTGTCCACGGCGGTACCGTCGACGTCGTCGAGTCGCATGATCTCGAAGCGCACAGTGCTTCCCTTCGTCTGATCCTCCTGCTGGAGAACTGCTGGCGCCGGTGGGGCGTCCCACCCGCAAGACTAGGAACGCGAGGCTTCCCTCGCGTTCCACGTGGGTTACAACGGCTTGCCCTGTACAAACATTCCCTACGCTAAGGAAATTTTTTGGATGTCTAAGTACCCGTCGGTAGCCACATCACCACAGACCATGAGGTTCGCATGAACGAGGCGGACCCACAGCTCATCGGCG
>NZ_JBEZFS010000221.1:0-461 GCF_040649575.1 Nonomuraea sp. NPDC048916
CGGTTCCTTGCCGGGGACGTACGTGGTCAGGAAGGCGACCCGGGTGCCGGGCTCGGCCGTCACCGGCACGGGGTCGCGCGCGACGAGCGTGGCGTGCGCGATGGAGACCACGTTGACCAGCATGAACAGCTCGATCAGAGCGATCGACACCAGCATCACGGTGTCGGCGACGACCAGCCAGCGCTCGCCGTTCTCCCGCTCGGTCCAGTGCGTGGGCCAGACCAGGTAGAGCAGCAGGATGCCCGTGAGCACCGGGGCGAGCGTCATCAGCAGGACGGCTCTTATTCGGTGCTTCTCCGTCGAGAGCAGGCTCTTGTACCGCACCCGGTACCCCGTCGGATCCGGCTCCGTGAGCGGACCCGCGAGCCGGCTGTAGGTGTCGTAGTCGTAGCCCTCCGACCGCACCGTGCCTCCCACTGTCGAACGGGTTGATATCCCCACAGAAGGGGACAGCTAACGGC
>NZ_JBEZFS010000222.1:0-460 GCF_040649575.1 Nonomuraea sp. NPDC048916
CTGGAGACGCTCGCCGTGGTCGCGTACCGTCAACCGGTCAGCCGTTCGAGGGTCTCCGCCGTGCGTGGAGTGAACTGTGACGGGGTGATGCGCACCCTCCTGCAACGCGGTCTGGTCGAGGAGGCGGGCGCGGAACCCGAAACAGGTGCGATCCTGTACAGGACGACGAACTACTTCCTGGAGCGAATGGGCCTGCGTGGCCTGGACGAGCTCCCGGAGCTCGCGCCCTTCCTCCCGGAGGCGGACGCGATCGAGGCTGAGACGCTAGAGGGTGTGCCGTCGTTCGATCCGGACGCACCGGACACCCCGGATACTCACGCAGACGACAAGACGGAATTTTGATGCGAAGCAGTGGCAGGAACAGCGGAAGCGGCAGCGGCGGCAGCGGCCGGAGCGGCGGCCAGGGCGGCCGTCCCGGTCAGGGCGGCGGACGCGGTCAGGGCGGGCGTGACGGCGGTGG
>NZ_JBEZFS010000223.1:0-459 GCF_040649575.1 Nonomuraea sp. NPDC048916
CTTCGCCTTCCGCAGGAGTAGCCTCCCCGTGCGTATTGCAGTCACCGGCTCGATCGCCACTGACCACCTCATGACCTTCCCCGGCCGCTTCGCCGACCAGCTGGTCGCGGATCAGCTGCACACGGTCTCCCTGTCCTTCCTGGTCGACAACCTCGATGTGCGCCGGGGCGGTGTCGCCGCCAACATCTGCTTCGGGATGGGCCTGCTCGGCACCCGCCCGATCCTGGTCGGCGCCGCCGGAGCCGACTTCGACGAGTACCGCGCCTGGCTCGACCGGCACGGCGTCGAGACCGGTTCGGTCCGGATCTCCGAGGTGCTGCACACCGCCCGCTTCGTCTGCACCACCGACTCCGACCACAACCAGATCGGCTCCTTCTACACGGGCGCGATGAGCGAGGCCCGCCTCATCGAGCTGAAGAGCGTCGCCGACCGCGTCGGCGGCCTGGACCTCGTCTCCAT
>NZ_JBEZFS010000224.1:0-458 GCF_040649575.1 Nonomuraea sp. NPDC048916
CTGAGATCGCCCTGGTCGATACGGCGAATCGCCTGGCGCTCCATCAACTGTCTGAGGAGTTCGACCACCGTCAGGACGAGGGCGACGAGGTCGCGTCCCATCTGGTCGGAGTCCAGGTCGAGCCGGGAACCGGTCACAGCGGGCCTCCGTCCGCCCAGGGCGCCGGAACGCGTTCGCTGACGGACGACAGCAGGGCGTGCAGCGACAACCGCACGAGTGGCACGTCGGCAATGGCGATGACCAGGTCACCGCTGATCACCACGCCGGTCGCCAGGACGCGGTCCAAGAGGTCGACGAGCGGCACCCCGATGGGGCCGCTCAGGGGCTCGGGGCTGTCCCAGGGCACCACGTCGCGTGTCACGGCCTACACCTCCCCGACGAATGAATAGGGCACCCACGGCCCCGACAGCTCGATGTCCGCCCCGGTCCGTTTCCGGAGCGTCCGCGCCAGGAGAGCG
>NZ_JBEZFS010000225.1:0-455 GCF_040649575.1 Nonomuraea sp. NPDC048916
TGATCCTCACCTGCGCGCCTACTGCCACACCCATCGGATCGGCTATGTGATGGCCGTGCCGGTGGATCTGCCGCTGGTGACCGCCCGGGGCGGCGAGGAGCCGGCCGGGCATGTGCTGGACCGGCTGCTGGCCCAGGCCGTCCCGGGTTTGTGGGAGCGCCGCTCCTGCGGCCAGGGCACCAAGGGCACACGCGCCTACGACTGGGCGACGGTCGCGGCGGTACCCGTGGGGCAACTTCCCGCTGACGGCCATACGCATACGCTGCTGATCCGCCGCAGCGTCAGCGATCCCGCCGACGTCGAGTTCTTCCTGGCCCATGCCCCGGCCGGCACGCCCGTCACCGAGCTGATCACCGTCGCCGGGCTGCGCTGGAAGATCGAGGAGAACAACGAGACCGGCAAGGACCTGCTCGGCCTGACCGAGTACCAAGTCCGCAAGTGGGACGGCTGGCACC
>NZ_JBEZFS010000226.1:0-453 GCF_040649575.1 Nonomuraea sp. NPDC048916
GTCCCGGTCGCCGGCCTGGCCGGGCGCGAGGTGCTGGTGGTGGACGCGGAGGACACCTTCACCGCGATGATCGCCGGCCAGATCAGATCGCTCGGCATGTCCGTGACCGTACGGCGGTTCGACGAGGAGTACCGGCCGGACGCGTACGACCTGGTGGTCATGGGGCCGGGCCCCGGAGACCCGGGAGCCGCCGGGCATCCCAAGATCCGCCATCTGCACGACGCCGTGGGCGGCCTGCTGCGGGACCGCCGCCCCTTTCTCGCGGTCTGCCTCAGCCATCAGGTGCTCAGCCGGCGACTCGGTTTCGAACTACGGCGCAGAGACATGCCGAACCAGGGGGTGCAGCGGGAGATCGATCTGTTCGGCCGGACGGAGAACGTCGGTTTCTACAACACGTTCGCGGCGGTCAGCACGGCGGACAAGAAGGAGGTGGACGGGACCGGGCTCGTGGAG
>NZ_JBEZFS010000227.1:0-452 GCF_040649575.1 Nonomuraea sp. NPDC048916
GGATGACGAGGGCGCGTTCTTGTCACCCGCCGTAGGCGAGGTACCGGTAGTTGAGGGCGCTGGGGCTGTGGAAAACTCGGCTGCTGCGAGTGCGCGTGCGGAAGGCGGCGGTGGTCTCGCGCTTCGCGCGGGTGGAAACAGCCGACCCTCCCCTTCGAAGCCAGAAACCGAAAAGCGCAGCAGCAGGGACGGAGGTTCCCGCCGGTCGTCGTACGACGGACCGCAGTTGGCCATGAACCCCCAGATCTACGCCGTGCTGGAGCCGGTTCACCTGCTGCTGGAGCGGGTGAACAGCGACTTCGTCGTCCGGCAGATCGCCCGTGCGGTGGGCCGCCAGCTGCGCGAGGGCACGGATGCCGAACGCTTGCACCACCGGCTCACCGCCCGGTTCTCCAAGGTGATGCTCTCGGAGATCCGCGACCCGGGCCGGTGGCTGCTCGGGGTGGCCCTGC
>NZ_JBEZFS010000228.1:0-452 GCF_040649575.1 Nonomuraea sp. NPDC048916
CGGTTACCGCGTCCAGGCGAAGGGCTCCAACCTGGAGTTCGCCCTGGGCTACAGCCACCCGATCCTCATCGAGGCTCCGGAAGGCATCACCTTCAAGGTCGAGTCGCCCACGAAGCTCAGCGTCGAGGGCATCGACAAGCAGAAGGTCGGCGAGGTAGCCGCCAACATCCGCAAGCTGCGGAAGCCCGACCCGTACAAGGCCAAGGGCGTCAAGTACGCGGGCGAGGTCATCCGCCGCAAGGTCGGAAAGGCTGGTAAGTAGCCATGGCATACGGTGTGAAGATCGCCAAGGGCGACGCGTACAAGCGCGCTGCTCGCAAGCGGCGCCACATCCGCGTCCGCAAGCACCTGTCGGGTTCGCCGGAGCGGCCCCGTCTGGTCGTGACGCGTTCCAACCGCCACATCGTGGCCCAGGTCATCGACGACATCGCGGGCCACACGCTCGCGTCGGC
>NZ_JBEZFS010000229.1:0-451 GCF_040649575.1 Nonomuraea sp. NPDC048916
CCAACAACATCGCCCTGCTCGGCCTCGCTCCACATGGCGAGCGGACCGGCAAGAAGCACATCATCACCTCCGCCATCGAACACAAGGCCGTCCTCGAGCCCCTGTTGCACCTCGCGGAAACCCGCGGCTTCACCGTGGACGTTCTTGAGCCGGGTGCGTCAGGCCGAATCACTGTCGAGCAGGTCATGGAGCACGTGCGCCCCGACACACTCGCGGTGTCTCTGATGCACGTCAACAACGAGACCGGAGTCATCCAGCCGGTCGCCGAGCTAGCCGAGCGCCTGCGGTCCACGCCGACCTACCTCCACGTGGACGCCGCCCAGGGATACGGCAAGATCGCCGGCGATCTGACCGCGCCAATCGACCTGATCAGCATCAGCGGCCACAAGATCGGCGCACCGAAGGGGGTCGGAGCGCTCATCACACGACGTCGCGGCTGGGATAAGGCTCC
>NZ_JBEZFS010000230.1:0-451 GCF_040649575.1 Nonomuraea sp. NPDC048916
CGGCTAAGCCGAGTTCGGCCATCCGCCTGGCCACGGTGTTCTCCGACACCCGCCAGCCCGCCTCGTGCAGGTCTTGGGTGATCCGCGGCGAGCCGTAGGTGCCGCCCGATGCCGCGAACAGCCGCTTGATCTCCGCATCCAGCCGGGTCCGCCGCTGATCACGGGCGGTCGGCGCAACGGTTCCGATGCGGTTCTTCCACTTGTAAAACCAGGACTGGGAAACCTCCAGCGCCCGGCAGGAGATCGCGTGGTCGATACCGTGCTCGGTCTTCTGGGAGCAGATGAAGGCCGCCACGCTCACCGACCCATCGCCTCTTTCACCCACAAGACCACGGAACGCTTGAGGACATCACGCTCGTCCTCCAGCTCCGCGCGTTCCTTCTCCCAGGCCGCCTTCTCCTTGGCGTGCTGCCGGGCCAGCTCGGCCTTCTCCCGCCGCAGCCGCGCCAAC
>NZ_JBEZFS010000231.1:0-451 GCF_040649575.1 Nonomuraea sp. NPDC048916
CGGCTAAGCCGAGTTCGGCCATCCGCCTGGCCACGGTGTTCTCCGACACCCGCCAGCCCGCCTCGTGCAGGTCTTGGGTGATCCGCGGCGAGCCGTAGGTGCCGCCCGATGCCGCGAACAGCCGCTTGATCTCCGCATCCAGCCGGGCCCTGCGCTGCTCACGGGTGGTCGGCGCAACGGCCCCGATGCGGTTCTTCCACTTGTAGAACCACGACTGGGAGACCTCCAGCGCCCGGCAGGAGATCGCGTGGTCGATACCGTAGTCGGTCTTCTGGGAGCAGATGAAGGCCGCCACGCTCACCGGCCCATCGCCTCTTTCACCCACAAGACCACGGAACGCTTGAGGACATCACGCTCGTCCTCCAGCTCCGCGCGTTCCTTCTCCCAGGCCGCCTTCTCCTTGGCGTGCTGCCGGGCCAGCTCGGCCTTCTCCCGCCGCAGCCGCGCCAAC
>NZ_JBEZFS010000232.1:0-443 GCF_040649575.1 Nonomuraea sp. NPDC048916
GGCGGCTACCCGCACCCCGACCACATCATGACGCACACGATCTCGATGATCGCGTTCGACGGTGCGGCCGACGCGGAGCGCTTCCCCGAGGACGAGTTCGGCCCGGTCTGGACGCCGCGGAAGCTCTACTACAACCAGGGCTTCAACCGGCCGCGCACCGTCGCGCTGCACGAGGCGCTGATCGCACGGGGCCTGGAGTCCCCGTACGGCGAGTGGCTGGAGCGGTGGAAGGAGTTCGAGCGCGTCGAACGCACGCTGACCACGCACATTCCCTGCGACGAGTTCTTCGAGATCCGCGACAAGGCGCTGATCGCGCACGCCACGCAGATCGACCCGGAGGGCGGCTGGTTCCGGGTTCCGATGGACATCCAGCGCGAGGTCTGGCCGACCGAGGAGTACGAGCTGGCGAAGTCTCTGGTCGATACCTCCCTCCCCGAGAGCGA
>NZ_JBEZFS010000233.1:0-441 GCF_040649575.1 Nonomuraea sp. NPDC048916
GGGTGACCGGGGCGACGACCGCGTACGACGAGATCTGGGTGACCGTCAAGCCGAAGGAGAACCCGACCCGGCGCGGCGGCACGCTCTACGCCTCGTACCAGGACCAGAACACCGGCCGGCTCAAGGTGATGTCGCTGGATCCGGCGCAGCCGGTGCCGACGGCCGACGTCGGCGACGTCCTCAAGGGCCGCACCACCGGCGTCCTCGACTACGCCTCGTACGGCGGCTACAACGTGCAGGCCACCGAGCTGGGCACGGTCGTCGACAAGAAGCTGCGGCGCGAGGTGACCCGCAAGCAGAAGAAGGACGAGCTGGCGGTCGCCACGTACAACGTGGAGAACCTCGACGCCGGCGACGACCAGGCCAAGTTCGACACACTGGCCGAGGGTGTCGCGGTCAACCTCTCCTCCCCCGACATCGTCTCGCTGGAGGAGATCCAGG
>NZ_JBEZFS010000234.1:0-441 GCF_040649575.1 Nonomuraea sp. NPDC048916
CCGCGCCCCTTTGTATCTTCCACCAGACGGAATATTCCGCAGCGAAACAAACCGATAGGATCCGCCTCATGCGCCGTTCCAAAATCGTCTGCACCCTCGGTCCCGCCGTCGACTCCCATGAGCAGCTCGTCGCTCTGATCGAGGCCGGCATGAGCGTGGCCCGTTTCAACTTCAGTCACGGCACCCACGAGGAACACCAGGGCCGTTACGACCGTGTCCGCAAGGCGGCCGCCGAGACCGGCCGCGCGGTGGGCGTGCTCGCCGACCTCCAGGGCCCCAAGATCCGGCTGGCGAAGTTCGCCGAGGGCCCGGTCGAGCTGGTCCGCGGGGACGAGTTCACCATCACCTCCGAGGACGTCCCCGGCGACAAGTCGATCTGCGGCACGACCTACAAGGGTCTGCCCGGCGACGTCACCAAGGGCGACCCGATCCTGATCAACG
>NZ_JBEZFS010000235.1:0-441 GCF_040649575.1 Nonomuraea sp. NPDC048916
CCAGGGTCAGCCCGCCGACGCAGTCGTAGTCCAGCTCGGCGGTGGCGTCGAGCATGACCTGGCCGACCAGCGGCGCGGCCTTGCCGTCCAGCGTGATCCGGCGCAGGTCGATGTACCAGTCGGCTTCCAGCCCCGAGGAGAGGGTCACCTTGCCGTGCACCACGGCCTTGTCCTTGATCTGCTTGAGCAGGTCAGCGCGTACGTCAGTCATGTCCACGAGGGTAAGCGGTACGGGCCGGGGCCCGGGCCAGGCCCTACGGCCGGTCATCGCCCCGGAGCGGTGTCCAGCTCCAGGTCGTCGCGATCTCCAGCGGGTCGATCGGGGTCACCAGCCGGGGCAGGGTGTTCAGTCCGTTGGGCGGCCCGGACTGCGTCTCCACGCAGACGGCCTCCTCCTGCTCGTCGTAGATCACCACCCACTCGCTGCGGCTCTTCACCGTC
>NZ_JBEZFS010000236.1:0-439 GCF_040649575.1 Nonomuraea sp. NPDC048916
GCAAGCCCTACGACCTCCACTGCACCCGGGACGGGGAAGAAAAACGCGTTGAGGTCAAGGGCACGACCGGCTCGGCCGCCAAAGTACACCTGACGTCCAACGAGGTCGATCACGCACGCGAGCCGCAACACACTGTGGACCTGTACGTGGTGAGCGATATCAAGATCGAAGGCGAGAATCACACGGCGAGTGGGGGCCGCGTTCTGCATTTCAAGGATTGGTTTCCCGCCGAAGAGGACCTGAAGCCAAGGAACTTCGAGTACCGCCTGCCCTTCGGCGGCTGACACCCTCCCTGACTCGCCCCTTGGCAACGGCGGCAGTCCGCCCGGCCGTCCACTCGTATGGAGATCACCCGTGGCACTTCTGCGTATGTCAGCCCGCAGCATGCGGGAGCGCGAACAATGCGTCTCTGGCGGAGTCCCTCACCGAGCAGTTCCGC
>NZ_JBEZFS010000237.1:0-438 GCF_040649575.1 Nonomuraea sp. NPDC048916
CGGGGCTCGGGGGATGCCGTTCCGCTTCGGAAGGCACGTGATTCCCTGGCCTGACCTGACTGCACACGGGCAAAAAAGACATCTCCGGGTGGTTGGTGCAACGGGAAGCGGGCCAGGTACCCTGATAAGCGACATGCGCCTCCTGCTGTCCCCCGTTTTGACCCATCCGGGGCACCGCAGGTATCCTGCATGTTCGTTATGTGTATTGGCTTGCTCATTCTCACGTGAGGGGCCCTTACACCGGTCCACCGGGCCGATGACCAGCGGCAGGACTCGGTTGCGTCACCGAGGTCCGCCAGGGCTGTCGTACATCGTCCGTGGTGGCCATGTCAGGACCCACTCACTGAAGAAGCGAAGGCTACGACCGTGCGTACGTACAGCCCCAAGCCCGGCGACATTACTCGCCAGTGGTACGTCATCGACGCCCAGGATGTCGTC
>NZ_JBEZFS010000238.1:0-435 GCF_040649575.1 Nonomuraea sp. NPDC048916
CGGCGAACGGCGCGCCCACCAGGACGATTCCGGTGACGGCGGCGGTCGCCAGGGCGGCGGAAAGGAAGGAACGGGCTCTCACTGCTTCATCAGCCTCTCGTAGTCGGGCCACAGGAACGGCCGCACGAGGGAGCAGTGATGCGCCGCTCGACCGAAATCGAGGCCCCCTCGGCACGTACCGTCCACCCGGCACGTCAACTTCACATGCCGAGCTGAATATTCATATCATCCACATGGTCACGACCGCGGGCGAAGGGCCACCCGAATCTTTTCCGCCGCCGCTGTCCGGATCGTCGCGCCGCCGCTATCCGGTCAGCTGGGAGGTGGAGGGAACCTTCTCCTTCACCTCGGCGCCCGCGTCCTTGCCGGCGTTCTTGATGCTGTCGATGACGCTCTCGAACGCGCCCACATCGCCCTCGCCCGCCTCGCCCTTGC
>NZ_JBEZFS010000239.1:0-435 GCF_040649575.1 Nonomuraea sp. NPDC048916
CGCGGATCTTGCGGCCCGCCACCATGAAGGCGATGCCCGCCGCGACCGCCACGACCGCCTGCAGCGTGTAGTACGCGGCGTCGCCCAGCGGAGCGTTGAGCTTCGTGGTCCAGCCGTTCAGGGCGTTGCCCGTCGACGTGGCCAGGAACCACAGGCCCATGATCTGGCCGACGAACATCTTCGGCGCCAGCTTCGTGGACAGCGACAGGCCGACCGGGGAGAGGCACATCTCACCCATGGTCTGCGCCAGGTAGACGGCGAGCAGCCAGAACACGGTGACCTTGCCCGTGTCGCTGTTGGCCGCGGCCGCGCCCGCCAGGCCCATGATGCCGAAGGAGCCACCGATGAGGAGCATCGCCAGCGCGAACTTCATCGGGGTGCTGGGCTCACGGTTGCGCGTGGCCAGCTTGACCCAGAGCGTGGCGAAGATCGGAG
>NZ_JBEZFS010000240.1:0-434 GCF_040649575.1 Nonomuraea sp. NPDC048916
CGCCCAAACACTCGGCTTCCAGGAGACGGGCTTCCAGCTCAGCCTACGACTCTCCGAAAGCTGACCCCTTACGAGCTTACGAGCTGGTGCTTGATAGCAGGTGAGGGGTGTTTGCCCAGGTCATGGGCCAGCGGCCGGTGGACGATCCTTTCCGCAGATCGGCCGAGCGACTGGTCCCTTCCGGGACATCTGACCAGCGGCGTGCAGGGGGTCTTGACCCGGCGTCGCCCGCCCTCGTCGCCGCTACCCCCGATACGTCTCCAGCAGCCGCAGCCACACCTCGCTGATGGTCGGGTACGCCGGGACCGCGTGCCACAGGCGGGCGATGGGCACCTCCCCCGCGACGGCGACCGTCGCCGAGTGCAGGAGTTCGCCGATGCCCGGGCCGACGAAGGTGACGCCGAGGAGGATCTCGCGGTCCAGGTCCACGATCA
>NZ_JBEZFS010000241.1:0-434 GCF_040649575.1 Nonomuraea sp. NPDC048916
TGTTGGACACCAGATACGTACGCCCGTTGTGCGCCAGGAACCAGGGTCCGCCCGACGCCCCGCCGTTCAACGTGCAGCCGAGCATGTACTGGGCCGGGTAGTCGCTCGGGTAGCGGTAGCCGAGCACCAGGCGCTTGGTGGCGCCGCGGCAGTCGTACATCTTCGAGCCGTCGTACGGCGACTCGGCGGGGTAGCCGCGCGCCTTCATCGTCTTGATCTTCTTCGCCGACGGGGCGTTGAACCACACCGGCAGGGCCGAACCGATCTGCTCCTGAAGGGACTTGCCGCCCTTCTCGGGCTTCACGTGCAGCACGGCGTAGTCGTACGCGTAGGCCGTCGTGGCCTGGTGGGCGCCGCCCTTGATCCACGCCCCGGACGTGGTCGCCCAGTCGGACCACCAGATGCCGTACGGGGAGACGCTCTTGGAGCGTGCG
>NZ_JBEZFS010000242.1:0-432 GCF_040649575.1 Nonomuraea sp. NPDC048916
GGTAGAGGTCGCCCGCCTGCACGAAGTCGTTGTCCTCGGCGTGGGAGGGGGCCTCGGTGTTGCCGGTGGCACCGGTCACCGGGAGCGGCTGCCAGAGCGGCCGGTCGGTCTGGAACGGGCCGCCGAAGCTGTTCGGCTCGTAGTTCTTGGCGCCCTTGTGACGGCCGTCGTAGAGGAAGCCGTCCCGGCTGTTGGTCCGCGCCTCGGTGGCGTGCGGGCGGTTCACCGGCAGGTGGTCGGCGTTGATGCCGACGCGGTAGCGGTGGGCGTCGCCGTACGCGAAGAGCCGGCCCTGGAGCATCTTGTCGGGGGACGGGCCGATACCCGGCACGAAGTGGTGCGGGGAGAAGATCGACTGCTCGACCTCGGCGAAGATGTCCTGCGGGTTGCGGTTGAGCTCCAGCTTGCCGATCTCGATCGGCGGGTAGTCCT
>NZ_JBEZFS010000243.1:0-430 GCF_040649575.1 Nonomuraea sp. NPDC048916
GGGAAGGATCCGGCGAGCAAGGCGTTCGGGGCCCGGCGCTTCCCGGTGGCCGACGGTCCTCCGCTCGTCAGCGGCAGCGGCATCAGCCTGGACTCGCACTCGAACTACTTCAGTCCGGAACGCGACGCCGTGTCCGCGGACAGCATCGCCCTGATCGTGTCGGGCAACGCCGACCGGCTCAAGATGGAGGAACCGAAGTGAGGCGAGCGAAGCGGGCCCTGCCCCTCGTCACGGTGGTCCTGGCCGTGGGGGTCGCGGTGTCCGGGTGCGGCAGCGAGAGCGGGACGGGTGGCAGCGGCACCGGAAGCGGGAAAGAGAGCGGGAAGGAGAGCCGGATGGACATGCAGGAGGCCGCCGAGCGGTCCGACGCGATGCTGGACGCCGTCCTGAAGGGCATCGACCCCGATGTGCAGTGGGCCCACGGGCCGAC
>NZ_JBEZFS010000244.1:0-429 GCF_040649575.1 Nonomuraea sp. NPDC048916
CGTGGACCTCCAGGCCCGCGTCCTCGCCGAGGGCGCCGACCTCGGCCTCGCCTTCGACGGCGACGCGGACCGCTGCTTCGTGGTCGACGAGCAGGGCGCGGGCGTCTCCCCCTCCGCGCTCCCCGCCCTGGTGGCCGCCCGCGAGCTGGCCCGCAACGGCGGCGAGGGTATCGTCATCCACAACCTGATCACCTCCTGGTCCGTCCCCGAGGTGGTCCGCGAGAACGGCGGCACCCCGGTCCGCACCCGGGTCGGCCACTCCTTCATCAAGACGGAGATGGCGCGGCACGGAGCGATCTTCGGAGGCGAGCACTCGGCGCACTACTACTTCCGCGACTTCTGGAACGCCGATACGGGCATGCTCGCCGCCCTCCACGTACTCGCCGCACTCGGCAACCAGCAGAAGCCGCTCTCCGAGCTGGTGGCGGA
>NZ_JBEZFS010000245.1:0-427 GCF_040649575.1 Nonomuraea sp. NPDC048916
GCACGATCCGTGCCACGGCTATGCGGGAGGGGAAGAGCGCGAAGGCGTACGTGAGCTTGAACTCGACCGTCTTCGCGTCGACCGCCGTGACCGTGTCGATGAAGGGCACGAACTGTGCCATCAGCGACGCGTTCTTCTCGTCCAGGATGCGTTCGAAGCTGAACACGACGTCCTCGGCGGTCACCGGTGAGCCGTCGTGGAAGGTCGCGCCGTCACGCAGGGTGGCGCGATAGGTGGTGGCGTTGATCTTCTTCGGCATCTCGGTGGCGAGTGCGGGGCGCGCCACGAGTGTTGCGGGATCGAGATCTACGAGCCCCTCGAAGATGTGCATATTGGCGGCGTACGGGGTGGCGCCCGACGTGATCATCGGGTCGAATCCGGTCGAGAGGGGGTACGACAGACCCGCCTCGATGGTGCCGTTGCCGTC
>NZ_JBEZFS010000246.1:0-427 GCF_040649575.1 Nonomuraea sp. NPDC048916
GCGGAACACGGCGGCCACGTCCAGGTCCTTGCCGTTCAGCACCACGTCGTGGACGGCCGGGGCGACCAGGTCGATGAAGGACTCCGCACCCGCCTCCGCGCAGTCGAAGCGCACGGTGGTCACGGACCGGTAGGTGCCGCCCTCCTGCGCTCCGGAGAGGTCGAGATCGATCTCGTACGCGTCCACGGTCAGCAGGCGCGCCCGCTCCTGTGCCTCTTCGCGGGTCAGATTCGTGCCAGGCACGCGGTCATCTCCTAGGTGTGCGACTTGATAAGCGGCGTTTCCGGCCATCCTTCCACGTACCGTGCTCCCAGCGCGATGTCCGTTTTCCGCCGGACACGGACGGCGCGGCACGGCACGCTCGCACCATGACCGGACACCAGCCACGCCCCATCGGCCCCACCGCGCTCGCCGAACTCCGCGCCAC
>NZ_JBEZFS010000247.1:0-426 GCF_040649575.1 Nonomuraea sp. NPDC048916
GGCCGACATGGTCTTCGTGACGGCCCCCTTGAGGACCTCCTCGATCTCCTCGCGGTGGTCCTCGGCTGCCTTGCGGCCGACAGCCGGGTTGGCTCCGGCGCCGAGTCCGCGGGTGAGTTCGCGACCGACGTCGAGTTTGACGTCGGCGTCGCTCATCAACAGAGCTTGCGCGTCCGTGTTGATGGCGATGAACTCGACGCCCTTGAGACCGACCTCGATCATCCGGTTGATGGCATTGACACCACCGCCGCCGACACCGATGACTTTGATGACTGCGAGGTAGTTCTGCGGTGCTGCCACGTCGAAGGCCTCTCGCCTCGAGTTACGTGTCGTCGCTCTGCGGTGGCCCCGCGGCGACGACTGATGTCGATGGGGACGGTCCGAACGCCGACCCAAACCCTAACGCTGAAGTTTAGGGTTACCAGT
>NZ_JBEZFS010000248.1:0-425 GCF_040649575.1 Nonomuraea sp. NPDC048916
GCCGTCCGCCCCGTCGGGCTCCACGTCCCCCTCGACGCTTCCTTCCGCCCTGCCCCTGCCGTCCGGCGTTCCGGTCCCCGGAGTATCGGGGACCGGCCCGGTCCCGCCCTCCCCGGTGGCGACCGGGCACGACGCGCAGGCCCCCGCCGGGCCCGGAGCCGACCCTCCGGAACCCTCCTCCTCCGCTTCCGCTTCTCCCGACGTCTCCGGCTCGACCGCCCCGCTGGCCGGGCGCGAGGCCGGGGCCGGGAAGGAGCGACCCGGGCGTTCGCTGTCGCCGTTGGAGCAGGCGCGGGCCGAGGATCCCGAGGATCCCGTCGAGCAGCCTGAGCCCGAGGAGGCCGAGGAGCCGGTCGTGGACGCCGTCGACCTGCCCGTTTCCCCTCCGCCGTCCGATGCCTTCACCGATCCGGGGCAGCGGTCCG
>NZ_JBEZFS010000249.1:0-424 GCF_040649575.1 Nonomuraea sp. NPDC048916
CATCGCCCTGCTGCTCCTCGTCCTCGCGGTCACGACCGTGATGGCCCGCTCGCTGGTCCGGCCGCTCAGGCGGCTGCGCGGAGACGCGCTCAAGGTCGCCGACCAGACCCTGCCCGACCTGGTGAAGCAGCTGCGCGAGAGCGAGGCCGGCGTAGAGTCGATGCACGTGCCGCCGATCGGCGTCGTCTCCGACGACGAGATCGGTGAGGTGGCGCGGGCGTTCGACGAGGTTCACCGCGAGGCGGTGCGCCTGGCCGGCGAGGAGTCACGACTCCGGAGCAACGTCAACGCGATGTTCGTCAACCTGTCGCGGCGCAGCCAGACGCTGGTCGAGCGGCAGATCACCCTGATCGACGGGCTGGAGCAGGGCGAGCAGGACGAGAGCCGGCTGGCCAACCTGTTCAAGCTGGACCATCTGGCCACC
>NZ_JBEZFS010000250.1:0-424 GCF_040649575.1 Nonomuraea sp. NPDC048916
CGGGTCAGAGACCGGCGGCGGTCCTGAGTGCCTCGGCGCGGTCGGTGGACTCCCAGGAGAAGCCCTCGCGGCCGAAGTGGCCGTAGGCGGCGGTCTCGGAGTAGATCGGGCGCAGCAGGTCGAGGTCGCGGATGATGGCGGCCGGGCGCAGGTCGAACACCTGGAGCACGGCGGCCTGGATCTGCTCGACCGGGACCTTCTCGGTGCCGAAGCACTCGACGAACAGGCCGACCGGCTGGGCCTTGCCGATGGCGTAGGCGACCTGGACCTCGCAGCGGTCGGCCAGTCCGGCGGCCACCACGTTCTTGGCCACCCAGCGCATCGCGTAGGCGGCCGAGCGGTCGACCTTGGACGGGTCCTTGCCGGAGAAGGCGCCGCCGCCGTGCCGTGCCATGCCGCCGTAGGTGTCGATGATGATCTTGCG
>NZ_JBEZFS010000251.1:0-424 GCF_040649575.1 Nonomuraea sp. NPDC048916
ACCGAGAAGTTCGCCGACGAGCTGATCGACGCGGTGTGCGCCAAGGGCGAGACGGACCTCGTCGCCGACTACGCGGCCCTGCTGCCCGTACGGGTCCTCGCCCTCCTCTACGGCTTCGCCGAGGAACAGGGCCCTGGTCTGGTCACCGCGCTGAACGACATGATCGACGGCCGTGACCGGGCCCTGTTCCTCGGCGAAGCCGTAGAGGAGGGCGAGGACCCGTACGGGCAGCAGGGCCGCGTAGTCGGCGACGAGGTCCGTCTCGCCCTTGGCGCACACCGCGTCGATCAGCTCGTCGGCGAACTTCTCGGTGAGGGACCGCAGTTCGAAGGGGTCGACGGCCTCCAGGGCGTCGCTGATCATCGCGGCGCGCTCGCGGTGGCGCTCGCCGACCGTGTAGAGGATCGACGGCTGCTTGTGGCCG
>NZ_JBEZFS010000252.1:0-423 GCF_040649575.1 Nonomuraea sp. NPDC048916
GGGGAAGTGGCGTCGGCCGACCGAGAGCGGGAGAGGGCCGGGTCGCACGTACGCCGCACATCACGGGGGAAATACGGAATATTGCAGAAGGTGCGGGGGTGCCGTGGGGCAGTGGGTACGGAGGTGGATGGTGACTTCGCGTTACTTTAGTCCACCCTGCCATTCGATCGATGCGCGATCAACGAACCGCGCAGCGCGTCGCTCCACCCGTACGGATGCGCCGAACTCACTCGAACAGGCGCGTCCCCCCGAGTTCTGTGGGTTAGCTCACAACAAGCCGTGTTGACGTTCTTTGTCCGCTCTCACAGCCCGCCCGTGCCAGGTGGGAACGCTAACGTCGTATCCATGTCGACTTCCGCTACCCCCGCCGCCGAGTCCGTGACGTCCTCCGCTCCGGCGGTCCGCGAAGGGGGCCAGGTCACC
>NZ_JBEZFS010000253.1:0-423 GCF_040649575.1 Nonomuraea sp. NPDC048916
ATCGTCGTGCCGGTGGTGGTCTTCCCGGAGGAGCCCTGCCAGCTGATGGTCCAGCCGCCGGCCTGGTTGCCGATGTCGTCGGCGTTGGACCCGGCGACGTACACCTTCTGGTCCGGCTTGAGCGGCAGGACGGCCCCGTCGTTCTTCAGGAGCACCTGCGACTTCGCGGCCGCCTCACGGGCCACCGCACGGTGCTCGGCCGAGCCGACCTTGTCCAGGTGGGTGGTGTCCGCGTACGGCTTCTCGAAGAGGCCCAGGCGGAACTTCTGGGTGAGGATGCGGGCGACCGCGTCGTCGATCCGGGCCTCGCTGATCCGGCCCGCCGCCACCTCGTCCTTCAGCGTCTTCGTGAAGTCCTGGTACGCGGTCGGGACCATGATCATGTCGAGTCCGGCGTTGATCGACGTACGGACGTCGCTCGGG
>NZ_JBEZFS010000254.1:0-422 GCF_040649575.1 Nonomuraea sp. NPDC048916
CAGCCATCCTTGAAAGAGTGCGTAATAGCTCACTGGTCAAGTGATTCCGCGCCGACAATGTAGCGGGGCTCAAGCGTACCGCCGAAGTCGTGTCATTCACACATTAAGGGCCAACGCCTGTGTGGATGGGTAGGGGAGCGTCGTGTGCCGGGTGAAGCAGCCGCGGAAGCGAGTTGTGGACGGTTCACGAGTGAGAATGCAGGCATGAGTAGCGATACACACGTGAGAAACGTGTGCGCCGATTGACTAAGGGTTCCTGGGTCAAGCTGATCTGCCCAGGGTAAGTCGGGACCTAAGGCGAGGCCGACAGGCGTAGTCGATGGACAACCGGTTGATATTCCGGTACCCGCTTTGAAACGCCCAGTACTGAATCAGGCGATGCTAAGTCCGTGAAGCCGGCCCGATCTCTTCGGAGTTGAGGG
>NZ_JBEZFS010000255.1:0-421 GCF_040649575.1 Nonomuraea sp. NPDC048916
TGATCCTCACCTGCGCGCCTACTGCCACACCCATCGGATCGGCTATGTGATGGCCGTGCCGGTGGATCTGCCGCTGGTGACCGCCCGGGGCGGCGAGGAGCCGGCCGGGCATGTGCTGGACCGGCTGCTGGCCCAGGCCGTCCCGGGGTTGTGGGAGCGCCGCTCCTGCGGCCAGGGCACCAAGGGCACACGCGCCCACGACTGGGCGACGGTCGCGGCGGTACCCGTGGGGCAAATTCCCGCTGACGGCCATACGCATACGCTGCTGATCCGCCGCAGCGTCAGCGATCCCGCCGACGTCGAGTTATTCCTGGCCCATGCCCCGGCCGGCACGCCCGTCACCGAGCTGATCACCGTCGCCGGGCTGCGCTGGAAGATCGAGGAGAACAACGAGACCGGCAAGGACCTGCTCGGCCTGACC
>NZ_JBEZFS010000256.1:0-420 GCF_040649575.1 Nonomuraea sp. NPDC048916
CCTGCTCGGCGGGCGCGTCCGGGAGGTAGCCGGCGAGCACCGATTCGACCCGCGTCAGCATCGTGGTGTGCAGCGTGTCGTGCTCCTCGGTGATCCGGCCCGGGATCTCCGAGCCGTGCATCAGGACGGAGAAGGCCGGGTTCTCGCAGTTGAAGGCGATCAGCGGGTCGAGGATGGCGTCCAGCATGCGGTCGAGCGGCAGCTCGATATGGCTCTGCGAGAAGGCGGCGCCGTAGGTGTCCCGCCAGCGGTTGAGCAGCTGGTCGCCGAGCTCGACGGCGATGGCCTCCTTGTTCGGGAAGAACTGGTAGAGCGTGCCCGGCGACACCCCGGCCTCGCGGGCGATGGCGTTGGTGCTGGATGCGGTGTAGCCGCTGGTGCAGAAGACGTCGGCGGCGGCCCGGAGCAGCTGGGCGATGC
>NZ_JBEZFS010000257.1:0-419 GCF_040649575.1 Nonomuraea sp. NPDC048916
GTCCACGAGAAACTGCCCGAGCCGGCCGGGGGTGAGGACGCTCGTGAGGGCGCCGGCCTCACGAGCTTCTTCCAGCACTTGTGTGACGGCGTCGGTCCAAGCGCTCAGCCCGGCATCCACCTTGCCGCGCATGAGGTCGGTCTGGTTCGACAGTTCCGCCCCGAAGTTCCCGAACATGCACCCGCGCTCGTAGGAGAAGTGCTCCAGATCCGCGGCGAGGTACTCAAAATGGGCGCGGAGCCGCGGCACGGGCGCCAGGTTCTCGTCCGCGAGCATCCCCAACCTGCGGGAGGCGGCGTAGCGGTCCAGGACCTCGCCGGCGAGGGCTTCCTTGTTCTCGAAGTGGTTGTACACCGACCCCTTGGGAATACCGGCCGTGCGGGCGATGTCCTGGATCCCCGTGCCGTTGAAGCCGCGCT
>NZ_JBEZFS010000258.1:0-418 GCF_040649575.1 Nonomuraea sp. NPDC048916
GCGCCGCTCATCATCACGACGCGGACCCCGATCAGCACCGGAATCACCGTCGCGCCGGGGACCGCCGTAGCCACCCTCACGTCGGGGGCCGCCGTAGCCGCCCTCACCACGGGGGCCACGGTCGTCACGATCACGGAACGAACGCCGGTCATCATCACGACGCGGACCAGCCCCGTAGCCACCCTCACGACGCGGCCGGTCACCACCGGAATCACCGTCGCGCCGGGGACCGCCGTAGCCACCCTCACGACGAGGACCGCGGTCGTCACGATCACGGAACGAACGCCGGTCATCATCACGACGCGGACCAGCCCCGTAGCCACCCTCACGACGCGGCCGGTCACCACCGGAATCACCGTCGCGCCGGGGACCGCCGTAGCCACCCTCACGACGGGGGCCACGGTCGTCACGATCACGG
>NZ_JBEZFS010000259.1:0-417 GCF_040649575.1 Nonomuraea sp. NPDC048916
GGTCTCCACGCGCAGCCCCGGCCGCTCGGCGCGTACCCGCTCGGTGAGCGCGTGCACGGTAGCGGCGTGCCGGGGGTCGCGGCTGCCGTGGGCGATGACGAGAAGCGTGGGACGGGACATGGCGTGACTCAGTTCTTGACGAGGAGACCGCGGCTGCGCAGCACCCACCGCTCCAGCGGACTGAAGATCAGCAGGTCGATCGCGATGCCGACGAACAGGATGAGCAGGATCGAGAGGAAGACCCCGGGCATGTCGAAGTTGCTGCGGCCGTTCTCCAGCAACTGCCCGAGCCCCAGACCCAGTTCGGGCGAGGAGGCGATGATCTCGGCGGCCATCAGCGAACGCCAGGAGAACGCCCAGCCCTGCTTGAGCCCCGCCAGATAGCCGGGCAGCGCGGCCGGCAGCACGATGTGCCAC
>NZ_JBEZFS010000260.1:0-416 GCF_040649575.1 Nonomuraea sp. NPDC048916
AGGACAGCGACGTGCGCGTACTCGTCGTCGAGGACGAGCAGCTGCTCGCCGATGCGGTGGCCACCGGACTGCGCCGGGAGGCCATGGCCGTCGACGTCGTGTACGACGGTGCGGCCGCCCTGGAGCGCATCGGCGTCAACGACTACGACGTGGTCGTCCTCGACCGCGACCTCCCGCTCGTGCACGGCGACGACGTCTGCCGCAAGATCGTCGAGCTCGGCATGCCCACGCGCGTGCTGATGCTCACCGCGTCCGGCGACGTCAGCGACCGCGTCGAGGGTCTGGAGATCGGCGCCGACGACTATCTGCCCAAGCCGTTCGCGTTCAGCGAGCTGACGGCACGCGTGCGTGCTCTCGGCCGGCGGACGAGTGTGCCGCTGCCGCCCGTCCTGGAGCGCGCCGGCATCAAGCTCGAC
>NZ_JBEZFS010000261.1:0-416 GCF_040649575.1 Nonomuraea sp. NPDC048916
GGCCGCTTGCGGGTCGGCCTCGATGAGCTCCAGGATCGCCGGGTCGGCGATGAAGCCGGCCTTGATGATCTCGGCGAGCCCGGAGACGTAGTCGTTGACCGGCAGCGAGTCCAGCGCCGCGAGGTCGCACAGGACGCCCGCGGGCGGGTGGAACGCGCCGACGAGGTTCTTGCCCTCGGCGGTGTTGATGCCGGTCTTGCCGCCGACGGCCGCGTCGACCATGCCGAGCACGGTGGTCGGGATCGCGATCCAGCGGACCCCGCGCAGCCAGCTGGCCGCGACGAACCCGGCGACGTCCGTGGTCGCGCCGCCGCCGATGCCGACGATGACGTCGGTGCGGGTGAAGCCGGTCTGGCCGAGCGCCTTCCAGCAGTAGGCGGCGACCTCGACGGTCTTGGCCTCCTCCGCGTTCGGCA
>NZ_JBEZFS010000262.1:0-415 GCF_040649575.1 Nonomuraea sp. NPDC048916
CGACGTGCTGCGCATCCTCGGCCAGCGTGCGGTCCAGGTCCACCTGGTCGGCGAAGTCCAGAAGGTCTACAACTCGCAGGGCGTGTCGATCCACGACAAGCACATCGAGATCATCATCCGGCAGATGCTGCGCCGGGTGACGATCATCGAGTCGGGCGACGCGGAGCTGCTGCCCGGCGAGCTGGTCGAGCGGTCGAAGTTCGAGACCGAGAACCGTCGTGTGGTCACCGAGGGCGGTCACCCCGCCTCCGGCCGTCCGCAGCTGATGGGTATCACCAAGGCCTCGCTGGCGACCGAGTCGTGGCTGTCGGCGGCGTCCTTCCAGGAGACGACCAGGGTTCTGACGGACGCGGCGATCAACGCCAAGTCCGACTCCCTGATCGGCCTCAAGGAGAACGTCATCATCGGTAAGCTC
>NZ_JBEZFS010000263.1:0-406 GCF_040649575.1 Nonomuraea sp. NPDC048916
CACCCCGCTGCTCGCCGCCGCCGTCGCCGACGAGTACCCGACCGGGCCCGCGCACATCTCCCGCCTCCTCGCCGCCGCGGGCCCGGGGACCGTCCTCGACTGGTGGGCGGCCTACCTCGACCTCCTAGTACCGCCCGTACTGGCCGCCTACTTCGACCACGGGCTGGTCCTCGAACCGCATCTGCAGAACGTGCTGATCTGCGTCGACGGCGACGGCATGCCCACCCAGGTCCTCTTCCGCGATCTGGAGGGCACCAAGCTCGTCCCCGAACGCCACGCCGGCACACTCGCCGCGCTGCCGCCCGACGTGGCCGGAGCGATGACGTACGACGCCCAGCGCGGCTGTGACCGCGTCGTCTACTGCCTGCTGGTCAACCACGTCGCCGAACTGCTCGCCGCCCTCGCC
>NZ_JBEZFS010000264.1:0-406 GCF_040649575.1 Nonomuraea sp. NPDC048916
CCTGCTGCGGATCAAGGACTACACGGGCAAGATCTGGCTGAATCAGGACAACGAGGAATGGCGTCAGACCAACGACGGCGGCAAGGACTACGGTGAGATCGACCTGCGGACGGCCATGGAGCAGTCCGCCAACTCCCCGTTCGTGCAGCTCGGCATGGACGTCGGGACGGACAAGGTCAAGGACGTCGCCGTCGCCTCCGGTCTGAAGGACGACACCTTCATGGCCGACGCGACCGTTCCCTCGTTCTCCATCGGTACCTCATCGCCCAGCGCCATCCGCATGGCGGGCTCCTACGCCACCTTCGCCACGAGCGGCCAGCAGAACGACACGTACTCGGTGACCGAGGTGAAGCAGGGGGGCGAGACCGTCTTCAAGCACCAGAAGAGGACCAAGCGCGCCTTCAGC
>NZ_JBEZFS010000265.1:0-403 GCF_040649575.1 Nonomuraea sp. NPDC048916
CAGATCGCGTTCGATGCGCCGCAGATCGGCGGCGGCCGTGTCGATCACCACGCCACGGTCCGACTCCAGCTCCACCACCCGTGTGGCCAGCCGCGAAGGGCCGAGCAGCCCGTGCACCAGCAACCGGTCGACCGTGGTCAGCGCCCGCACGATCCAGGGCGTCGCCATCGTGAACAACAGCCCCACCAGGGCGGTCACCGTGATCTCGAACGGGTTGTCGAGGTAGATGCTGTGCGCCTGGTCGCCGTACAGCTGAAGGCCGCCCTGGCCGCCGTACATCGGAAAGACCCAGAACCACAGCGGGTACGTCAGCAGCGCCCACCCGTACGCCCAGAAGTTCAGCGCCACGACGAACGCGAACACGGCCCACGGGAACTGGAGCACCGCGTACAGCAGATGCCGC
>NZ_JBEZFS010000266.1:0-403 GCF_040649575.1 Nonomuraea sp. NPDC048916
CGCCAGCCGGCGCCAGACCGACGCCCTCCCTCGTGTGCAGAGCCAACCAGCCGCCAGGATCGCATCCGTTCCCGGTTCGGGCGGCTCAGGCCCCACCCAGTACGTGACGGCCGACGCGTGATTCAGCGGGCCGGCGTCAGTGACCTGGGCCGGAGATCCTCAGGCAGTTCGTCCGACTCCCGGAACTGTGGCCGGTCATGCGAGGTGAGCTGAATTCCGCGGCCGGAAGCGGACCGGGCGTCGATCGACCGAGGCGGAGAACTTCTGGGGAGCTTGCGGCTCACGTCTGGCGGGATGCGTCGCGATACCTGCGCAGCCGGGTGCCTCGTACGGCGGGAAGCCCGACCAAGGTGTACTCGAAGGCGCGGTGGTGGGGCGTCAGCGGGTACCAGGGGAGTGGCGG
>NZ_JBEZFS010000267.1:0-403 GCF_040649575.1 Nonomuraea sp. NPDC048916
CGACGCTCGATGAACTCGAACACGCGTTCAAGTTCAACGACGCCGTGCTGCGCCACCTCATCGTCAAGATGAAGAAGGCCGAAACCGGCCCGTCGCCGATGATGAAGGAAGTTCAGCGCGAAGAAGCCAAGAAGGCGGCTGCAGCTCAGCCGACCGAAGCGCAGGCTTAAGTTCGTCACTCATTAAGCCATCAAGGAGCGCGTCACTCACGTGAACAGGTTGCAATTGACGGCAAGCGTCGTCGAACGCGCACCGGTGCGATATACGCCGGCAGGTGTTCCGATCGCAAGCGCCACATTGCATCACCGCACGGAAGTCGTCGAAGCAGGCATTCCCCGTCAGGTCGAAATGACGATCGAGGCGGTGGCGGCCGGTGAGGCGAGCGGCAGGCTGGAGAGTCGTG
>NZ_JBEZFS010000268.1:0-402 GCF_040649575.1 Nonomuraea sp. NPDC048916
TTTGTACAAAGGGGCGGGTGTGCCAGACGGACAACAAAGATGTCACCTACTACATGGACAGCAGCGGCGAGTTCAAGCTGGAAGCGGTGGACAAGTCGTATGACACTGCCATGCTCAAGGGCGAGTATTCTCCGACCGACCTGGTGATCAAGTACGATGCCACGCCGAAATTCTCGGGGTCGGCAGAAACGGATGTCGTCTGGCAGGAAGGGGCGAAGGGTCTGGACGACGATGCGGAGGGGATGGCATGGTGCGACGACCCCGTCTCCGTGTACAAGTGTGATCAGCAAGTGATCAGGATCCGGGGGAACGGAAATTACGACCCCAGCATCACCTGTCATGAGATGGGCCATGCAGTGGGCCTGCTGCATGGTGGGAGCGCGTATCCGGCGTTGCCCTCCG
>NZ_JBEZFS010000269.1:0-401 GCF_040649575.1 Nonomuraea sp. NPDC048916
CCCGCTGAGCCGTCAGGAGCTCGGACCGGTCACGGGCCTGAGTTCAGGATCCATCAGCAACGTCGTCGCGGAACTCTCCGCCGAGGGCCTGCTGGAGGAGGCCGGCATCGTCGACTCCGACGGCGGCCGCCCGCGTACGCTGCTGCGCGTCGCCCCGGACGGCGGGCTGCTCGTCGGCATCGACATCGGCGAGACCCGGGTCCGGGTCGAGCTGTTCGACCTCTCCCTGACCGAACTGGCCCGCACCGAAAGGCTGCTGGCCCAGCACGGTTACGACGTCGACCGGATCGTCGCCCATGTCCGCACCGGTGTCGCGGACGTGCTGCGCGACGCGGGCGCCGATCCGCGCCGGCTCCTCGGCATCGGCATCGGAGTCCCCGGCATCATCGAGCGCGACGGGC
>NZ_JBEZFS010000270.1:0-400 GCF_040649575.1 Nonomuraea sp. NPDC048916
GCGAAAGGGATTTCAGGGGTGCGAGTGAGTGGTGGACGGGGACTGTGGGGGAAAGCGGGTCGGTGGTCGGTCAGTTGATCCTGATGAGTTTGGCCTTGAGGACCGCGAGCAGTCCGCCGTCGACCGTCACCCCCGTCTTGCCGTTGACGGTCACCGAGCGGCCCTTGATGTTCACGTCGCCGGTGGCGCCCGCGTCGAGCGTGATGCCCGAGGCGGACAGCGTCACCGAGCTCAACTCCCGCGTTCCGCCACGGGCTTTCACGGTCAGGGTGATCTCGCCCTTCTTCTCGTCGAGGACGACGTCGAGCCGCTTGTCGCCGGTGGCGATCCGTACGCCCGACGGGCCGCGCGGGGCGTCCAGCAGCTCCAGCCGGTTGCCCGAACGGGACACCAGGGAGCG
>NZ_JBEZFS010000271.1:0-400 GCF_040649575.1 Nonomuraea sp. NPDC048916
GGCCCGTTACGCGAGCGCCCCGGCCAACGAAGGCGCCTCGAAGCTGGTGGAAGTGACTGTCGACGGCAAGGCCGTACGCGGAGCCGCACGGCGAGAACACGGCCATCCGCTCTCTCGCCACCGTCCTGCACGAGGGCCAGGCCGTGGTCTCCAAGCGACAGATCACTACAAAAAGAGTAATGAAATCCCTGCCTTCGTCCCGCTGTTGGAACGGCTTGACCTGCACGGATGTGTCATCACCGCCGACGCGATGCACACCCAGATCGGTCATGCCAAGCAGGTCATTTCCCGAGGGCACTGCATTTTGGCCGTCAAAGGGAACCAGAAAAGGCTCCGCCGACAGCTGCGAGATCTGCCCTGGCGCGAGGTCCCACTGCAGCACCGCACCCGCGGACAAGGC
>NZ_JBEZFS010000272.1:0-398 GCF_040649575.1 Nonomuraea sp. NPDC048916
ATCTCTCGAAGACGACCGGATCGCCCTTCCGCACCTTGTCGATGTTGTGGAACTTCGCGCCGTGCCCGTCCCGGTGCGCGGCCAGTGTGAAGTTGCCGTTCTTGCCGGTCATCGGCAGCATCGCCTTGACGGGGTCCGTGTAGTAGCCGGCCACACCGTTGTTGAGGACCTGCGTCGACGTGCCCTTCCTGACCAGCACCTCGCCGTTGTTCATCGCGGGTACGTGCAGGAAGCCGATGCCGTCCTTGGTGTCCAGCGCCCCCGGCCCGGTGTCGGAGGTCTCCCATTCGTGGCGCACCTTGTCGGCCTGCTGGTTCGCCTTGCGGTCCGCCAGGACGTTCGTCCACCACAGCGAGTAGACGACGAACAGGCCCAGTACCAGGCCCGCCGTGATGAGG
>NZ_JBEZFS010000273.1:0-392 GCF_040649575.1 Nonomuraea sp. NPDC048916
CGTGGAGATCGAACCGGGAGAGGTTTGGTCGTGGCTGGAAGCACGAGGCGTCGCTTTGATCCGGAGTTCCGGGCTGGGGCGGTGCGGATCGTCAAGGAGACCGGCAAGCCCGTCGCGCGCGTTGCGCGGGATCTGGGCGTCAACGAGTACACGCTGTACAACTGGGTGCAGATGGACCGGCTGGCGGCAGGGCAGGCCGGCGGGGACGGCGGAGGCGGGACGCTGAAGGAGTCGGAGCAGGAGGAGTTGGCGCGGCTGCGGCGGGAGAAGGCCGAGCTGGCCCGGCAGCACGCCAAGGAGAAGGCGGCCTGGGAGAAGGAACGCGCGGAGCTGGAGGACGAGCGTGATGTCCTCAAGCGTTCCGTGGTCTTGTGGGTGAAAGAGGCGATGGG
>NZ_JBEZFS010000274.1:0-391 GCF_040649575.1 Nonomuraea sp. NPDC048916
ACATCGGTGACTACGCCAAGGTCGAGGCTGACGTCGAAATCCGCGAGCACACCGTCGTCGGGTCGAATGTCGTCGTGAAGAGCGGGGCCTTTCTGCACAGGGCCGTGGTCCACGACAACGTGTACATCGGGCAGCACAGCAATCTGCGTGGTTGCGTCATCGGCAAGAACACCGACATCATGCGGGCCGCCCGGATCGAGGACGGCGCCGTCATCGGCGACGAGTGCCTGATCGGCGAGGAATCGATCGTCCAGGGGAACGTGCGGGTCTACCCCTTCAAGACGATCGAGGCCGGCGCCTTCGTCAACACCTCCGTGATCTGGGAGTCCCGCGGCCAGGCGCACCTCTTCGGTGCACGTGGTGTCTCCGGCATCATCAACGTCGAGATCAC
>NZ_JBEZFS010000275.1:0-390 GCF_040649575.1 Nonomuraea sp. NPDC048916
TCCGCCAGAAGGATCGATAGGCGGAAGCCCTTCCGGATTGACAGCGTCGAGCAGAGTAGTCAGAACCTTTGCTGTGGCAGAAATGCGATCTTTAGCGTCGGAAACCCCGTCCAAACGATCGACAAATCCGCCGGGGCCGCCTTCCGAGTTTCGCGAAGTGAGACCAAGCCATGAATCTCTGCAGCGGATCTCAGGGACTACGTTGCGGAATTGGGCAACCCCCAGAGGAGTCCCCGGGAACTTTCTGTCCTCCAGTACGACCGATACCTCGCGGCCCGGTGCGCTAGCGTCAGGAGTCATGGACCATGTGGCCCTTACGGCTCTCCATACCGTTCTTCCAGCGCCCTGTCCTGCCACAGTCAGCTGTAGTTCTGGTGGGCCGTCCGCAAG
>NZ_JBEZFS010000276.1:0-390 GCF_040649575.1 Nonomuraea sp. NPDC048916
GCCCGCCGTGTCCTGCTCGCCGCTCCCCGTGGCTACTGCGCGGGCGTGGACCGTGCCGTGATCGCCGTCGAGAAGGCCCTGGAGCAGTACGGGGCCCCGATCTACGTCCGCCACGAGATCGTGCACAACAAGTACGTCGTGCAGACCCTGGAGAAGAAGGGCGCGATCTTCGTGGACGTCACCGCGGAGGTGCCCGAGGGCTCCATCGTGATGTTCTCCGCGCACGGAGTCGCGCCCACCGTCCACGCGGAGGCGGCCGAGCGCAAGCTCGCCACCATCGACGCGACCTGCCCGCTGGTCACCAAGGTCCACAAGGAAGCCGTCCGGTACGCCAAGGAGGACTACGACATCCTCCTGATCGGCCATGAGGGTCACGAGGAGGTCATCGGT
>NZ_JBEZFS010000277.1:0-389 GCF_040649575.1 Nonomuraea sp. NPDC048916
GGGTGCACTTCTGACCGCTTCGGGGTGATTTACGGAAGGGTGAGGATGTCCGCTCCGGTCTCCGTCACCACGAGCGTGTGCTCGAACTGGGCCGTCCGCTTCCGGTCCTTCGTCACCACGGTCCAGCCGTCCTCCCACAGGTCGTACTCGTGGGTGCCCAGCGTCAGCATCGGCTCGATGGTGAACGTCATGCCCGGCTGCATCACCGTGGTGGCGTGCGGGCTGTCGTAGTGCGGAATGATCAGACCGGAGTGGAACGAGGAGTTGATCCCGTGCCCGGTGAAGTCACGGACGACCCCGTAGCCGAACCGCTTCGCGTACGACTCGATGACCCGGCCGATCACATTGATCTGACGCCCGGGCCGGACCGCCTTGATCGCCCGGTTCAG
>NZ_JBEZFS010000278.1:0-387 GCF_040649575.1 Nonomuraea sp. NPDC048916
TGCGGCCGGCCCGAACAGGAGAGGCGTTACAGGATGAGTACGACCGGAAATGGGCCTGAACTGCCCGCGCAGATCGACACGAGCGTCGCGCACTCCGCACGTGTCTGGAACTACTGGCTCGGCGGCAAGGACAACTTCCCGGCGGACCGGGCGGCGGGCGACGCCTACCGGGAGAAGTACCCGCTGATCGAGACGTTCGCGAAGGAGTCCCGGGACTTCCTGCGCCGGACCGTCAGCCACCTCGCCCGCGACGCCGGAATCCGGCAGTTCCTGGACGTCGGCGCGGGGCTGCCGACCGCGAACAACACGCACGAGGTCGCCCAGCGGATAGCCCCGGAGTCCCGTGTCGTCTACGTCGACCACGACCCCCTGGTGCTGCTGCACGTC
>NZ_JBEZFS010000279.1:0-387 GCF_040649575.1 Nonomuraea sp. NPDC048916
CGCATCACCTGCGGCACCAGCGCGGGCAGCAGCGACAGCGTCAGATAGCCGTGCGCGATGGTCGTGCCGAACGGACCCGCGGCGGCCTTCTCGGGGTCCACATGGATCCACTGGTGGTCGCCCGTGGCGTCGGCGAACAGATCGATCCGCTTCTGGTCGACCTCCAGCCAGTCGCTGTACCCCAGCTGCTCGCCCACCGCCGCCTTCAGCTCGTCGGCGGATGTGAAGATACTCGGCTCTGCCATGTCCCTGGCCTCCTGTGTCGCCATGTCTAAGCAACTGCTTAGCATGGTCGGGCGGGGGGCCCATGTCAACGGGCCGCGAGTGTGACGAGGTAGGTAGGCTTCGAGGGGTGCCCCAGATTCCCGAGAAGATCCATGAGCTCAC
>NZ_JBEZFS010000280.1:0-386 GCF_040649575.1 Nonomuraea sp. NPDC048916
CGGCGACGACGGCGGGCGCGGGCCGCGAGGCCTCGCCGGTGTCGAGGTGCGTGGCGAGCCGGGCCACGGTCGGTGCCTCGAAGAGCGTACGGACGGGGAGTTCGACGCCGAAGGCCGTACGGATACGGCTCACGAGCCGTGTCGCCAGCAGCGAGTGACCGCCCAGCTCGAAGAAGCTCTCCTCGGGCCCGACCCGCTCCACGCCGAGCACCTCGGCGAACAGCCCGCACAACACCTCCTCCGCCACCGACACCGGACCACGGCCGACGCCGCTCTCCGGCTCCGGCAACGCCGACCGGTCCAGCTTGCCGTTCGGCGTCAACGGGAATCGGTCCAGCACCATGAAGACCGACGGCACCATGTGCTCCGGCAACGCGGCCGCAACG
>NZ_JBEZFS010000281.1:0-386 GCF_040649575.1 Nonomuraea sp. NPDC048916
CGCAGATCGCCGCGAAGGCGGGACTCAGCCGCGGGCGCATCCACCAGATCAGGCATACGGGCCCTGCGCCCGAAGGTGCTTTCCTCGGCCGGGGTAGTGTCACCGTCGCGACACCGCTGCGGCGGGACGACGAGCGCGGGCGTACGGTCGTCGCGGTGGACGATGTCAGCTCCGGCCAACGGCTGGAAGAGCTGGCCCGGTCGTACGGGCTCGACGTGACCTCGGAGCACGTCCCGGTTACGGGAGCGATCGACCTCGACCGTGACGGCCTGGTCGTCGTCTGCGGCCCTCGCATGTCCCAGGAAATGTGGGACACGTACGCGCAGGACCCCGTACTCGCATGGGAGCGAGCGGAAGACGGGCCGTGGACCGTGGTCGACCGGAAG
>NZ_JBEZFS010000282.1:0-386 GCF_040649575.1 Nonomuraea sp. NPDC048916
CGAATCCTCGTTGCCGTCCTTGCCTTCGGCGGCCCGGGTCGCCTCGAGGTCGAGGGCGCGGCGGGTGACCGCGTGCCATCCGTCCTCGGTCACGGCGACCCCGGCCCGCAGCTCCCCGCCGTCGGCGTCGGCCGCCAGGAGCAGATCGAGGTCGTCGGCCTCGGTGTCGCCGCCGTCGAGCCCGAGCATCTGCCGCAGGTAGCGGGTCCATTCGATGGCCCGGCGTCCCCGGGTTGCCCGCTCGTACTCGTGCCAGCGCGAGAGGTTCCACTCCAGCGAGCCGACCCCGGCGGCGTCGTCCTCGGTCATGCCGCCGGTCAGGTCCCCGATCCGTCCGAGGAGTTCGAACGGGGCGACGTTCCCGCCGGTCGCCGTCTTGAGGTCGG
>NZ_JBEZFS010000283.1:0-386 GCF_040649575.1 Nonomuraea sp. NPDC048916
GGCCGGGCATGTTCACCTTCCGGAAGTTCTCGTACGACGCGCGGGAAACCGGGGGCCGGATCAGATGATGCGGCGGACCCAGTACTCCTTGTACGAGCCGTAGAAGTAACCGGCGGTCTTCTTCGAAAAGTCGCCCTGCTTGAACAGCGACGGCTTCACGTAAGCCTTCTTCTGCTGCTTCATGACACCTTCCCTTCTGTGCGGTTGACGACCGTTATGCCCAACTGACAGCTGCATAACTGAAGTTATTCGTGCGACTGGTGTTCACCACGTGAACACCAGAGCCATCATGTCCCGCTGCCGATCCGGTACGCATGATTCCGACTTACCGTGCGAAGTTGGCTGGATAGCGCGAGGGCCGGAGCCGGCACGCAGGGCCGCTCCCG
>NZ_JBEZFS010000284.1:0-385 GCF_040649575.1 Nonomuraea sp. NPDC048916
TTCATGCCGTCGAGGAGTGTCTCGTTGACGATGTCGAGGGCCGGCCGGTCCTGGAGTGCCGCGTCGAGGTCGGCCTCCAGGCCGTTCTTCTCACCGTCGATGATGCGCCGCTTGAGCCGCTCGTCCAGGGGCAGGGCGGCCAGTTCCTCGGCCTTGCCCGCCTTGAGGGACTTGGTGGTGGCTCCCTCGAACAGCGCCATCAGCTTCTGGAGCGGGTCGTACCCCTCGGAGCGCCGGTCGTAGATCAGGTCGAGCGCGGTGGTGACCTGCTCCTCGTCGAAGCGCGCGATCGGCAGGATCTTGCTCGCGTGCACGATCGCCGAGTCCAGGCCCGCCTTCACGCACTCGTCGAGGAAGACCGAGTTGAGCAGGATGCGGGCCGCCG
>NZ_JBEZFS010000285.1:0-383 GCF_040649575.1 Nonomuraea sp. NPDC048916
GGACCGAGCCGCCGCCGGAGAGCAGCGAGCCGAGGTCGTAGGCGGCGATGTCACCGGGGGTGCGGAGCGCGTTGCGTTCGGCCTGGGTCATCTGGCCGGCCTTCTCGGCGGGCGAGAGACGTCCCAGCAGGTCCGCGACGCGCTGCCGCACCGGCAACTTGGCGTTCTGGTAAGGGAGTCCATGGGCGTCGATGACGACCTGCGGGTTCTCCCGGGGGGCCTTCGCGCCGGTGACGGTCAGTTCCAGCGGGATCGTCTTCGCCTCGGCGGGCTTCGACGCCTTCGCCGTGCGGACGGTGACCTTGTGGGTGGTGCCGGAGGCGGTGCCCGCGGGGAAGGTGTGGCTGCCGGTGACCGGGGTGTAGTCCTTCCCGGCCTCCGCC
>NZ_JBEZFS010000286.1:0-382 GCF_040649575.1 Nonomuraea sp. NPDC048916
CCGGCAGCGGACTGGCGACGTTCGCGCTGCCCGACACCCCGGGCGTCACCGGCGCCCAGGCCGGCGACACCATCGTCCTCCCCTACAACGACCTCGATGCCGTGCGCGAGGCCTTCCGTGCCCACCCGGGCGAGATCGCCTGCGTCATCACCGAGGCCTCGCCCGGCAACATGGGCGTCGTCCCGCCCGCGGACGGCTTCAACGCCGGGCTCAAGGAGCTGTGCGCGGCCAACGGCGCCCTGTACATCTCCGACGAGGTCATGACGGGCTTCCGTACGTCGAAGGCCGGCTGGTACGGCGTCGACGGCGTCCGCCCCGACCTGATGACCTTCGGCAAGGTGATGGGCGGCGGCTTCCCCGCCGCGGCCTTCGGCGGTCGCGG
>NZ_JBEZFS010000287.1:0-381 GCF_040649575.1 Nonomuraea sp. NPDC048916
GTCGGCGCGGACCATCGGCCGGTTCGTCGGGATCGGCACCACACCGAGCTTGTAGATCTGGTGGAACTCGGCGGCCTCGGTCATCGCCGTACCGGTCATGCCGGAGAGCTTGTCGTAGAGGCGGAAGAAGTTCTGCAGGGTGATCGTGGCGAGGGTCTGGTTCTCGTCCTTGATGTCCACCCCTTCCTTCGCCTCGATCGCCTGGTGCATGCCCTCGTTGTAGCGGCGGCCGGCGAGGATACGGCCGGTGTGCTCGTCGACGATCATGACTTCGCCGTCGATGACGACGTAGTCCTTGTCCTTCTTGAACAGTTCCTTGGCCTTGATGGCGTTGTTCAGATAGCCGACGAGCGGGGTGTTCACCGACTCGTACAGGTTGTC
>NZ_JBEZFS010000288.1:0-379 GCF_040649575.1 Nonomuraea sp. NPDC048916
GGCGTGGATGGCCGGATGCGGCTCGCCACGGAAATCGCACTGGCCCCAGACGTCGTGATGCACGGACAGCTCGACCCAGAGGTCCGTCTCGTCCGGCGCCACCATGAGGTCCACCAGACGGTGTTCCCTGTGCCGTTGCCCGTCCGCGTCGAACCAGGTGCCCGAGCCCAGCACGCGGATTCCGCCGATTTCTGCCTCCGGATAACCCATCGGCCGACAGGCGTGGAGGGCATCGGGCAGTCCAGGCTCGTCGAGTGAACGCGTGCCGAGGTTTAGACGGCTATGGGCACCGAGGCCGCCCTTGCCCGTCTCGAACCAGGCCCACTCAAGTGAAGACGGCACCAGCAGGTCGTGCTTCTCCAGCACCTCGAGATCGGAA
>NZ_JBEZFS010000289.1:0-379 GCF_040649575.1 Nonomuraea sp. NPDC048916
GCCGCGACCTGCTGCAGATCCTGGAGACCTACCCGCGCGACGAGCTCTTCCAGACGCCCGTCGACCAGCTCCGCTCCGTCGCGACCTCCGTCCTCTACCTCCAGGAGCGCCGCAGGCTGCGGCTCTACCTGCGTCAGGACGAGTACGGGCGCTACTACTCCGCGATCGTCTACCTCCCGCGCGACCGCTACACCACCGGCGTGCGCCTGCGGCTGATCGACATCCTCAAGGAGGAGCTCGGCGGCAACAGCGTCGACTTCACCGCCTGGAACACCGAGTCGATCCTCTCCCGCCTGCACTTCGTGGTGCGCGTCCCCTCCGGCACCCAGCTGCCCGAGCTGACCGACGCCGACCACGACCGCATCGAGGCCCGCCTGGT
>NZ_JBEZFS010000290.1:0-379 GCF_040649575.1 Nonomuraea sp. NPDC048916
CCCGTTCCCGTTGCCGCCGTTGTTCCCCTCGTCGCCGCCCTTGTCCTTGTCCGCGTTGCTGTCCGGGATGTTGATCAGGTTGAAGTCCGGGGCCGGCTTGCCCTGGAGCGCGCCCGACATCATGTCGCGCCAGATCGGGCCCGGGACCTGGCCGCCGTAGACCTTGGCCCAGGTGGTGCCGCCGATGGTGATGTTGACCATGCGCCGCTTGTGCGCCGGGTCGCCGACCCAGACCGCGGCCGCCATGTTCGGCGTGTAGCCGACGAACCAGGCCGCGTAGCGTCCGTCCGTCGTACCGGTCTTGCCCGCGCTGGGACGGCTGCCGAGGCCGGCCTCCGTACCCGTACCGTCCTCGACCACGCCCTTCAGCAGCGTGTTG
>NZ_JBEZFS010000291.1:0-378 GCF_040649575.1 Nonomuraea sp. NPDC048916
TCCACCGTGACCGGGACACCCTTCCGGTCCGGCTTCAACCGGACCGGGACGGTGCGCTCCTCGTCCTCGGGGAGGGGCGGCGCGAGGGCGGAGGCGGACTCGTCCCAGTTCAGCCAGTCCACGTAGCTGCCGGCGGCGTAGTCCTGGCCGGACTCGTCGGGCTCGACTTCGAGCGTGTCGGAGAGCGACTTCTCGCCGAGGAGCAGTTCCTCGTCGGTGCCGTTCTTGAAGGTCACGGTGAGGCTGTAGGCGCCGTCGTCCTGCCGCTCGGGAAAGCTGACGGTGACCCACAGCCCGTCCTCGTACCGTGCCGTCGTACCGGGACCGAACGGTTGGTACGCGCTGCCCGAGCGGCCGGCCCGTTCCAGCTGCCCGTCG
>NZ_JBEZFS010000292.1:0-378 GCF_040649575.1 Nonomuraea sp. NPDC048916
CCGGCGACCGGCACGAAGGTGCCGTACACGGTCAAGGCGACCGTCGCGTACGAGGGGAAGTCGAAGCCCATCTCCTACGCTTCGGAGTTGACCGTCGTCCGCGGCCTGACGACGGGCAAGGCCCTCGTCGACTGGGAACCGACCGTCGTCCACCCGCAGTTGACGGAGGGCGCGACGCTGAAGACGGGTGAGTCCTCGACACCGGCGATCGAGGCCGTCGACCGCAACGGCACGGTGCTGACGAAGGAGAAGTACCCCTCGCTGGGACCGATCCTGGACACCCTGCGCCAGAAGTACGGGGAGACCTCGGGCGGTTCGGCCGGCATCGAGACCTGGATCGAGCCCGCCGACGAGTCCCAGCCGGACGTCAACCTGGTG
>NZ_JBEZFS010000293.1:0-378 GCF_040649575.1 Nonomuraea sp. NPDC048916
TCACCCTCAACGGCACAGACCATGCCAGCCACCGCGAGCAGGGCAGCATGATCCGCCGCTACATCGCCTGGCGCAACCGCAACACTCACAACCCCCGCCTACGCAGGATCATCAACAGGGCGAACGTGGCCTGATGCGGCACTAGCTTCCGATCAGAACCTCACACGGAGGTTCGCTCTCCGATGGAGACGGGACCTTGTGACATGTCCACTGACCAGACCGTACGACCTTGGGGGTTGGGTCGGATGACCCAGCTTCCCCCAGCAGCGCCCGAGTACGACACCATCACGTTCGATCCCGGAACTCAGCTCACCCACTTCCACGACACCCACGGCGCGATCGTGGACATGACGAAAGGCACGGTGACCATGTCGTCGG
>NZ_JBEZFS010000294.1:0-377 GCF_040649575.1 Nonomuraea sp. NPDC048916
CGAGGACTGGGACTGGAGCTGGTTGAGCTGGAGCTCCAGGCGCTTGCGCGAGGTCGCCACGTCGGCGACGCCCCGGCGCACCTTCTGGAGCAGCTCCAGCTGCTTCTGATACGAGTAATCGAGGGTTTCGCGCGGGTCCTCGGCCCGGTCAAGGGCCTTGTTCGCCTTCGCGCGGAAGATCATCCCCATACGCTTCATGACACCGCTCATGGGCTTCGCGCGCCCCCTTCTGACGGACTCCAGCTCCAGCGACTACAACAGAACCCACAGTACGGGGCCTGCATCCATTACCGCACTGTTCGGGGACTGATGCGCTCATCCCCAAGGACGACTGCGTAGGCCCCCGCTCCGGCCCAGGGAGTAGGCGCCACCCGTAG
>NZ_JBEZFS010000295.1:0-376 GCF_040649575.1 Nonomuraea sp. NPDC048916
GGGGGTTGGGTCGGATGACCCAGCTTCCCCCAGCAGCGCCCGAGTACGACACCATCACGTTCGATCCCGGAACTCAGCTCACCCACTTCCACGACACCCACGGCGCGATCGTGGACATGACGAAAGGCACGGTGACCATGTCGTCGGAGAGCTTGGCGCAGCGCTCCAGCAGACGGGAGTGTAGGTAGAACACGTCACCTGGGAAGGCCTCGCGGCCCGGCGGGCGACGCAGCAGCAGCGACACGGCCCGGTGCCGAGGATCTCGCCGCGCCCGAACACCTCGAAGAGGTTGAACTCCAGGTCACGCAGGTTGCTCTTGAAGTGGCCCATGGCTGCTGATCTCCTTGAACCGGGGGCGATATCTACTGGCTAGTAA
>NZ_JBEZFS010000296.1:0-375 GCF_040649575.1 Nonomuraea sp. NPDC048916
GTCATCGTCATCGAGATGAACCCCCGCGTCTCCCGCTCCTCGGCGCTCGCCTCCAAGGCCACCGGCTTCCCGATCGCCAAGATCGCCGCCAAGCTGGCCGTCGGCTACACCCTGGACGAGATCCCCAACGACATCACCGAGAAGACGCCGGCCTCCTTCGAGCCGACCCTCGACTACGTCGTCGTCAAGGCCCCGCGCTTCGCCTTCGAGAAGTTCCCCTCCGCCGACTCCACCCTCACCACCACCATGAAGTCGGTGGGCGAGGCCATGGCGATCGGCCGGAACTTCACCGAGGCCCTCCAGAAGGCCCTGCGCTCGCTGGAGAAGAAGGGCTCGCAGTTCGCCTTCACCGGCCCGGTCGGCGACAAGGCCGAG
>NZ_JBEZFS010000297.1:0-374 GCF_040649575.1 Nonomuraea sp. NPDC048916
CGCCGCATGACAGCTGTTTCGGGCGCCGTACTTCCTCCTGGTCGTCGCCGCGGTGACCCTGAACACACACTGAGGTCCCTTGTGCGGGTCATCGTGAAACGCAAAAAAGGGGCCCCGCCACCGGAACCCCAAACCAACCACCCGAAAACCCGCGCCCGAGCCCGCCCGCAGCCAACCGGCTGCGCCCCGCCCAACCACAAGCCTGCGGTCTGCCCGACCGAAACCCACCCGAACAAGCCCGACCGGGCCCCGCCCCGAACGGAACCCGACCAAACCCCACCAACCAAGCGAACACGCAGGCAGGTCCGTAAACACAGGGCCGTAAACGCGAGAAGGGCCCCCTAATCCAGGAGGCCCTTCCCACATCAAACGAT
>NZ_JBEZFS010000298.1:0-373 GCF_040649575.1 Nonomuraea sp. NPDC048916
ACCGACCGCGCCCGGCCGCCCAGTCCTACGACGGCGACCACGTCCTGTTCACGCTGGAGCCGGAGCTCGGCGACCGGGTGGCCGAGGCGAGCCGCCGGCACGACGTCACGGTCTACGCCTGGCTGCTCACCACCTTCCTGACGACCCTGCACAAGTACTCCGGACAGCGCGACCTCGTCGTCGGAACCCCGGTCGCGGGCCGGCACCACCCCGACGTCGACCGGCTCGTCGGCTTCTTCGTCAACACCGTCCCCGTACGCTCCCGCCACCGGGACCACGACACCTTCGAGGACTTCCTGCGCCGGGTGAGCGCCACCTGCCTGGGCGCGCTGGACCACCAGGACGTGCCGTTCGAGCAGATCGTGCAGCGGCT
>NZ_JBEZFS010000299.1:0-372 GCF_040649575.1 Nonomuraea sp. NPDC048916
GCTGGCAGTCGGGGGAACGAAGTGTGACCCAGAGCACGTTGGGCTCGTTGTCATAACGCCTGCATCACGTCCACGTCTGCCGGGGCGAGGCCTGGGTAGGCCTGCTGTGTCCTGTTCTCCATGGCCAGGAGGCCACCATGCCCGCTGCCGCGCAGCTTCTGCTCTCCGCCCTTTCCAAACAGGTCCCCGCCCAGCCCGAGCCCGCCCCGCTGACCAGCGAACTTCCCCTCGCCGAAGTCGCCCATCTGATCAGCGGTCCGCCGCTCGCCGATGTCTCCCTCCTGCTCGGCGAATCCTCGTTCGCCGATTCCGCGCCGCTGACCAGCGAGCCTCCGCTCGCCGATGCCACCCCTCTCACGAGCGAGCCTCCGC
>NZ_JBEZFS010000300.1:0-371 GCF_040649575.1 Nonomuraea sp. NPDC048916
GTCCTCCATCAGGTTGAAGATGGCGACCGCGCCCAGGCCGCGCAGCCAGGCCTCGATGTAGCGGATGCCGACCGCGACGGCGTTGCGCAGGCCGTCGTAGGTGGGCCTGGCGTCGAGGGTGTCGATGGCGATCAGGTCGCCGGGCGCCACCGAGACGTCCTCGCGCAGCCGGTCCTTCTGGTTCGGCTTCTCGCCGAGGACCGCGTCGAAGGAGGCCAGCGCGATCGGGACGAGGTCGGGGTGGGCGACCCAGGAGCCGTCGAAGCCGTCGCCCGCCTCGCGGTCCTTGTCGGCCTTGACCTTCTCGAAGGCCACCTTGTTGACCTCGGCGTCCCGGCGCGAGGGGATGAAGGCCGCCATGCCGCCGATCG
>NZ_JBEZFS010000301.1:0-371 GCF_040649575.1 Nonomuraea sp. NPDC048916
TTGCCCAGGCCGAGCGTGGTGCCGGCGCCGGCCAGGGCCAGGCCGACCATCACGATCGCGTAGATGATGTGGTCGTCCATGAAGGGGTTGGTGGTCAGGGGCAGTGCGGCCGCCCACATCATGACCATCAGGAGGCTTCCGGTGACGGCGGCGATCCGCAGGCCGACGCCGAGGATGAGCGCGGTGCCGATGCCCAGCAGGCCGAGCATGAACAGCCAGTCCACCCAGGCCTGTCCGGCCAGCGAGCTGAAGAAGCCGCCGAGCGCGTTCTCACCGGTGCCCTTGAGGAAGCCGGTCGTGGGGCTGCCGCCCTCGATCCAGGCGCGGTTGGCCGGAGTGGCGAAGCCCCAGCCGAAGGTCTTGTCGAGGAA
>NZ_JBEZFS010000302.1:0-370 GCF_040649575.1 Nonomuraea sp. NPDC048916
GAGGCGAGCGCGGCGATGGCGGTGGAGAGCAGGAACGGGTGGCGGACCTGCTGCCAGAGCGGCGCGGTCAGCCGCCAGATGAACAGGGCCATCAGGAACCAGGTCAGGTACCAGGGGTGAAGGAGGCTGATCTTCAGCTCCTCGCCCTCCGCCCAGGCCCTGAAGACGTTGAGGGCGATCTCGAAGACCGCGTACGGCACCAGCACGCTGCCGACCAGGCGCTTGAGCTGGCGTGGCTCGTGGCGAAAACTCCGCGAGAAGTAGCCGGATATGAGGGTGAAGGCCGGCATGTGGAAGGCGTAGAGCAGGAGGTAGCCGGCGGCCAGGACGCGGTTGTCGTCGCGCAGCGCCTCCCAGGAGTGGAGATCGG
>NZ_JBEZFS010000303.1:0-369 GCF_040649575.1 Nonomuraea sp. NPDC048916
GGGAAAAACGCGCCCTGCCGCAGGCTCGCCGGTTACCCTAGACGCTATTATAGGGGCTATTACCTCTATAAATAGGGAAAAGGCGCCAGGCCTTAGTGGGTGGTCTAGGCCTCTCTTAGACCTAGTAACCACCAAGGAATCACCCGTTATAGCGCTACTACGCCTACTGGCGGACATGATTCGGCAGGGCACGGCACCCGGCGGAAGCCTTCTATGCGCCGCAAGGCTTATAGGGCTGGAAAAACCCGACGGCGGCATCCGGCCTATCGCTATAGGGGATCTTATTTATAGGGTAGCCACAAAGGCTATCCTAACTACCCTATACCGACCCGAAATGCTCCTCCCTAGCCAGCTAGGGGTGAATTCGCC
>NZ_JBEZFS010000304.1:0-368 GCF_040649575.1 Nonomuraea sp. NPDC048916
AAGCTCTACACCGAGTCGCTGATCGGCCGGGGCGACATCACCCTCGAAGAGGCGGAGCAGGCGCTCCAGGACTTCCAGGGCCAGCTGGAGAAGGTCTTCACCGAGGTCCGCGAGGCCACCTCGCACCCGGTGGAGCACGAGCCGGAGGGCCCCGAGGCGGAGTTCCCGGTCACGGTCAACACCGCGGTCTCCCCGGAGGTCGTCAAGCGGATCGCCGAGTCGCAGGTCAATATCCCCGAGCGGGTCACCGTCCACCCCCGTCTGCTGCCGCAGCTCCAGCGCCGCGCGGCGATGGTCGAGGACGGCACGATCGACTGGGGCATGGGCGAGACCCTGGCCATCGGCTCGCTGCTGATGGAGGGCACCCC
>NZ_JBEZFS010000305.1:0-367 GCF_040649575.1 Nonomuraea sp. NPDC048916
CAGGGGCCGTCCTCACCCAGACCCCGTGCGATGGCGCGCAGCGCGCAGGAACGCAGCGGCTCCTTCAGCTCATCGAGGGCCGGTACGGCGTCGGCGGACAGGTCGCGCGCGTAGTCGAGGTCGAACTTGCCGGTCTCCTCGTACCTTTGGACGTTGCGCTCGGCGATCAGACCGTCCGGTGAGACGAACCCGAACACGAGCACCCCCGCGGCCGCACTCGCCGCGACGGCACGCGGCAGCCAGCGGGCTCCCCACACCCCGGCCGCCATGATGAGCACGATGACCAGGCCGAGCCACAGCTCGGCCGAAAGCACCGAGATCCTCAGTCGCGTGAGCCCATACGCCTCCACATACATGTCCATACGCC
>NZ_JBEZFS010000306.1:0-367 GCF_040649575.1 Nonomuraea sp. NPDC048916
GCGACGACTCCGAACTCCCGGCGCTCGTCTTTCCGCCCTTGTCGCCGTCGTCGGTACAGGCCGAAAGCACCAGCACGCCGCCGAGCAGTGCGGACACGGCCACGAGGCCCCTGCGCCGCTTGCTGTCCGTCATCACACGCTTCTCCATCGTTGCCGATTCCCCAAAATCCCCGGACGGGGCCGCCAGGCGGCTATTCCCCGTCAATGTTCCAAGAACACCCGGAACGGGTGCTCCGTTCCGCATCCACGACAGATGTGGGGAACACCACTCATCGACGCGGCCCCGCGGGCGGTGGTTCCCGCGATCGGGCCCCGGTTTCCGTCGCCGCACGGCGCGGCCCCGGTCCGCGGGTGAGCGGGGCCGGGG
>NZ_JBEZFS010000307.1:0-366 GCF_040649575.1 Nonomuraea sp. NPDC048916
GGGGGTTGGGTCGGATGACCCAGCTTCCCCCAGCAGCGCCCGAGTACGACACCATCACGTTCGATCCCGGAACTCAGCTCACCCACTTCCACGACACCCACGGCGCGATCGTGGACATGACGAAAGGCACGGTGACCATGTCGTCGGGCGGCGGCGGGGACGGGGACGGGACGTCCTCAGTCGCTGACGACTCCAACGACTAGTGCCGCAACCGCCGCACACTGAACCTTTTTCATCCTCAGGCGCCCTGGGCAACTCGGTGGTTCTGAAGGACGGCGATGGCCTTACAGAGGTGGCCGGCCTTGGAAGGGCTGCAGCGTAGCTTTCGGAGGATCTTCCAGCTCTTCAGCTGGGCGTTCGCGCGTT
>NZ_JBEZFS010000308.1:0-365 GCF_040649575.1 Nonomuraea sp. NPDC048916
ATCAAGGTGCTGCTCGTCGACGACCACCAGGTGGTCCGCCGCGGCCTGCGCACCTTCCTGGAGGTCCAGGACGACATCGAGGTGGTCGGCGAGGCCGGCGACGGAGCCGAAGGCGTAGCCCGCGCCGAGGAGCTCCAGCCCGACGTCGTCCTGATGGACGTCAAGATGCCCGGCATGGACGGCGTCGAGGCCCTGCGCCGCCTGCGGGAACTGGCCAACCCCGCCCGCGTCCTGGTCGTCACCAGCTTCACCGAGCAGCGCACCGTGGTCCCCGCCCTGCGCGCCGGCGCCGGGGGATACGTCTACAAGGACGTCGACCCCGAGGCGCTGGCCCGCGCCATCCGCTCCGTCCACGCCGGCCACGT
>NZ_JBEZFS010000309.1:0-365 GCF_040649575.1 Nonomuraea sp. NPDC048916
GACAACGCGCGGGCCCAGGTCCTCGCCGACACCCTGGACCGGGCGACGGGCACCTTCCTCAACGAGGACAAGTCCCCGAGCCGTCGCCTCGGCGGCATCGACAACCGCGGCAGCCACTTCTACCTGGCCCTCTACTGGGCCCAGGAGCTGGCGCAGCAGACCGACGACGCCAAGCTCGCCGAGGCGTTCGCCCCGCTCGCCAAGACCCTGGCCGAGCAGGAGGAGACCATCGTCGCCGAGCTGATCGCGGTGCAGGGCTCCCCGGCCGAGATCGGCGGCTACTTCCAGCCCGACCCGGCCAAGGCCGAGGCGGTCATGCGCCCGTCCGCCACGTTCAATCAGGCCATCGCCACCCTTGGCTGACC
>NZ_JBEZFS010000310.1:0-365 GCF_040649575.1 Nonomuraea sp. NPDC048916
GCCCGGGGCAGCGGCCGCCCGATGAGCAGCTGCGCGTTGGCGCGGCCCAGCACCCACGCCACGTACACCAGCAACACCCCGATCAGGCAGGACGCGATGCCGTCCCAGACGCCGGAGCCGGAGAGCTGCCCGCCGAGCAGACCGCCCGCCGCCAGCAGCAGGCCGATCAGGGCCGCCGAGTCCTCCATCACCACGGCCTTCACCGCGGTGTCCGGGGTGTGCCGCAGGTAGTACGTGTCCGGCACCCGCAGCCGTGACGCCTCGCGGCGCACCTGCTTGACCCCGGTGCGCAGCGAGTAGCCCTCCAGCAGGAAGGCGACGCCGAGGACGATGTAGGAGACGAGCGGATCGCCCAGGTCCTCGCC
>NZ_JBEZFS010000311.1:0-365 GCF_040649575.1 Nonomuraea sp. NPDC048916
CTCCGCGATCTGCGCGGTGTTCAGAGCGGCGCCCTTGCGCAGGTTGTCCCCGCAGACGAACAGTTCGAGTGCCGTCGGGTCGTCGAGCGCGCGGCGTACGCGGCCCACCCAGGTCGGGTCGGTGCCCACCACGTCGGCGGGGGTCGGGAACTCGCCGGCGGCCGGGTCGTCGAAGAGGACGACGCCGGGTGCGGTGGCGAGGATCTCGCGGGCCTTGTCGACGGTGACCTCGCCCTCGAAGCGGGCGTGGACGGTGAGCGAGTGCGTGGTGACCACCGGCACCCGGACGCAGGTGACGGCGACGCACAGCTGGGGCAGCCCGAGGATCTTGCGGGACTCGTCGCGTACCTTCATCTCCTCCGAGG
>NZ_JBEZFS010000312.1:0-364 GCF_040649575.1 Nonomuraea sp. NPDC048916
GGTTCTCCGCGATGACCTTGCCATCGCGCAGCAGGCGCGCCTTGGTGTTGCGCTTGACCTCGCCGGAGCGGACCAGCACACCGGCGATGTTGCCCAGCTTGGACGAGCGGAAGATCTCGCGGATCTCCGCCGTGCCGAGCTCGACCTCTTCGTACTCCGGCTTGAGCAGACCCTTGAGGGCCGCTTCGATCTCTTCGATCGCCTGGTAGATGACCGAGTAGTACCGGACGTCCACGCCTTCGCGCTCGGCCATCTGCTCGGCACGCCCTGCGGCGCGCACGTTGAAGCCGATCACGATGGCGTCGGAACCCGTCGCCAGGTTGATGTCCGACTCGGTGACCGCACCCACACCGCGGTGCAGGAT
>NZ_JBEZFS010000313.1:0-362 GCF_040649575.1 Nonomuraea sp. NPDC048916
GGGACGAAGCCGTCGGTCAGGACGGTGACCGCCTCGGTCAGGGCGAGCGCCGCCAGCTCCTTCTCGGTGTAGAAGTGCTGCGACTCCTCCCAGGCGCTGAGCTGCACGATCCGCTCGGCGGACTCGCCCGCCGCGAGCGCGTCCTTGCTGTGCATGTCCAGGCAGAACGCGCACCGGTTGAGCTGCGAGGCCCGGATCTTCACCAGCTCCACCAGGACCGGGTCCAGGCCCTTCCGGGCGGCGACGTCGAGGCGGATCATCGCCTTGTAGACGTAGGGGAGGAGCTGGGAGACGGAGATCCGGGCCGGGTGCTCGGGGGCGAGGTCGGCGGGGGCGTGGTGGTGTCCGTGTGTCGAGGTCAT
>NZ_JBEZFS010000314.1:0-362 GCF_040649575.1 Nonomuraea sp. NPDC048916
GCTGTTGAAGACGACGCTGGAGAAGAACGACGGGACGGCGCAGTCGACGATCTCGAAGGCGAAGGCGGCGGTCGACAACATCGGCTGATCCGGCGGTAGTTGTCGGGGATTTACGTTTCACGGGGGTTGTGGTGTCGGGCTGGGATCTGAAGCCGCAGGGTATTCAGGGTGTGCTGAAGACGACGGGTGAGACGGCGTCGCACATCGAGACGCATGCGAAGAACGCCGTGCTACCGATGATCGGGGCCGCTCTCCTCGCCGCCAGGGGGCGCACCGTCCTGCGCAATGTCCCCATCATCGAAGACGTCCGCCGCGCGGTCGAGCTCGCCGAGGCCGTGGGCGCGTACGTCGAGCTGCACGAG
>NZ_JBEZFS010000315.1:0-362 GCF_040649575.1 Nonomuraea sp. NPDC048916
AGCGGCCAGGCTCACCGCTGCCCCGACAGCGGAACGTTCCTCAGGAGGAAGCGGAGACACGGACTACGTGCGCTACGGGAGAAGCGACTCCCTTGGTTCGCAGGAACCCGCGTCGGCGAGGAAGCCGAGCACGTCGGCGAATTCCTTGAAGAAGAAGCTGTCTCCTTCGCCGGTCAGCCAGAACCGCTCCTCGGATCCCACAGGGTTGATCATGAAAACGCCCTGACTGCCGTCTTCGTTGACCGCAACCGGGAACAGAGGCGTCGCGGGAGCCACCCCCACGTCCTCTGGGCCGCTGTCCAACGTCGTCTCCCGGAACGCCTCGCCGACCTCCCCCATGCCGCCGGGCTCCCAGTCCCGGC
>NZ_JBEZFS010000316.1:0-360 GCF_040649575.1 Nonomuraea sp. NPDC048916
CCGCACAGATCCGCGACGGGCGGATCCGGGGCCTCGACCTCCATCTGGAGCGGTTGCGGTCCGCGTCGGTGGAGCTCTTCGGCCGGGCGCTGCCCGAAGACCTGGTCCGCGCCCACCTCCGTACCGCTCTCGCCGCCGCACCGGCCGCCGACCTCTCCCTGACGGCCACGGTCTCCTCCACGGCCGGCGAGTTCACCGCGACCGAAGCGGACCTGGCGCTGTTGGTACGCACCGGGCCCCCGTCGACCGGCCCCGGCGGCCCGCTGGCGCTCGCCGCGGTCGAGCACGAGCGGTTCCTGCCGCACATCAAGCACGTCGGCGAGATCGCCAAGACCCACCTCCTGCGGCAGGCGGCCGCCG
>NZ_JBEZFS010000317.1:0-360 GCF_040649575.1 Nonomuraea sp. NPDC048916
GCCCCTACGACCAGGAAAGGACACCCGCGGGCCCGTGGAACCCCGCCCACTCGGCGCGACAGCCGGGCCAGTGTGCTGACCACAGCACGCATTCCACCTTCAGCCGAACCGATCAACCGACCACGCCAAGATCACGAAAGATCGAGGCTAGACGGGTCGCATTCGTAGCGGTGATTCCCCGGGCCGGGATGTCCCCTCCCCCCTTAGCGGGAGCCCACTGGTACTACATCCGTAGATCGCGTGGTAACAAGTCGCCTCGTCGGCGGTAGTGGCTGATAAGAGCGCGGGTTTGGTGGGCTTGCCGGAATCTGGACCAGGCCAGGACATGCTCGACGGCGCTGGCGGCCGGCACGATGAGGC
>NZ_JBEZFS010000318.1:0-357 GCF_040649575.1 Nonomuraea sp. NPDC048916
CTGATCGAGGCGGTGCGGGCCGCGGCGGCGGGCAACGCGTATCTCTCACCCGCGGCCACTCGGCATGTGGCGGACGCGCTCTCCGCCACCGGGGCCACCACGCGCGGGGAGGCCGCGCGGCGTCGGCTCGACGGGCTCACCACCCGGGAGCGTGAGGTGCTGGCGCTGCTCGGGGAGGGGCTCTCCAACGCGGACGCGGGGCGGCGGCTGCATATGAGCGAGGCCACGGTGAAGACGTACGTCAGCCGCATCCTCGCCAAGCTCGACTGCGACAACCGGGTCCAGGCCGCTCTCCTCGCTCGCGACGCAGGGCTCCAGCCGGGGGGACTTCAGCCGGGCGGGCACTGACCGGACGGA
>NZ_JBEZFS010000319.1:0-357 GCF_040649575.1 Nonomuraea sp. NPDC048916
CGGCGGCGGGGGTCGGGGCTGCTCTGGGGTGTGGGCGGCGCGCTGGTGGCTTCCGTGGTGTGGGCGGCGGTGGTGTTCGCGTACGGGATCGGTGGCGACCGGAAGCCGGACCTGCACGGGTACCGCGTGGAGTCCGACTCCTGCGCCGCGATCGAGCTGAAGGCGCTCGCCGAGGTGGTGGGAGCGACGGAGTCCGAGCCGGCGGCGACCGAACTGGACGGGATCGAGCACCCGGCCCTCCACCGCATCAGGTGCACCGTCATCCTCACCCCGGCGGACGTCGCTGCGCAGGGCGGCGAGGACGGGGCGAAGTGGTCCACGACCTACCAGGCGTCCGTCACGGCCGAACTGCACAAG
>NZ_JBEZFS010000320.1:0-357 GCF_040649575.1 Nonomuraea sp. NPDC048916
CCGCCAGCTCGTACCGGTAGACCTCCTCGCCGGTGGCGGGGTCCACGACCGCGTGACGGCGCCCCGAGGTTCCCTTGGCGAACCTGCCCGCGATGTACTGCGCGCCGTCCGCGAAGCGGTCCTGCGCCTGGAAGCGATGGCCCGGATTGTGCATGTCGCTCTCCTCCGCCGTTCACCCCGCAGGGCGGGGGTCGGCGTAGCTCCAGCTTGATTTGACTGCCGATCCTGACAGAGCAATAGGACTCCAACAAGTGATTCCGTTGTTGCCTTTTGGTTACGCGACGGAATCTGTCGACCAGGTGTCGAGTCCTCACGGAAAAGGCAGGACGGAGTGTCAGTGGTGCGTGCCAGACTCGC
>NZ_JBEZFS010000321.1:0-357 GCF_040649575.1 Nonomuraea sp. NPDC048916
CTACCACTCGTCCTGCGACAGCCTGAGCAACATCAACGACACCGCCCTGGACCGCAACAGCGACGCCGCCGCCCACGCGATCTGGACCCTGTCCTCCGACAGCGGCGAACCGCCCACCGGCGAAGGCGTGTTCAGCAACACCGACGATGTCGCCATCCCGGACGCGGGAGCCGCGGTGACCTCGTCGATCGCGGTCACCGGACGGACGGGCAACGCCCCGGCCGCCCTTCAGGTGGGCGTCGACATCAAGCACACCTGGCGCGGCGACCTGGTCGTCGATCTGCTGGCGCCGGACGGCAGCGCGTACCGCCTGAAGAACTCCAGCAGCGGCGACTCGGCCGACAACGTCATCACGAC
>NZ_JBEZFS010000322.1:0-356 GCF_040649575.1 Nonomuraea sp. NPDC048916
GTTGAGCTTCGGGCGGGCTACTCCTCCGTGACCCCGGAGCAGGGGCGACGCCCGTCGGCGAAGGCGCCCCCAGCTGACCGTGCCGCCGCGAGCCATCAGCACTCGTGCCCCTGCCAAGCCTCGTGCTCAGCCCCCCTCTCGCTGGTACGCCCACGCAGGATCAACGTTGCCAAGGCCGCACCGCTCGGGCACTGCCGCGCGGTACGGTCTTAGCTACCCTCCGGTCACTTGACCTGCACAGATGGCCCGAGAGGGTTGCCTTTGACGAGTGGATATGCGGGAGGGCGATTGCTGGATAGAGTCGTCTCGTCACAACTGGTTGTGGGGACAACCAAAGGCCTTTCGGCTGTCGACGT
>NZ_JBEZFS010000323.1:0-356 GCF_040649575.1 Nonomuraea sp. NPDC048916
GATGGCCTGAAGGAAGTCCAGGCTGCTGAGCCCGGTCTCCTGACCGCCGTCCTTGTCCGTCGTCCCGAAGACCTGGTGCTCCGAGCACAACGCGCCCTTGATGGCCCGCCAGTCCTCGATGAGGCTGAAGTCCTCGCCCCCGTTGCGCTCCGCGTACTGCGCGTCACCGGCATAGGTCGCCGTGAGCAACTCGAAGACGTTGAGGACGACGCCGCCGGTGTTCACTCGCTCGAACACGGAGCACACCGCTTCCTTGCGGGTCTCCTTGGGCAGCCGGATCAGCGGCACCTTGAACCCCTTGACGGTGTCGATCACCCTGGCCTGGAAGGCCGACCACAGGTCCCAGCGGTCTTCGG
>NZ_JBEZFS010000324.1:0-356 GCF_040649575.1 Nonomuraea sp. NPDC048916
CGATCTCCGCCCGTACGCAGGGCGACGAGCAGCCCGCGGCCGGGAAGGTCGTCGTCGGCAAGACCGTCAAGCTCGCCTACCTCTCCCAGGAGGTCTCCGAGCTGAACCCGAACCTCCGGGTGCTGGAGGCGGTCCAGCAGGTGCGCGACCGGGTCGACCTCGGCAAGGGCCGCGAGATGACGGCGGGCCAGCTCTGCGAGCAGTTCGGCTTCACCAAGGAGAAGCAGTGGACGCCCGTCGGCGACCTCTCCGGCGGTGAGCGCCGCCGGCTCCAGATCCTGCGGCTGCTGATGGACGAGCCCAACGTCCTCTTCCTCGACGAGCCCACCAACGACCTCGACATCGAGACCCTGACC
>NZ_JBEZFS010000325.1:0-355 GCF_040649575.1 Nonomuraea sp. NPDC048916
CGGCGGAGGTGTCCTCCAGCAGGTCGCCGAACTGGGTGTCGCCGTCGTCGTCGACGGACATGTTCAGGCTGACCGGGTCACGGGCCCAGTCCAGGACGTTGCCCACGCGCTCGGCGTTGGAGTCGAGCTCGGCGGCGATCTCCTCGTGCTCCGGGTCGCGCCCGTGCTCACGGTTGAACTCGCGCTGCACCCGACGGATCCGGCCGAGCTCCTCCACCAGGTGGACGGGGAGCCGGATCGTACGGGACTGGTCGGCGATGGAGCGCGTGATGGCCTGCCGGATCCACCACGTCGCGTACGTGGAGAACTTGAAGCCCTTGGCGTAGTCGAACTTCTCGACCGCGCGGACCAGGCC
>NZ_JBEZFS010000326.1:0-354 GCF_040649575.1 Nonomuraea sp. NPDC048916
CCGGGGGTCAGGGCGGGCAACGTGGCGCAGTCGCGCAGCGCCGTGGTGCGGATCCAGCCGCTGCCACCGGCGAACGCGCGGTCGATGTACCGCTCGCGGACCGGCTCCGGCAGCAGGGGCAGACAGTCGACGGCGAACTTGCGGTCACTGACGCTGCCGCGCCTCCAGGCGGCATCCACCAGTGCCTGGACCAGCCCCTCGATCTCCGCCCGGGGCCACTGCGACTGGCCGTGGTAGGCGGCGGTCAGCAGCTCCAGGCAGTGCACGGCCATCAGGGACCAGGCGAAGGGGGTGAGCAGCGGGGGAGGGTTGGCGCCCTCCTCGCCGACCAACTCCCCGTACGAGATCGGAAGA
>NZ_JBEZFS010000327.1:0-354 GCF_040649575.1 Nonomuraea sp. NPDC048916
TGTCCCGTTCACCCGTACGAGGAAACCGCAGGTCAGGCGATACGTTCCCGCACCACCGGCAGCGGTGCGAACGACGTGCCGGCCGGGGCGATGTCGTACGCGTCGGGCAGCGCCTTGAGGGCGTAGTCGAACTTCTCCGGGGTGTCCGTGTGCAGCGTCATCAGGGGCTGGCCCTCGGTGACGGTGTCGCCGGGCTTGGCGTGCAGCTCGACGCCCGCGCCGGCCTGCACCGGGTCCTCCTTGCGGGCGCGGCCCGCGCCGAGGCGCCAGGCGGCGACGCCGACGTCGTAGGCGTCCAGGCGGGTCAGGACGCCGGAGGTGCGGGCCGTCACCACGTGCTGCTCGCGGGCGGTC
>NZ_JBEZFS010000328.1:0-353 GCF_040649575.1 Nonomuraea sp. NPDC048916
CGACGGCGACGATCCGGGCCAGGTTGTCCACGGCGGTACGGAGCTTGCGGGCGGCGGACCAGCCCATGGAGACGTGGTCCTCCTGCATCGCGGAGGACGGGATCGAGTCGGCGGAGGCGGGAACGGCCAGCCGCTTCATCTCGCTGACCAGGGCGGCCTGGGTGTACTGGGCGATCATCAGACCGGAGTCGACCCCGGCGTCGTCCGCGAGGAACGGCGGCAGGCCGTGCGAGCGGCTCTTGTCGAGCAGCCGGTCGGTGCGGCGTTCGCAGATGGAGCCGAGGTCGGCGGCGACGATCGCGAGGAAGTCGAGGACGTACGCGACGGGCGCGCCGTGGAAGTTGCCGTTGGAC
>NZ_JBEZFS010000329.1:0-353 GCF_040649575.1 Nonomuraea sp. NPDC048916
GTCGGGCGAGGGTGAGGTGCGCTCCCGGGCGGGGTGAAGCCCAGCTCTGTGAGGTTCGAACCGAGCAGGCGGGGGAGTGCTTGCTGCACATCACCTTGCGGCCAAGGCGGTGCGTCGCTCTCCCACCGCCGCACCTGTCGTACTCCTACGCCGAGGGCGTCGGCGAGCGCCTGCTGGGACGGGTAACCGGCGGCGATGCGCGACGCACGCAGCCGATGGTTTCCGGTGTGAGACATGGCCCCTCCTGAGTCAGAGGGCATCAGTTTCACAGGAAGCCCTCTGGAATGTCATCAGCCGTCGTGGAGAGTGATGTGAAGCCCGGTTTGAGGGCTTGAAGAGTCCTCAAGAAGTCC
>NZ_JBEZFS010000330.1:0-352 GCF_040649575.1 Nonomuraea sp. NPDC048916
GGCGGGCGAGCACGCGTCGCTTGGCCTCGATCTCCCGCAGGATGCGAGCCGGGTCGTGCAGCGCGACGTGCAGGGCGATCGTGGGATGGAAACCGGAGAGTTCTCCTTGGCAGAAGTCGACCGTGTGCCCGTGAGCGGTCCACACCCCGCAGCCGTCACCGTCACAGCGTCGGGCCAGGTCGGCCTCCTCATCCAGCCGTGTGCGGAGGAACGTCGTCAGGTCGTGACTCATGGGGTCATCCTGGATGAAGCGCCGGGCCAAGTCGCCTGATTTCACCGGGTACTACTGGCGAAGGTCTCCGCCAACTCCTTCCTCGCCACGAAGATCTCGTTCATCGACGCGATGGGCGAG
>NZ_JBEZFS010000331.1:0-352 GCF_040649575.1 Nonomuraea sp. NPDC048916
TGCCGCTGATGACCTGCTGGAACATCGTCGGCAGCACCAGCGACGAGTCGATCCCCGCCCAGGCGGGCGAGGCCGGCACGAACTTCGCGCCCGCGGCGAGGGTCCGGACGAAGGGCTTGACGAACGGTTCCTTCGCCGCGACCTGCTCCCGCACGTCCGAGAACGTCGGCAGGAAGCCCATGGCGTCGAAGAGTTCGCTCTGCGTCTTCTTCGACGCGAGCCGCTTCATCAGGTCGACGGCGAGTGTGCGGTGTGTCGTGCTCTTCAGGACACCGATGTTGTTGCCGCCCGCGAACGCCGGCGCGATGTCACCCGGCTTCAGCCCCGGCAGCGGCACGACCGCGTACGCGCC
>NZ_JBEZFS010000332.1:0-352 GCF_040649575.1 Nonomuraea sp. NPDC048916
GGATGACGGTGGCGGTCGACGGATAGTCGACGGACCAGTCGGCGAGGTTGCGGGGCTTCGACTCGCCGAGGCCCTCCTGGGTGAGCAGCGTCGCGTAGCCGCAGGCCCACACCTGCACACTGGCCTCCCGCCGCAGCAGCGACTCCACGAGCCGCAGCACGCTGGTGACCAGGTCGGAGCCGTGCGGCGAGCCCATGAGCGTGATCAGCACATCGGTACGCGGAATGCCTCTGGCCATCTCAGTGCCACACCACCTTCACCGAGGCGTCCAGCACGCTGTCGGCGATCTCGTCCATGTCCACCAGCCGGCCGCCCTCGACCAACTGCTTCTCCTCCAGGCCGCGTTGCCGGA
>NZ_JBEZFS010000333.1:0-352 GCF_040649575.1 Nonomuraea sp. NPDC048916
CGGCCTCCGGTGCCCAGGCGATGTCGGCCCTGACCGCGACCCGGGCCACCGCCGGCAAGCAGGTGGACGGCGGCAAGAACGACACGAAGTCGAAGGACGAGAAGAAGCGCGCCGAGGTCACGGCGAAGCTCCAGAAGGTCTACGACGGCACGAAGAAGGACGTCGAGGACACCCTGTCCGGCCTGGACAAGAAGGTGGACTCGGCGTTCACGGCGGGCGAGAAGTCGGCGCGGGACGCGTTCACGGCGGACCACAAGAGCCGGATGAAGAAGTACAAGGACAAGCGGTACTCGGGCCTCATGGGCAAGGGCCGCTGGGTCAAGGACAAGTTCGCGGGCCTGCCGAAGGAGGC
>NZ_JBEZFS010000334.1:0-350 GCF_040649575.1 Nonomuraea sp. NPDC048916
CGAAAGAGCCCGAACCGTCGTGCGTCCGGCTCTCCTGGCGTGACGAGCAGGGCCTCGGTGAGTGATGCGGCCGGTGGCCGGCCAGATCGATCTGTTCGACAAGTAGAGCAAGGAAAGCGTATGGGCGAGTCCGAGTCGAGAATGGTCACCGTCTCCACGTTGGACCACGGCGACGTCACTACGGCCGAACCGGATTGGTGCCTGGGCCACGTCGACGCCCGCCCCGAATATCGCTGCGACACGGGGCATGTGGGAGCAGCTCAGGAGGCGACGTACTGCGGTTACGAGCTGGCGTTCGCCGCCCTTGCTGAAGACCCCTTCGCCGAACTCGGCAGTCGCGAAGTCGGAGT
>NZ_JBEZFS010000335.1:0-349 GCF_040649575.1 Nonomuraea sp. NPDC048916
TCGACCAGCACCACGGCCAGCTCGGCGGTGGAGGCGCCGGTCACCATGTTCCGGGTGTACTGCACATGGCCCGGGGTGTCGGCGAGGATGAACCGCCGCCGGGTGGTGGCGAAGTAGCGGTAGGCGACATCGATGGTGATGCCCTGCTCGCGCTCGGCCCGCAGCCCGTCGGTCAGCAGCGCCAGGTCCGGAGCCTCCTGCCCACGGTTGAGCGAGGCCTGCTCGACGGCCTCCAGCTGGTCGGTGAGGACCGACTTGGAGTCGTGCAGCAGACGGCCCACGAGGGTGGACTTGCCGTCGTCGACGGACCCGGCGGTGGCGAAGCGCAGCAGGGTGGTGGCGCTCAACT
>NZ_JBEZFS010000336.1:0-349 GCF_040649575.1 Nonomuraea sp. NPDC048916
CGTCACCGGAAGCCTCCTGATGGTCATGATGTGGGCGGCCGCACTGCCCCTGACCACCAACCCCTTCATGGACGACCACATCATCTACGCGATCGTGATGGTCGGCCTGGCCCTGGCCGGCGCCGGCACCACGCTCGGCCTGGGCAACCTACCGATCGTTCAGCGCACCCCGTACCTGAAGTAGCAGGCACACTCGCGACGCCCACCCCGGGTGAGGGGGGTGGGCGTCGCGAGTGTGCCTGCTACTTCAGGTACGGGGTGCGCTGAACGATCGGTAGGTTGCCCAGGCCGAGCGTGGTGCCGGCGCCGGCCAGGGCCAGGCCGACCATCACGATCGCGTAGATGATGT
>NZ_JBEZFS010000337.1:0-349 GCF_040649575.1 Nonomuraea sp. NPDC048916
CGAAGTCGTCGGCGGTGGCGTCGCCGCCCTGCGCCCAGGCGACGGGCACGGGCATGAGGGTGACGCCGATGAGGGTGATGACCACGCCGGTGACGAGCGGCGGGAAGAAGCGCAGCAGTCTGCCGAAGAACGGTCCAACGGCCAGGCAGAAGACTCCGGCGACGAGCACCGCCCCGTAGATCGCGGGGAGTTGGTGGCCCGGTGCGCTGGTCTCGGCGATGGCGAGCATCGGCGCGATCCCGGCGGAGGAGGCGGCGTTGACGAAGGGGAGCCGGTTGCCGGCGAAGGGGCCGAGGCCGATCGTCTGGAGGATGGTGGCGAGTCCGGCGATCAGGAGGCTCGCCGCGAT
>NZ_JBEZFS010000338.1:0-348 GCF_040649575.1 Nonomuraea sp. NPDC048916
GCCCTTGGTGCGGACCAGGACGCGGGTCTCGGCGAACGAGCCGTCGGGGTTGAGCGTCGTGTTGGCCTGCGCCTTGACGAAGCGGTCTTCCTCGTCGGCGGTGAGGTAGTCGATCTGGTCGGTCACCTTGCCGTCGACGACCTTGCGGTAAGGCGTCTCGACGAAGCCGAACGCGTTGATGCGGCCGTAGGAGGCGAGCGAGCCGATCAGGCCGATGTTGGGGCCTTCAGGGGTCTCGATCGGGCACATCCGGCCGTAGTGGGACGGGTGCACGTCGCGGACCTCGAAGCCGGCCCGCTCACGCGACAGACCACCGGGACCCAGCGCGGACAGCCGCCTCTTGTGCGT
>NZ_JBEZFS010000339.1:0-348 GCF_040649575.1 Nonomuraea sp. NPDC048916
GCCCTTGGTGCGGACCAGGACGCGGGTCTCGGCGAACGAGCCGTCGGGGTTGAGCGTCGTGTTGGCCTGCGCCTTGACGAAGCGGTCTTCCTCGTCGGCGGTGAGGTAGTCGATCTGGTCGGTCACCTTGCCGTCGACGACCTTGCGATAGGGCGTCTCGATGAAACCGAAGGCGTTGAGCCGGGCATAGGAGGCCAGCGCGCCGATCAGGCCGATGTTGGGGCCTTCAGGGGTCTCGATCGGGCACATCCGGCCGTAGTGGGACGGGTGCACGTCGCGGACCTCGAAGCCGGCCCGCTCACGCGACAGACCACCGGGACCCAGCGCGGACAGCCGCCTCTTGTGCGT
>NZ_JBEZFS010000340.1:0-347 GCF_040649575.1 Nonomuraea sp. NPDC048916
GCGAGCATGTCGGCCTGTCCATCGCCGAGTTCCGGGCGCTCGTCGACCAGGAGTACCCGAAGGTCGAGCACCCGCTGGTGAAGCGCGACCCGGCCAGCGGACGCCAGTACCTCTACGGCGCCCCGGAGTACATGGACTCCGTCGTCGGGTTCGACGCCAACGAGAACGCGGAGTTCTTCGCGCTGCTGGACAGCCTCATCCAGGACCCCGAGCGGGTCTACACCCACCGCTGGACCACCGACGACCTGGTGGTCTGGAAGACGGAGACGACCTACCACGCGGCCACCGCGGTGGCGCCGGACGCCGTCCGCACCGTGCACCGGGTGAGCATCGATGCGGCCGAGCCG
>NZ_JBEZFS010000341.1:0-339 GCF_040649575.1 Nonomuraea sp. NPDC048916
GGAGACGACCACGGTGTCGAGGCGGACCGGCAGGTCGCCGTCGTACTCGATGGTGACCTGGGTCTTGCCGTCGGGCCGCAGGTAGGGCACCAGGCCCGACTTGCGCACCTCCGACAGGCGCTGGGCCAGCCGGTGGGCCAGCGTGATCGGCAGCGGCATCAGCTCGGGCGTCTCTCGGCACGCGTAGCCGAACATCAGCCCCTGGTCACCGGCGCCCTGCCGGTCCAGCTCGTCGCCGTCGCCGTCGACGCGGTGCTCGTAGGCGTCGTCGACCCCCTGGGCGATGTCGGGCGACTGCGCCCCGATGGACACCGACACGCCACACGAGGCGCCGTCGAA
>NZ_JBEZFS010000342.1:0-326 GCF_040649575.1 Nonomuraea sp. NPDC048916
CCAGGCCTGTCCGGCCAGCGAGCTGAAGAAGCCGCCGAGCGCGTTCTCACCGGTGCCCTTGAGGAAGCCGGTCGTGGGGCTGCCGCCCTCGATCCAGGCGCGGTTGGCCGGAGTGGCGAAGCCCCAGCCGAAGGTCTTGTCGAGGAAGGCCCAGAGGAAGATCCAGCCGAGCGAGATCCGGGCGATCGCCCAGACGTAGTCGACGGGGCGGCGGCGCGTCATCGCGCCCGAGTCCGCTTTCATGACGGGGTCGGTGGTGGTGGCCATGACGGCCCCCTTTCAGTTCCGGGTCATTGTCTTTGGCACCTCGATCACACCGTGTCCGG
>NZ_JBEZFS010000343.1:0-322 GCF_040649575.1 Nonomuraea sp. NPDC048916
CGGCCATGCTCGCCTTGGCTTTTCTTGCCGTCAGCCGCGCGCACCTGGACGGCCAGAGCGCTCCCGAGCCGGTGCCACCCACCGCTGATCAGGGAAAAGACCCGCAACACCAGGAGAGTCGCAGCTGAGTGCGGGCCGGCTGATCCGGCCGTCCCTGGCGGAGATCCGCCGTGTCTTCGCCCGCCTCATCGTGCCGGCCGCCAGCGCCGTCGAGCATGTCCTGGCCTGGTCCAGATTCCGGCAAGCCCACCAAACCCGCGCTCTTATCAGCCACTACCGCCGACGAGGCGACTTGTTACCACGCGATCTACGGATGTAGTAC
>NZ_JBEZFS010000344.1:0-309 GCF_040649575.1 Nonomuraea sp. NPDC048916
TAGATCACTCCGCTTCGGGTCTACAGCATGCGACTCAAACGCCCTCTTCAGACTCGCTTTCGCTACGGCTCCCCCACACGGGTTAACCTCGCCACACACCATAACTCGCAGGCTCATTCTTCAAAAGGCACGCAGTCACATCACACAAGGACCGAAATCCTCGTAAGCTCCTACGGCTTGTAGGCACACGGTTTCAGGTACTCTTTCACAACCCCTCACCGGGGCACTTTTCACCTTTCCCTCACGGTACTCGTGCACTATCGGTCACCAGGGAGTATTTAGGCTTACCAGGTGGTCCTGGCAGATTCA
>NZ_JBEZFS010000345.1:0-307 GCF_040649575.1 Nonomuraea sp. NPDC048916
TGAATCTGCCAGGACCACCTGGTAAGCCTAAATACTCCCTGGTGACCGATAGTGCACGAGTACCGTGAGGGAAAGGTGAAAAGTGCCCCGGTGAGGGGTTGTGAAAGAGTACCTGAAACCGTGTGCCTACAAGCCGTAGGAGCTTACATCAGCTTGCTGGTGTGTGATGTGACTGCGTGCCTTTTGAAGAATGAGCCTGCGAGTTATGGTGTGTGGCGAGGTTAACCCGTGTGGGGGAGCCGTAGCGAAAGCGAGTCTGAAGAGGGCGTTTGAGTCGCATGCTGTAGACCCGAAGCGGAGTGATCTA
>NZ_JBEZFS010000346.1:0-301 GCF_040649575.1 Nonomuraea sp. NPDC048916
CTAAGCGGGAAGCTCGCCTTGAGATGAGGTCTCCCACCACGTGAGTGGGTAAGGCTCCCGGTAGACGACCGGGTTGATAGGCCGGAGGTGGAAGCACGGTAACGTGTGGAGCTGACCGGTACTAATAGGCCGAGGACTTGACCACAAAGCTTTCTTGCTCGCGTCCACTAGGCAATTCTGAGACTGCAAACAGCGTTTGTTGTTTGTGTGTTTCGCGGGGTTACGGCGGTTATGGCGGGAAGGAAACACCCGGTTACATTCCGAACCCGGAAGTTAAGCTTCTCAGCGCCGATGGTACTGC
>NZ_JBEZFS010000347.1:0-299 GCF_040649575.1 Nonomuraea sp. NPDC048916
TCACGGAACGAACGCCGGTCATCATCACGACGCGGACCAGCCCCGTAGCCACCCTCACGACGCGGCCGGTCACCACCGGAATCACCGTCGCGCCGGGGACCGCCGTAGCCACCCTCACGACGGGGGCCACGGTCGTCACGATCACGGAAGGAGCGCCGCTCATCATCACGACGCGGACCCCGATCAGCACCGGAATCACCGTCGCGCCGGGGACCGCCGTAGCCACCCTCACGTCGGGGGCCGCCGTAGCCGCCCTCACCACGGGGGCCACGGTCGTCACGATCACGGAACGAACGCCG
>NZ_JBEZFS010000348.1:0-297 GCF_040649575.1 Nonomuraea sp. NPDC048916
GCCTCGCTCTCGCGCAGCTGCTTCACCAGGTCGGGCAGGGTCTGGTCGGCGACCTTGAGCGCGTCTCCGCGCAGCCGCCTGAGCGGCCGGACCAGCGAGCGGGCCATCACGGTCGTGACCGCGAGGACGAGGAGCAGCAGGGCGATGACGAGGGCGATGTTGATCGCGGCGACCTGCCGGTCGCTGCCCTGGATGTCGCTGCTTCGCGTGGCGATCTGCTCCGACAGTGACTTCTGCACGGTGTGCAGCCGGTCGACGGTCTCGCTGATGGACTCGAACCAGCGGTTGATGTCGTTG
>NZ_JBEZFS010000349.1:0-296 GCF_040649575.1 Nonomuraea sp. NPDC048916
GGAGGCCCTTCCCACATCAAACGATTGTCCGGCGGCGACCTACTCTCCCACACCCTCCCGAGTGCAGTACCATCGGCGCTGAGAAGCTTAACTTCCGGGTTCGGAATGTAACCGGGTGTTTCCTTCCCGCCATAACCGCCGTAACCCTACGAAACACACAAACAACAAACGCTGTTTGCAGTCTCAGAATTGCCTAGTGGACGCGAGCAACAAACCCTCACAGCGCGGCGCTGTCCCGGACCCGGCGAAGAGTAACGGAACGCAGCACACACCGCGACAAGTCAGAAAAACCTTGT